>JANMEB010000500.1:0-3207 GCA_031376585.1 Planctomycetota bacterium | reverse complement strand
CGTCGATCCGCTCGAAGCCTTTTCGGGGTTGCCGATTGTCGCACTTGGCGAGTACGACATCGAGCGAATTTCGCGCGGCATCAAGTACGAAGGCTCGCCCAATCTAACCACCCAAGAAATCCTGTTGACCGACCTTCATGGTCGTCTTCACGCCGTGCTCCGTCCCACACCCGATGGCAAATGGCGTCCCGCGTTGAACTTCTCTAAATATTGGCGTGCAGGCCTTGCGCAACTTGGGAGTTGAGTAATAAAACGCAGCGCGCATCCTGGTTATTGAGCGGGTGCCGGCGGCGAACTGAAGTCGAGAATAGCGGGTAGGTCAATTGGGCCAAGCGTGCGCGACGAAAAAGATTGCGACATGGGTGCGTAGCGCCAAGCGACCGTGATCCAGCCGGCTTCGGAGCGAAGGACGGCAAGCTCTAGATTTTGCGCGACGGTGGGGTCTTGCAAGCGCTCGGCAGGAATCAAATTCGAAGGAAACTTCATTGGAGCAGCGCTGGCAGCCCCAGAATTGGATCTATTATTTTCTTGTTCGTCGAGCGATTTGTTTAAAATGTCTTCCAAGAAAGAACGGAAGGCGTTTTTCGGTACAGTTTTCGTTCCTTCGCGGGTAAACTCAACGGTCGCGCGACCATCGCGAGTCAACGACAATTGACCTTGCTCGCGCTGCAATCGAAACATGACTTTGATCTGCATGGGCTCGTCGATTGTTTCCTTGACACGAATTTTTTTGACTCCATCCCGATCCGTGTAATGCTCGTCGCGAGTGAATTTACTGCCGGCGATCGCGATGCCGAAACGGTTGTTGTCAAAAATAACCTGAACGGGGCGCGTCGAAGCCAAGGTAATTCCCCAAATTTCGTCGGTCGATTGTTGGGCCATCCCCTCGGGTACTTTGCCGAACCATTTTTTAAGCTTGTCGGCAAGTTCGACGTTTTTGATCGTTTGACGCGCGAGGACCGGTTCGAGGTAGTTGTCAATCATCGACTCGTGAACTTGCAAAATGATATCTGCGGGCACGGTTACGGAGTTTGGCGGAGCGGTTGGCGCGGAAATCTGAAACGTCTCGGATTTGAGCCCGAAACCCAGCAAGTAGTCGTTGGTCGTGCGAATGTACATCGGAGGAGCAATGCCAAGCTGCTCTTGGTTATCGCGCCGAGTTTGAGACATTCGATCTTTGGCATTACGTATTGCGGTAGTCGATTCATTGCCGAATTCATTGAGCATTCGCTGTTCCATGCGGCGAGCGCCGATCGCTTCGGAAGCGTTTTTGTCACGTTGATATTGCTTGAAAGCAACTTTTTCGACAAGGCGAATGCAATTCACGCCTCGAAATTCGGAAGTCAAGTTCGCCGCACCGTAAGGAGCGTACTCGGTCAGTCCACCAATGTTCGCCAAGATGCTGCGGCGGGCCTCGATATTAGCGTACGATCCGGCGTACGCCGTCACGGGGCCTTGTTGTGTATGCGAGTTGCCCTTTGAGTTGCCCTGCATGTGAATACTAAAGTGAGCTTGATCGGGATCGTCGACGAAATCGACTTGGACTTGGCCGTTAGTCGTTGCATCGCCATTAATCTGCCGACCAAGAATGATTTCGTTAACGGGCTGATGGTTATTGACCGGTCGACTCGCAAGCCTCTGGGCTAATGACTCGGTAACTAAAAAACAGAGGTTTGGCTGAGCGAGCCGAGCGCGAACTGCGGCAACTAACTGCGGGGCGTGGCCGGTCGCGTCGAGCCAGCCCAATTCCAATGCCAATTCGCCTTGTGCGGCGCGTTTATTCGGATCGGTCGCGGAGGCCAAATTTGATTGGAGCTTGTCCAAATGTTTTTCAAATTCCGCTTGCGGGTTGGTGTTGAGCAATTGTGCGTATTGCAAAAGCACACGCTCGAGTTGGCGGCGAACCAACGGAAAGAACCGATCACGCTGCAAAATGGACTTTTCGTTGTACGAAAAGTAAATCGTCGTCAATTTCCGCAAATCGTCCGACTGTTTTTTCGTCGGAGCGTTAGGAGTTTGAACTTGGTTCAGCTCAATTCCCGCGCAAGCTGCCTGCAGTTCATCGAATTGCAAGTCCGCGATCTCTTGGATCGCATCGTCGGGCGGTTGAGTCAATAAATATCGATTCTTACAAAGCTCAACTTCCGTTTGCAACTTGACCAGTTCGCCGCGCAAGCGATCTGGAGAGTTCGGAACATAGGATTGTCGAGCATTGGCAAGCGCAGATTCCACGTCGGCATTGGCATTGGGCAACTGCTGGGCGTGATTCCGCAAGGCTTGGCGCACACCTTCAAAAACTGGATGTTCCAAACCTGGCTGACCCGATTCAAATTGACGCGCGATCGCGTTAACGACTTTGGAATTGCCTCGCCAAGATTTCACTGCTTGGGATTCAAGTTGATTCAACATCAAGTAGCGACGCCAGCCTTCGGCGTGCGGACTAGTTCCGAGCCATTGTTGCATTCGCTGAACTTGCAACATGAGATCGAGACCGGTGTCTTGTGCGCGGGCCGTGCTGAGAATGGAGAGACCGCAGAAACAAATGAAATAACAAAAGAGTAGGCGACGCATCAGTTCAACTTCTTTCTGCCAAAGCAATAATCACTGGGAGCTAATCTTGGGTGCTTGAGGGTGCGGTAGAAACGCGACTGACGCTATCATCACGTCCCTGGTTTCTAGTCAAATTATCGTCGTTTGCCGGGCGTTGCAATCAAGTCCTTGTCAATTTTTGCAGACAAGTCGCTTTTCCCGATTCCGCAGGCGTGAGCGTAGCATGGAAATTGGTGAAAGTGTTGACCGTTCGCCCAATTTCGACAGAATTCGAATGGACGCAAAATTTCACTTTGGAAGCCGTTTTCGGCGTCCCGAACTGTCGGTTGGCTTCTGGTTTCAAAGCTCCTAACCTGGAATCAGCGGCTTTGCTGGCTCTAACAGTTGGTTTCGAGTTATTCCCGAGATGTTATTGCGTTCCCAGGCAGTCACTCTGGAACGGGCCGAAAAAGATCGAATCCAATTTATCAAAAGGTGCCCGAATGCTGAGCGGCAAGTTCTCGATGACTTGCAGCGCTCGCTTTAGTAACGTCGTTGCCGAATTAAATGATCCGCGAAGGCAGTCCAACTTTCAAAACTCGTATTCGGGATTTGCTGTTTCGAAATCCTTATCCGTGAATCCTGGATTCAGTTCGAGATTCAAATAAGTGTATTCTT
>JANMEB010000481.1:0-11331 GCA_031376585.1 Planctomycetota bacterium | reverse complement strand
ACGACGGCGCCGTTGTTGTCAGTCGCGTTCGACAATCCAAAGTCAAAACAGAAGGTTTCGACGCCGACACTGGAAAGTACTGCGACATGATCGACGCCGGTGTTATCGATCCGGCAAAAGTCGTTTGCACGGCTCTGCTAAATGCAGCCAGCGTCGCGTCATTGCTCTTGTCAACCGAATCGCTCATCACTGAAATTCCGAAAGCGGAAAAAGAAGGCGGCGGCGGTGGTCATGATCACGACCATGACCACGGCATGGGTGGCATGGGCGGCATGGGTGGCATGCCAGGAATGGGAGGCATGGGTGGCATGCCAGGAATGATGTAGTCAACGGCGGATTGTTGCACCCTGGCAAGTTATCCGTACCACACGTTCACGAGACAGATAAACTGACCGCAATATGAATTTAATCTTGAACCTGAAATCACAAATCTGAAATCCAGCAGCAAAGGAACTCTCTATGACCAGAATTAAAATTCGACCTTTAGATGATCGTGTAGTCGTCGAACCGCTCGAAGCCGAGGAAACAACTTCAGGTGGTATCGTATTGCCGGATAACGCAAAAGAAAAACCGCAACGCGGAACCGTCTTGGCAGTCGGCCCGGGTAAATTGCTGGATGACGGCAGTCGCGGAAAACTTTCTGTCGCCGTCGGTGACGAAGTCATTTTCGGCAAATACGGCGGCACCGAAATTGAGGTCGATGGCGACGACGTCAAAATTTTGCGAGAGTCGGACATTTTAGCCAAAGTCGTCTAGTCGCAGCCTTTTGCGCCGGCCGAAATTTGGCTTGTGCAACAACAATTTATCAACGCTCAAAACTACAAGGGAATTACCGTGGCAAAGCAGCTTTTATTTGAAGATCAGGCGCGTCAGCGAATGCTTCGCGGCATCGATAAATTGGCCGATGCGGTCGCGATCACAATGGGCCCCACCGGCCGCAACGTCATCATCAACAAATCGTTTGGTGGACCAACGGTGACCAAAGACGGCGTCACTGTGGCTAAGGAAATCGAGTTGGAAGACCGATTCGAAAACATGGGCGCGAAGCTGGTCGTGGAAGTCGCGCAGAAGACTTCTGATCTCGCTGGTGACGGAACCACCACCGCGACCGTTTTGGCCCGCGCGATTTTTCGCGAGGGGATTCGCAGCCTCGTTTCGGGTTGCAACCCTACGGCAGTTCGACGCGGCATCGATAAAGCTGTCGACGCAGCCGTCGTTGAATTGAAAAAAATGGCCAAACCCGTTTCGAAAAAAGAGGAAGTCGCCAATGTCGGTGCGATCAGCGCTAACAACGATCGCGCGATCGGCGAAATGCTTGCTGAGGCACTTCATAAAGTCGGCCAGGACGGCGTGATCACTGTCGAAGAAGGTCGCTCGACCGAGACCGCAGTGGAATATGTCGACGGAATGCAGTTCGACAAAGGCTACATCTCACCTTACTTCATCAATAAACCATCCGAGATGGAATGTGAATTTGAAAACGCGCTGATTCTGATTTTCGAAAAGAAGATCAGCAATATTCGCGAACTCGTTCCCATTCTAGAAAAGGTCGGCGGCAGCGGCCAACCGTTGCTGATCATTGCTGAAGACGTCGACGCCGAAGCATTGACACTTCTTGTCGTCAATCGCTTGCGCGGCACCCTCAATGTCTGCGCCGTAAAAGCTCCCGGATTCGGTGATCGCCGCAAAGCCATGTTGTCGGATATCGCCGTTCTGACCGGCGGAACACTGATCAGCGAGGACATTGGTCTGCAATTGGAGAACCTGACCATCGAACATTTGGGTCGCGCGAAGAAAATCACCATCGACAAGAGCACAACGACGATTGTCGAAGGTGCAGGAAGTCGCAAAGACATCTCCGCTCGCGTCGATCAAATTCGTAAGCAAATCGAGCAAACCGACAGCGATTACGACAAAGAGAAATTGCAGGAACGTTTGGCGAAATTGTCGGGCGGCGTTGCCGTGGTGAGCGTCGGTGCGGAAACCGAAGCCGATATGAAGCAAAAGAAGGCCCGCGTTGAGGACGCACTTCATGCAACCCGAGCCGCAATCGAGGAAGGTATCCTTCCCGGCGGCGGCGTCGCTTTGCTTAAGTGCCGCGACGCGGTTGACGCGATTCGTTCCAGCGCCAAGGGTGACGAGAAAATCGGCGTCGATATTATCTTCCGCGTCCTGGATGCACCCGCACGCCAGATCGCCAATAACGGCGGCATCGATGGCTCGGTCGTCGTCGATGCGATCTTGCAAAAGGGCGGCAATACCGGTTACAACGCCAACTCGTGCGAATACGTTGACATGTTCAAAGCTGGCGTGATCGACCCAGTTAAGGTCGTACGCACCGCGTTGGCCAATGCCGCCAGCATCGCCGGGTTGTTGTTAACGACAGACGCCATGGTCTCTACTTACGACGAAACCGACAAGAAAAAAGGTAAAGTCGAAGGCTCAATTGCCTAGAGTTTGCTATCGGTTGAGTTGCCGAAACTGGGCCATCCAACAGGGTGGCCTATTTTTTGAAATCGCTGGTTCATGCAAAACGAGAGGGCCAGACCGCGAAGCTTTGGCTTTTCAACATTAAGGCACGCCAGCCGCCACGTCGATAAATAGGAAAGTTCGGTCGTTGGTCGCGTTTGCCTTGACAACATCGACGAGCGAAAAATTAAGGTTGGCTAGATTAGACGACCTTTTTATTAAACTGATTTGCTACTTGGATTCGCGGCATTAAAGAAACAGGCTGCGGAAAACGATGGCTTCGAAACGCTGCTACTATGAAATACTTGGCGTCAGCAAAGATGCGTCCGACGGCGACATCTCTCGCGCCTATCGCAAGCTTGCGGTAAAGCACCATCCGGACAGCAACGCCGAGCAAGATGCGGTCGTTAAATTCAAGGAATGCGCTGAAGCATACGAAGTCCTCGGCGATTCCGAAAAGCGAGGTCGATACGACCGGTTCGGACATGCCGCGTTTGAGAATGGGCGATCCTCTGCGCCCGAAGATATTTTTTCCGCGTTTGGCGAATTGTTTGGCGGAACGATGTTCGGCGACCTGTTTGGCCAGGGTCGGCAACGAACGCAACGCGGTAGCGACGTTCGTGTCGATGTCACGCTGACCCTCGAAGAGGCTTTTCACGGGGTCAAAAAATCCGTCCGCTTTTCACGCCAAAAAAAATGCGAATCGTGCAACGGCTCGCGCAGCCAACCCGGTTCTAAGTCGCAATCGTGCAATCAATGTGGCGGGCGCGGGCACGTTGTTCAATCCAATGGCATCTTGCGTGTTCAGACGACTTGCCCGCGGTGCCGCGGCAGCGGCCAAATGATTACAAATCCTTGTACCGCTTGTCGAGGGACCGGCGCGACGGCCGCGACAATCGAATTGGATGTTACCATTCCTGCCGGAGTCGACAGCGACATGCGAGTACGATTGCCGGGCGAAGGCGAACCAAGTCTCGTCGGCGGACCGGGCGGCGATTGCTATTGCTTTATCACTATTCGCAAGCACAATTTGTTTCATCGCGACGGCGACCACTTGGTATTGCAAATCCCGATCACTTACAGTCAAGCCGCCTTGGGCGCGGAAATTGACGTCCCCTCATTGGTCGGCTCCAAGCCTTTGACAATTCCTAGCGGCACGCAGTCCGGCGAAGTCTTCAAACTTCGTGGTCTCGGCATGCCGAACCCTCAAGGCGGACGAGCAGGAGATTTGCTTGTGCAAACATTTATCGAGACGCCCAAAAAACTTGGTCCACAGCAGAAGCAGCTTCTCAAAGAGCTTGCCGAACTGGAAAAAACTGATGTATCCCCGCAGCGGAAATCGTTCTTGGACAAGCTCAAAAATTATTTCGCGCTCAATCACAAATAGCGTCCGGCACACTTCCGAAATCCGACTCACCCTTGTTGGTCCTTAATCGAAATGACTGAACCGAACCAAACCAAGCCGACTGGCGAATCCACCGTGGATAGTGCGGCCGCCGAGGCTGCCAAGGATTCCGCGTCGGTTGTTGCGGAATACGAGTTGAAGCTACAGGAAGCCGAAGGTCGCGCTTTGCGGGTCCACGCCGACCTCGAGAATTTTCGCCGCCGCACGCGCCGTGAAATGGATGATCAACTTAAGTACGCGTCGATGCCGCTATTCTCCGGCTTGATCGAAGTCGTCGACAATTTGGCCCGCGCGCTCTCGGCGTCAGAAAGTCAAACCGGCCAAGGACTTGTTAATGGCGTTCGAATGGTGCAAATTCAGCTCGAGAAAACTTTAGAGATTAACGGCTGCAAACGAATCGTTTCGGTCAATGCTCCCTTCGACCCAAACATCCATTCGGCATTGCAAATGCAAGCCAGTGAAACAGTTCCGGCGAATACCGTGATTTCCGAAACTCGCAGCGGCTACCAGTTGCACGATCGTGTCGTGCGCCCCGCACATGTCGTTGTTTCCACCGGTCGGGCGCAACTGGAGTAAGGTTTTTTAGGCCCTAAATTCTCTAATGTTCTCCCCTCCAGAACGCAATTCAGAGGGTACTTCACTAAAGTTCCCAGGCCCCGCTACGCAGGGTTGAGGGTAGAGTGAAGGATAAGTCCTCAATTCAAATTGGAAAATCATGCCCACTTACGACTACGAATGCGACGCTTGCGGCAAGTCTTTGGAAATGTTTCAGCGTATGTCTGAGGAGCCCATCAAAAAATGTCCGAACTGCGGAAAGAATAAATTGCGACGCTTGTTCGGTACCGGGGCGGCAATCGTATTTAAAGGTAGTGGTTTTTACCAAACGGATTATCGCAGCGAATCCTATAAGTCCTCGGCGGCAAAGGAATCCAAGGATTCCGGTGCGATCCCAGACAAGAAACCCACTGATGACGGCAAATCAGCCGCCAAGACAAAACCCGATCCCAGCCCTCCCGCCAAGGGCGATAAACCGAGCAAACCTGCGGAGTAATTGAATTTGGCGATGCGACGTGGGCTTGGAAAAACCCTGAAAAACTGTTATTTTTTGGGTGATTGGCAGATCGTCATCCGATTCGATGGCCCGCCAGCGTAGCTTCAATTGGCAGAGCACCGCATTCGTAATGCGGGGGTTGCGGGTTCGACTCCCGCCGCTGGCTTTTGCTGGCCCGTTCGCGCTTTCCAAATCGGACTCGCGCTGGCAATTATATTGATCACTTTTGTTCCCATGGAATTTCGCCCTAATCTCTCGAAATTTGCTACCAAGTCAACGTGACTTCGTTTAGCCGCAAAAAATAGTTTTTCAAGAACCCAGTTTGGAACCTTTTCACGATGAATACCTCCAACGATACCGCTGAATTGGAATTAAAGGACATTGTTACGTCCAACGCATCGTTCGGCCCAATCGAAATTGAGATTATTTCGCGCCGGATCTCCGAAGATTACTCACGGTTTTCAACGCTACGCGAACTCACAAGCCAGCTAGAGCACCAAGAAAACCGTACGCCCGCAACATCGGTCCGACTTGGCGTGTGTCAGTATTTTCTGGGCCGTTATGAATCTGCTTGCCACACTTTTGTGAATGCCGACGGCGGAGCAATTGCGTTTTACTACCAAGGCAAATGTCATATTGCGCTCAAGCGGTATGCGCGCGCGATCGAGTCCTTCGAGTCCGCACGGACCGCCGGCTACGACCAAAACCTTTGCCGTCTATCGGTTGCCGAAGCCAAGCGGTTGCACGGCAATTTCCCGGGCGCGATGGAAATCTTGGACAACATGTTTGGCCCCATCGAGCAGACTGCCGATTATCTCTTTCAGCGCGGAGCGACCATTGCGGCAATCGGCAATAACCGCCTTGAGGTCGTCGCGTTATACCAACGAGCAATCGAGATCAATCCAACACACGCCGGCGCATTGTTTGGGTTGGCCATCGAAAATGACCGAAGTGGCAACGATGCAGTTGCGCTCGACATGTATCAGCGCGCCGCTAACGTGTTTCCGGCAAACGTCGGTGCGCTTCTGAATTTGGGGATTTTGTACGAAGACCGCGGTGACTATTTGCGCGCGAAGCGCTGCTACGACCGAATCCTGGAATCGTATCCGACGCACCCTCGGGCTCTGCTGTTTCGTCGCGATACGATGGCTTCCATGGACGAAAGCTATGATTTTGACGAACACAAAAAAGAGGAGTTCATTGCTCAAATTCTCAAAATTCCGGCCTCGCAATTTGAGCTTTCAGTTCGCAGCCGAAATTGTCTGCAAAAAATGGGCCTCGTCACGCTGGGAGATTTGACTCGAATTTCAGAACAGGAATTGCTTGCCAGCAAGAACTTTGGTGAAACTTCCTTAGTTGAAATTAAAGAAATGCTCGCCAACAAAGGGCTTTCGCTTGGCCAATTCGCCAACCAAAGCGCGATCGTCGAAGAACCAATCGATTTGGGCACGCTCGGTCCTGATGAACAAGCCTTACTCGAACGGCCAATCTCAGAACTCGGACTCTCCGTTCGCGCGCGAAAGTGCATGACCCGACTCGGACTCAACACGATCGGCGAGTTAGTCCGCAAGTCTGGCGACGACATGCTCGAATGTAAAAACTTCGGCGTCACAAGCTTGAACGAAGTCCGCGAAAAGCTGACCCAGCTCGGCCTCAAACTCCGCGGCGAATAACGAGTTAGGACGTAGCAAGGCGGCGCCTGCAAAAATTTAATTATTGACATCGGCTGGGTCGAACTCAAAAAACGCAAAGACGAAATGGATCACGAGAACGTAAATCGTGGCCCAAAAGATCGTCGCCGTTACCGAGTTGCTCACGTCGTTGCTGGAGTACTTGGGCCGGCGAGCTTGAAAGTACGAGACCACGGCAATGCCCGCACCACACAAAACCAGCTTGGCCAATAGCCATACCGTTCCTTTGAAAAATGGACCGGTCGTTTTGTTCAGGGCGTAATGGTAGTTCAAATACCAAAAGTCCGGTCCATGTTCCGGATGCGTTCCGACAAATGCCATCAAGCTTAAAAACTGGGCCACAAAAAACGCAAAGAGCGTGAGCGCGGGCGTGCCTACGATAAACGATATGAGAATTGGCGTTAGCAGATAACTGCGCGGCGCAGCACCCAGGGACTGCAGCGCATCAATTTGATTTCCGTACTGCTTGCTCCCTACGTCGGATGAAACGGCAGCTCCGCAACGAGCGGCAATCAAAACCGTCGCCAACACCGGAACAAAAATTCGATACGTCGAAAATCCCAGCGCCGCAAGTAAATCGTCAATCAGTAGCGGCTCCGTATAAGTCGCGTAAGGCAAATAGCGAAAAACGAAAAACGTCGTTACGAAGCCGACGATAAAGCCCGCGATTCCCAAATAAAACCAAGCCGTCGGTCCAACGACCAACCGCAGATAATGTGCAAGATACCGCAGTCCCCATTTCGGATTGCCCCACGTTGGCAACAAACTAACCAAGCCAATCCAAGCGGCCTCCAAAGCTCGCGTGGTGGTCTGCAGAAACTCACTTGTCTGGCGCAACGCGAATCGTCGCCAGCTCCATTGCATCGGCTCCGTTTCCCGTAGGGAGGCCGCTGACATCGGCTTGAGCATCTCGGATAAATCTCCCCATTGTCCGCGCTCAATGGGCAATAGTTGCTTCCTTACAGGATCCATTAGGAAGACTGCGTTCGCAATCGGCAGCAGCGTCTCGTAATCGTGAGTCACGATGACCGACGTTTTCTGATGGGCCTCGTGCGTCTGTCGAATAAGCTGCGCTACCTGCTCACCGGTCGCTGGATCCAATCCTGAAGTGGGTTCGTCGTACAAGATCGCGGGCGGATTGAAGGCCAACGTCCGAGCGATTGCCAAACGCTGTCGCTGACCGCCGCTTAGTTGAGACGTCGGTACGCTAGTCGGTACTCGAAGTTCGGTCAGCATAGCGTCTACATTGACTGAAGCCGAACGCGGGCCACCGAGATCTTTGGCGAATTTGACGTTGGATCGCGGCGTCAGTTCATCGAACAAAGCGAACGATTGAAACACGACGCCAATTTCACCGGTCTTCCGAAGTGCATCGCCAACTTGGATTTCGCCACTAAAGCGAATGGCTGGATGTTGCCGATCGATAAGGCCACAGATGATTCGGAGCAGAACCGATTTGCCCACGCCGCTCGGTCCAACAATCAAGCTGATTTGCTTGGCAGGAAAAATGGCGCTCGCATTTTCCAGCAACACGCGATCACCGGCTCGCACGGTCAATTGGTGTACGCGAATTTCAGCGCTGCCGTCTCCGCTGGCTTCTTCGGTGCTTCGAATCAATTTCGATTCTCCGCCGAAACGTGAAAGGGATTTTCGATGGAATGCATTCCCACCATAACATCCGTCGAATGGACAACGTCGCCCGCTCCGTCACCCCGCTCAAGCACCAACCATTGGCAGTCTTTGTGCAATACCTTGAATCGCAACACGCGTGAAAACTCAGGCGTAATTGCCGTGTGAGGATTGCCGAACAGTTCTTCACCAATCGAGGCGATCGTGAATTCTAATTTTTCATTCGCCAACTCGATTGTTTCTTTTGCCTTGGGAGAATTCCAAATATCCGTTACGATCTGGTTCAGCCGCGGATTGTTGGCGACGACCCGCTGCAACATTTCCACTGCAAGAGCTTGCGCCTCACTGTCCCGCAAGACGTGTTGCAAACTGGCGGCGACTTCGCGCTGAACTTTTGTACTTTGCGTAATCGTTGCAAAAATACGCTGTTGCAACTGAAGAATATCACCGATATTTCGTTGCAAAACCGGGACGGCGTGGATTTGAACAAACCGTTCGAACTCGCGTTTGGTCAAATCGCGTTGCGGTAGCGGCAAGACGTCGTACATCGCTCGCCACCCGAACCGCCAGATCGACGCCTCATTCCAAATCTCCTCGCCAATTCGATTGGCCAGCGGTTCGGATTCACGTATGACGATTGGAAGAATTTCATCTCGCAACAATGGTACCAGGCGCCCGTCGACCAAGTCCTTGCGATATCGCTCACCAATCGCCCGCAAGCGTTCGTCATATTCCGGTGCAATACGTTGCAAGTCTTCCCAGATGACAACCGATGCCTCGCGCAAAGTCTCTTCGATAATTGGACGGAAATGCGCCGCGATCTCACGATGGTGATCGACGTACGCATCCTGCAAAAGTGCATTGATCCTGGTTCGCCGCTGTGGAGTCATCAGCGAAGCGACAACCCACGACATCGACTCCGTCGACGGAATGTATATGAGTCGGTCGTTGGATGTAAACCTCGCCGCACAAGCGTAAATTTCGGCCGTGGCGCGCTCTGTCCACCCGCCGGTGACAGATTCACCTGGCGTCAACGGCTGTATGGCGACAATCTCCCCAACCCGGATGAATCGGTCGCCGTGGCGCTGAAAGATCGTTTCACTCTTGTTGAGGAACTGTGGGCTCGGAAAGTTCAATTCAATTGTTTGCCGCGGGGTAAACACGAACTCAGTGACTTGCTTCGCCGTTCCGCGCTGCACGCCAGCGAAATCGCGGATCAAGTACCATCCACCCAAAAAACCCACGATCAACCAAATCACTAGGCCAACGGTTGTTCGAACCTGTGTCGTCTTGACGATATCCATAACCAAGCGGAATGCGGTTTCGTTGTCAAATTTCTAAATCGTGTTGCGTCGCCGGCATACCAACTTACCTCGCGAATGCCTAATTGGTTTCGGCGGGCATGCCACTACTGTTGATCGGGCTTCGCGGGCTCATCTGTATCCGTGTCGGTCGAGGATGTGTGGTCGTGAATTATTTTCCATTCTTTTTCGATTTTTCGCCAGATCAAAGAAAAATTGCCGCCAACCTCTTGGCCCTGCGCTTTTAAGTGCCATCTACCCAGCATGAGTGCCGCTTCATTACCCAATGCAGAAACTTCCAAATCGGAGAATCGGAGCGCCCCCATTTTTTCCTTGTTCCCGTATCGTTGTCGATAGTGGTCAAGGGTCGCTTGCCAGCCGCGAGTCGTGTTTCCGCCCGACGAAAAAGTCAATTTCTCCGAATGCCAATACGTTTCCATAAAGCGATCCAAGTTTCCGTCGTTCCAAGCGGTCGCTTGGCTCGTTAATAAATCCGACAATTCCTTTTGCAAATCCGATGGTGGTGCCGACTGCTGCCCAGCGACATTGCTAATGAAAGCCATCATGGCGGCGACTGCCACAACAATTCGCACGGTGAAAGGCAAAACCTGATTTTGAACGGACATAAAATTAGTCTCCTGGATCGAAAGGCCAAATACCTTGCCGCATTCTAACTTCCGCGTTGGCCGCGCCGAGCAGGCTTGACCAAATACCCCTCGATGCCAAAGTGAATTGGCCAATCGAGCCGTCCGTTAGCGCCAGCCATGGCGCCCTGATTTCTCATGGAGGGACTCACGGAATTTCAAGACCTGAGCGTACTCGGAGTCCATCTTCGTATAAACTGAACTACGGCGATATCAACTCAAACGCTTAGCCTAGAAGACCATCCTCAACATGAAGCCAGTTCACGATCTTGCGAAACGTCTAATTCAGAACGTCGAACTCGTCATCGTCGGCAAACGTCAGCAACTGGTGTATTCGCTTGTTTCGTGGTTTTGCGAAGGGCACATTTTGCTTGAGGACGTTCCGGGCGTCGCGAAGACCATGTTGGCGCGGGCTTTGGCGCGTAGCGTCGGCTGCGAATTCAAACGAATCCAATGCACGCCTGACCTTTTGCCCAGCGACGTCACGGGCGCGTCGATCTTCAATCAAAAAACGACGCAGTTCGAATTTCGTCCGGGCCCGCTGTTCGCCAACCTGGTGCTTGCAGATGAAATCAATCGGACGACTCCGCGAACCCAAGCCGCCTTGTTGGAAGCGATGGCCGAGAGCCGAATCACTGTTGACGGAATAACGCACGTGCTGCGAGCACCATTCCTTATTATCGCGACGCAAAACCCAATCGATCACGAAGGCACGTTTGCTTTGCCGGAAGCGCAGCTCGACCGTTTCTTGATGAAGTTCGGACTAGGTTATCCAAACTCGGACGACGAATTGAAGATGCTCTCGTCGCAACAACTGGGCCATCCGATCGACTCACTCAAGCCAGTCGTCACGGGCGACGAAATTGTCGAAGCCCAACGGATGGTTCGATCGGTTCACGTCGATCCAAAAATCAGCCAATACATCTTGCAAATTGTCCAGCTTACTCGCCGTCATGAACATCTCAGTTTGGGTGGTAGCCCTCGCGCTTCGATTGCTTTGTTTCGAGCCAGCCAGGCCCTTGCGGCAATTCGCGGGCGCAATTTCGTTCTTCCAGACGACGTTAAAGTCATCGCGCCACCCGTGTTGGGCCATCGCGTTATTCTGAAACCAGAAAGCCGCTTGCGAAAAATAGTCGCCGAA
>JANMEB010000478.1:0-2152 GCA_031376585.1 Planctomycetota bacterium | reverse complement strand
ATTACCCATCGCTTTGAGAAAACCGAGTCCAACGTCTGTTTCGACAATCACGACTTGGGTGCTCGATTGTCGCGGTTCCACGTATCGCTTTATTTCGGTTGGTCGCCATGCCATCAATCATGTCTCGTTAATCGACCAAACAATTCAAACGGGTCAGTATTCGTTGATGTGGTTCACGGGAGGGGAGCTGTGATTTCTCAGCTCCGGGGCGAAAATGAACGGTGGTGAAACTGTAGATCGCACTACTTGCTGGCGATCTTCAGTTGGGCCCGGGCTTGCGCGATGGAGCGTTTTCGCAAGGCTTCTTGCGCGGGGTCGGTAGTGTCTTGGGATTCGGCGGAGTCCAATTGGCGCTGTACGTCTTTGACGTTGATTTCGCTGGCAGCGATGGCGCGACCGGATAAAACGGAGACGACGTTGTCGGCGATTTGGGCGAAGCCGCCGTCGACGTAGTAGCGACTGGTCTTGCCCGCGGATTGAATTCGCATTTCGCCAAAGGCCAAACGGGCAATTAAAGGCGCGTGGTTCGACATCACGCCCAACTCGCCGTCGATGGCCGGCAATGTAACGTAGTCCGCCATCTGATCGAGGGCAGTATTTTCTGGCGTGACAATGACGACTTGGAACTCGGCCATTTTTATTAAACTCCGGCAGCCATTTTCTTGGCTTGTTCTTCGGCTTGTTCGATGACGCCGACGTACATGAAGGCTTCTTCGGGGAGGTGGTCCCATTTGCCGTCGCAAAGTTCTTCAAAGCTGCGGATCGTTTCGGCCAGCGGTGTGATTTGACCGGGCTTGCCCGTGAAGACTTCGGCGACCAAGAACGGTTGCGACAAGAATCGTTCGATGCGGCGGGCGCGATGTACGATGAGCTTGTCCTCTTCGCTCAATTCGTCGACGCCAAGGATCGCAATGATGTCTTGCAATTCGCGATAGCGTTGCAAAGTCGTTTGGACGCGGCGTGCGATGGCGTAATGGCGTTCGCCGACGTATTGCGGATCGAGAATGCGGCTGGACGAAGCGAGTGGATCGACGGCGGGATAAATACCTTTTTCCGAAATCGAGCGTTCGAGATAAATGAACGCATCGAGCTGGCCGAAAGCGGTCGCGGGTGCGGGGTCGGTGGGATCGTCGGCAGGAACGTAGACGGCTTGGACTGACGTGATCGCGCCTTTGCGAGTGGACGCGATTCGTTCTTGCAGCGCACCCATTTCGGTCGCCAACGTCGGTTGGTATCCGACTGCGGATGGCATTCGACCTAAAAGCGCGGAGACTTCGCTGCCCGCTTGTGAAAAGCGGAAAATGTTATCGACGAAGAGGAGCGTATCCTTGCCGGTTTTATCGCGGAAGTATTCGGCCATCGTGAGAGCCGAAAGTGCAACGCGTAGGCGAGATCCAGGCGGTTCATTCATTTGGCCAAAGACCATGCAGGTTTGTTCGATGACTTTGCGGCCGGTCTGACCAATTTCCGCTTCTTGCATTTCGTGCCACAAGTCGGTTCCTTCGCGAGTGCGTTCGCCGACACCGGCAAAAACCGAATAACCACCGTGCGAACTGGCGATGCGAGCGATCAACTCGGTGAGAATAACGGTTTTGCCCAAACCTGCACCACCGAACAATCCGGCTTTGCCACCGCGAACGAACGGCGTGAGCAAGTCGATGACTTTGATACCCGTTTCAAACAATTCGGTGTTGGTTGAAAGTTCTTCGATGAGCGGTGCGGATTGGTGGATCGCGCGAAACTCTTGAGCTTGAACGGGGCCTCGGCCATCGACCGGCTCACCCAATAAATTGAATACTCGGCCGAGCGTAGCCGTGCCGACGGGAACTGAAACTGGCGCGCCGGTATCACGACATTCCGATCCGCGGCGCAGGCCGTCGGTGCTGCCCAGCGCGACGCAGCGAACTCTTCCGCCTCCCAAGTGCTTGGAAACTTCGCCGGTCAAAACGGACTTTTTTCCGCCAGAGTCGATGTCTAGCTTCACGGCGTTGTAAATTGACGGGAGGCTGGCTTCATCGAATTCAGCATCGAACGTCGAGCCGATGACTTGAGTAACTCGACCGTGGCTTTTTTTGGCAGTGACCATTGAACGTCAATCTTTCGTTTCTAAGTTGGCTAGTTGAATGGAGGTGAATTGGTGTGAAAGTTACGA
>JANMEB010000473.1:0-2718 GCA_031376585.1 Planctomycetota bacterium | reverse complement strand
CCCCAGCATCGCCAGGACGCGAGCGCCCTGAATCGGCTCAATGGGTTTGATTTCGACCGTCAGGTCCGCCAGGAACGGCGGCTCCTGGATGTAGGTGCTGGATTCATTCCACTGGTACAGGTCCCCTTCGGCGACTTTGATTTTGTTCCACGTTTCGTTGCTGTCGAAGACGCCATTGTGGTTGGCATCCAAGCCGAATAATAATTCAGGTGTAACGCCGCGGACTAACAATAATTCCTCGATCGTATCCAAGGGGCCATTTTTCGGATCAAAAGACGGATTGAGACTCCCGTAGTAGTTGCCCTCCGCACCCATTGGACGAATATCATCGTCGGTGTCGATCCAATCCAGAATCGCTTCGGCGACGTCTTCGGTCATCTGAGGCAACGACATCAGCAACTGCTTCCCGCCCCCGGCAGAGTACGCTTCAACGAAACCCAAAATATTCAAATTCAAGCGAGTCGATTCATCCGTGAGGCCATAGCGAAAGCCGCCTGGATTGCCGTCTTGGTCAAGGTCTGGGGCAATAATCGTAAACCGTCCGATGTTGGCGGAATTGGTCTCATCCAAGCCAACATTGATCGCTTGAAAGTAATTGGGATTGTTATAGCGGCCGCCGAGTTCCTTGATCGACGCATCATCCAGGGCCAAATACATCCGCACGTAGTCGATGCCGGAATCGACAAGACATTTCGATTGGACTTGTCGTCCGGCCAGTTTCGTAATTTGCGATTGTGTCACCATCAGGGTCGAAAAGGTATACGCCGCCAGCGCTAAGAAAACGACGGAAACCAACACGATAACAAGCACGATCCCGTTTCGATTCGGAATCAATTTCTTGGCGTTCGTCATTGGTCGCCCTCCGTCGCCGGAGCTTGTTCGGTCGGGCTTGTGAATTCGGTTGGGTTGGCGATGAGTTCTTGCTC
The DNA here is from genome assembly GCA_031376585.1 of Planctomycetota bacterium. Lineage (GTDB taxonomy): Bacteria > Planctomycetota > Planctomycetia > Pirellulales > Pirellulaceae > JANMEB01. The sequence goes on along the minus strand of JANMEB010000473.1, from coordinate 1,792 downwards.
CTCGGCGCTTAGGATTTCGGCAAGCGGCAATTTCGTAACCGTTCGAAATGTACGCAACGACTTGGGATCGGCGTCCGAAAGTTGATACTTCCCTTTTTGAGCCACGCTAGCGCGGCGGGGATCGATGATGATAGTAATCTCGACTGCTGAAGGAAATCCACCGGAGTCATCGGAATCCCACTGCTCTTGCCACGCCTCGCCGTCAAAATAGCGGAACGAGGCATCGACAATTTCGGCGGCGACTTGTTTGGCTGCCGCGTCAACCGCAAAAATGTTCGAACTGTTTCCGTCGCCACTCGTTGCTCGATCGACTTCTCGCCGATACAGCCCGCCGGGTACCGCCGACGAATCGTTTGCGTCCATCGACACGAAATAGCTGACACTCTTTACGTCGGTCGGAAGCGAAGTATATTCGCCGCCTGAATTCATGTGCAGAATCGGATGATATTGGTCAAGCCGAGGCAGACGGCTGACATCAACTGCGACTTCCTTGTTGGTGCCGATAAATTTCGGACGATTTTCTGGGGGTAGAGTTGATGGGGCCTTAGTCGTAGACGTAGCCGGGGTAGAGCCGGCCGACGAATCGTTAGACGCATTGTCGGCGCTTTCGCCATCCGTTTCGTCGGCGTCCCCACCGGTCTCAGAATCCGCATCGGCGGTGCTCGTCGGCCCACTAATTGCGGCCGCTTGCGAGTCCAGCAATTCTTGCAGTCCAGAGACATCGACTGGCTTGTACTGAATTGCGCCCCGAATATCAGACGTCATCAAGTTAAGTGTATTGCGCGCCAGTTCGGTGAGCTCCATATTGGCTTGAGCTTGTTTCAAGTTGATAAAGTACATCCGAATCGCCGTGCCAATGACGCCGATAATCATCGTTGTCAGCCCGATTGCAACGATGACCTCCAAGAGCGTAAACGCCAACGGACGGTGCCTTCGATGATGGTTGCGTCGTGTCATTGCTCGGCCGCCGGATCGTTGAATTCAAAGTTTGGATCAGGCATAAACCGCACCACGGAGAACTGGACGGGGCGTTCGGCGGTAACTTGTTGAACGGTGACTTTGACCACCAGCAAGCCGATTTGTTCGGCGGGTTGGACTTGAACGGAATATTGCCATCCCGGTGAGTCGTCAATCATCGCACCGGAATTCGATTCGAGCGGCAATGCGCCGCAAGCGATTTCGGACATCCTCGCGTCGGCCAAAATCTGCGAGATGCTTTGGACCCGCGCCGCACCGCCGGCTTTCATGCCGAGTTGAACAAGCTGGCCAATCGCGGCCAGCGCCGTACCAAGAATCGCGATCGCGAAAATGACTTCCAGAAGCGAAAGCCCCTTTCGAAATCGGCGGCGGAATACGAATGTTCGACGAATCATCGCTGCCGCTCCTTGTCGCCAACGTGCTCAGCAGTCGACAAGCCAGTCAAGCCCCGAAGATGAACGCGAATTTGATCGCCTTGCTCATTGGAGACGAACAAGTATGCGTCTTGGGATGTTCCATCCGGATAGAACAGGATCGGTGTCATTCCACCTCCACCGATCGCAGCACCTTCGGATTCAAATTGAGCCCTGGCGTCTTCGGAAACGGAACTACCTGCAAAGATGAGCCCAGTAGGTAATTGTCTCATCGCCGGTGAATCCCCAGAGCTCGCGGCGATGGCCGGATTGACCAGAGAGTAGGCATTGATCAGCGGCGAAAGTGTGTAAGCATCCGACGCGGGCCGATACAAGAATGCGTAGACGTTGCCCGTGCGAATGGCTTGCACGCGAGCGCGATCAAAGCCCGCACGAACTTG
>JANMEB010000407.1:0-4501 GCA_031376585.1 Planctomycetota bacterium | reverse complement strand
CCAGGAAGCAACAAAACGGCGATCTCTTTTCCGTCGCGAGAAATGCGTTCGCAAAGATCGTCGTCACTCAACAGGACTTCGCCGGTTCGTGGCGCAAAAGTAATCAGCGACTTGCTTGGATCAAGTCCGTGCCATCGAATTTGCGACTCGACTGCATAACGGTCCGAGGGAAAAGCTCGCGACTCGATCAATAGCTTGTCTCGTGTCGACGTCGGCAGGTAAAAGGTCGCCAACATTAAATGCAAGTTGCTGGTCAGTGCGTTCATCACGACGACTTCGTGCGGTAGCCCTCCCACGATGCGACTCATCGGCTCGGTCAAAAACTCATGATACGGCATCCAAGGAAATTTTCCCTCGTGATGCCCGCGCACGCCCATCGTGCGCCACCGTTCCAACTCCTCGTTGACATTCGTCGCAGTTCGTTTCGGCGCCAATCCAAGCGAATTGCCCATCAAGTAAAGTTCATCGCGACCGTCGGCCGTCTTCGGAAAATAAAACTCGTCGCGAAACCGACGCAGCGGGTCCTCGCGATCAAGCTGTTCGGCGTAAGCTCGCGTCGTAAAGTCGACTTGGGGGCTACTTGTTGTGCTCATGCTCTTGGATCGCAAATAATAAAGGGCGGGCCGGTGCCGCGTCCGTGGCCCAATCGGGAAACTGCAAATTCAACAGATAATGTCCGTCGGGAACCTCGGTTGGCACAAAGACCATTTCGGTGATTGATCGCTGAACGCTCGAGTCGTTTGCCAATAGATGTGTCTGCTCGGGCACATTCCAAAATAAATGGTGATTCGTCAGCAAACCGTCGTCGTGCATCCGATCCAGCGACGGAAAATCAACCAGCAAATGCTCGAATCCGTGATCGAGAATCCAATTCAATGCCTCAATTGTAAAAAACGGCGGATCGAGGTCGACTCCGTAACGAAAGTGCAATTTTCGATCGTCGTTGGGGAGAGTACGGACGATCAAAGCGTCAGCACCGGAATGCTCCAGCGATATTTTTTCGGCCGCTCGCCGAAGGCTGCTCGCCGGAATCACACAATCCGTCGGCGACAGGGGTGGTCGATAACTTTCGGCTCCTGACAACTTCGCCTCAATGGGTTGCACGGTGATTAACGCCGCCGACATGAGTGGGGGTACGTGTGAAAGTGTTGCGTCCAGTGCTTTGTCAACGATGTGGCCAACATGTTCGATGTGAGTACCATTGCAATGAGGAATGATCGAAATTTGATCGACATTGCAACTTCCACCTTGTGACGTTGAGCCTACGAAACCGCTTGAGCGAATCGGTTGGCGACTGGCGACGTCGACGCCAAAGTGGTTAACTTGATCTGGCCCAAACGATTGGCGAATGCCGATCGAGATGGGTTTCCCCAAGTCAGCCCAGACGCGGCGCGATCCGATTTGAAGATGGACTTGCATCAAAGTTGCTAACCTTACGGCTTGTCGAGTAGGTCGTCCGTTTTGATAATGGTCGCGGCGAATTGGGCCACGACACGTTAACGGGTCGTGACTATTGTGGTCTGATTATGGGCGTTCGCAAAGTACGCTTTGTATTGACCAAATGGCGGCGACGATGATCTCTCAAGTCAAAAACTTTATTGGCGGGCGGTTTACCGAGCCTGCCAGCCGCCGATGGCTCGACGACATGAACCCGGCGACCGGCGAAGCCATCGCCCGAATACCAGATTCTGACGCAGCCGATATCGCCGCTGCCGCCGATGCGGCACAAGCAGCTTTTCCGAAATGGTCGACATTGCCGTCGGCGGAACGAGCGAGTTATATGAATCGGCTTGCTGATTGGATCGAAAGGAATTTTGATTCTTTGGCTCAAACCGAATGCGACGACAATGGTAAAACGCTTCGGCAAGCTCGCACGGTGGATATTCCGAGGGCCGTTACGAACTTTCGGTTCTTTGCGTCGATGGCCATGACGTGGAGCAGCGAAAGCAACGCGACTCCCGATGCGATTCACTACACATTGCGGCAGCCGCTGGGAGTCGTGGCATGCATTTCGCCCTGGAACTTGCCGCTGTATCTGTTCACTTGGAAAATTGCTCCGGCACTGGCGGCGGGAAATTGCGTGATTGGCAAGCCTTCGGAGATTACGCCACTGACGGCAGCCATGTTGTGCAAGGGCGTTGAGGAATGCGGCTGGCCCGCCGGCGTTTTGAATGTTGTGCACGGAAGCGGCGCGATAACAGGCGAAGCACTAGTCGCCAATCCCTCGATTCGCGCTGTGTCGTTTACCGGCGGCACGACAACCGGTGCGCGGATTGCTTCGCAGCTTGCAACGCGATTTGTGAAAACCTCGCTAGAGTTGGGGGGCAAAAATCCCAATATCATATTCGCTGACGCGGACTATGAACGAATGCTGGACGCGACGATCCGCTCGTCTTTTTCCAATCAAGGTCAGATTTGCCTTTGCGGCTCGCGGATTCTCATCCAGCAATCTATCTACGAGCGTTTTCGGACTGATTTTTTGAAGCGTACCGCGAGTCTCGTCGTCGGCGATCCGCTGGATGACAAGTCGGATTTGGGGGCCGTTGTCTCCCAGTCGCACATGGAAAAAATACTTGGTTGTATTGAAGTCGCCCGGCAAGAGGGTGGCCAAGTACTCGCCGGGGGTCAACAAGTTCGACTATCGGGTCGGTGCGCCAATGGTTTCTTCGTTGCACCGACGGTCATCGAAGGACTTGGCCCTCAATGCCGTACCAATCAAGAAGAAATCTTCGGGCCGGTCGTTACCCTTCAAGCCTTTGACAACTTGGACGATGCAGTTTCGTTGGCCAACGCGACTCGCTACGGTTTGTCGGCCAGCGTTTGGACTCGCGATACGAATACGGCATTGAACTGCGCCGAAAAAATCGCGGCGGGAGTCGTTTGGGTCAATAGCTGGCTCGTTCGCGATCTTCGTACGCCGTTCGGCGGAGTGCGCGAATCGGGAGTCGGTCGCGAAGGTGGCGTTGAAGCGATGCGGTTCTTCACCGAAACAAAAAATGTCTGCATTCAGCGACACTAATCGGCGAGAGCCTGCGGAAAAGCACTTCATTGCGTATACTGGCGTTCTGCTTTTTGCGGAGTTTGTTGATGGCCGAATCGAAGCTGTACTCAAACGTCGCGCCGGAACCGGTCGGCAGCTATCCGCACGCGCGGCGCGTCGGCAATTTGTTGTTTCTTTCCGGGGTCGGCCCGCGTGAACGGGGAAGCAATTCGATCCCAGGAGTGACGCAGGATGCGAGCGGCAAGATCACGGCCTATGACATCGCCACGCAATGCCACAGCGTTTTTCGAAATGTCCGCACGATACTAGAAGAAGCCGGTTCATCGTGGGATCGATTGGTCGACGTGACCGTTTTCCTCACCAATATGCAAGCCGATTTTCCCACGTATAACCGACTGTACGAGGAGTATTTCCGCACCAATCAACCTTGCCGTACCACGATCGAGATCACGTCACTACCAACTCCAATCGCGATTGAACTCAAGTGCATCGCAACTATCGAATGAAAGGTGAGTTATGAAAATCCAGCGACCGTTTAACTTCAAAAAGTGGATCGACGATCATCGCGATTTGCTTAAGCCGCCCGTCGGAAATCAATGTGTTTACGAAGCCTCCGAGGATTTTATCGTCATGGTGGTCGGCGGACCAAACCAGCGAAAGGACTTTCATTACAACGAAGGGGAAGAATTCTTCTACCAACTTGAAGGGGACATCACGCTGAAAATTATTGAAGATGGCAACCCGGTTGAAATCCCCATCCGCGCTGGCGAAATTTTCTTACTCCCTCCCAAAGTCCCTCATTCTCCGCAGCGGCCGGCTAACACCATTGGCCTGGTGATCGAACGAACGAGAAAATCTTCCGAAACCGATGGCCTGATGTGGTTTTGCGACAAGTGCCACGAAAAAATTCACGAAGAATTTTTCAGCTTGCAGCAACCCAAGGACATCGTCGTAAAAATGAAGTCCCTCATCGCGGGCTTCAAGGAATCCGAAGACAAACGCAAGTGCAGCTCGTGCGGTTCGGTCTTGTCGGTTTAACTTTTCTTAGAATTCGCTTGCGGCGATTATGGAATCATCACGGACAGTTCAACTCGATTTGCCCGCGAACCCGCGAATCGATATCCACACGCATATCTTGCCCAAAGATTGGCCCGATCTGGCGGACCGCTATGGCTATGGCGGTTTCGTGCAGCTTGTTCACCATCAGCCGGGTTGCGCGCGAATGGTGATCGACGGCAAAGAATTTCGCGAAGTCCAAGAGAATTGTTGGGATCCGGCGACGCGCATCAGTGATTGCCAAAAGTCAGGCGTCGATTTCCAAGTCCTCTCGACCGTCCCCGTCATGTTTAGCTACTGGGCCCGGCCGATGGACACGTACGACCTGTCGCGAATCCTCAACGATCACTTGGCGGGTGTGGTCCATCAATATCCCAATCGATTCGCCGGCCTGGGAACCGTACCGCTTCAGTCGCCCGACCTGGCGATCAAAGAACTTGAGCG
>JANMEB010000396.1:0-7834 GCA_031376585.1 Planctomycetota bacterium | reverse complement strand
CCAACTCGAAGCCCGCCAACTGTTGGGCGTGTAATAATTCGTCGATAGATGATTGACGCAACCCGCGCGGCTTTCGTCGTATAACCCGGAGCCACCGGCGACGGTGCCCTTCGATACGTCAACACCGTCGCCGTTGGCTCCGGGTTAAACGACGAAAGCCGCGCGGGTTGCGTCAATCATCTATCGACGAATTCTTACACGCCCAACAGTTGGCGGGCTTCGAGTTGGCCTGGGGCGGGGTGGCCGAACTCGCTGGCCGAAACGCGAGCCAATCCAACGAGATGTCGCCATTGAAAAGCAGTTCGCGTCGCGGCAAATTCTTCGCTGACGGTACGATAGTACTTTTCGGCATGAAGCGCACCATCCTCGCTGACGGCAAATTGCAACAAAACGTTGAGCGCGTCGGCGGCCGGATGGCCTAGTTGGCCAAATCGAAACGCAGCCGCTGCGGCTCGAATCTGATCACCCGCGCGAACGGCAGCGTCCAATACGGCCAGCAATTCGTCGGGTCGGTCTTTGCCAATTTCCTTGGCGAGCTGTTGATATTCCAATGGTTCAGTGCCGACTAGGCCATTCTGTTCGGCAGTGTGATAAGCGCCGACAATAAGACTAGCGGCGGTGTTGCGCGGGTTGCTGACTCGCGCGATATTTCGCCATGCATTTGCCGAATCGGAAGCATGGACGCCGACCGACGCGCCGTGGACGCTTCCAATCGGCTTACCAGGCGAAGTTTGTTCGGCAGTGCGACCCGGATCGTGCAACAGCAATTGGTTGGCTGCCAACGAGATCGCTTCGCCTATTGCTTCTGGCGAGATTCCTTCGGCGAGCGCGGCGGCGACTGCTTCGGCGGCTTGGGCTCGTTTTGATGAGAAGATCAGGGCACTCATTTTTTCGATCCATGAGTCGCCTGGATCGCGCGAGCCCGCAGTACGTTCAAGCAGTCCATGGTCCGACAATAGCTTGGGCAACAGAGTTCGAATCGCGCTCGGTTGGCGATTGTGCTTTTTCATTTCTTGTTCAGTATCGACACAGTACCGAACCGATTGCCGCAGCAAGGTGTGAGCATGTTGCGAACCGGTGATCCCCAGCATCATCCACGCCCGCCAAGCGAGCACGATGCGATGCACGTCAATTTCATCTTGGATCGAATATTGCAAATGGTTGTAAGCCTCGCCGACCGGTCCCGTCGCCAGCGCTGCGAAGACTGATTCAGCGCGGTCGAAATCCGCCGCGCGGGTTGCTTGTTGCAACAGTTGTCCGCCATCCGCGCCAGCCGCCAGCGAAGCGGGCTCGACGATGTGCAGGACTTCATGCGCGTGGCCGCCCCCAGCGTTTTGAATTCGGTGCGTATTGCGATAGAGAACTTTCAGAATCGGCAAAGCCTTCTGCGATTCGGGCAACGCTTTCGACATTTCCCAGGCCGGGCCCAACGCCATAAAGGTATGGTAGCCGTCATAGTCTTGGCCGCCAAAAGATCGCGCGTTCGCCAGCGCTGCCGCCGCGACCAATGTTTTCAACTCGGTTCCCGCCTTCAGTTTGCCGAGAACCTCGGACTGCAACTTGTCCAACGGAGTCTCTTGCATGAAACTTACGAGCGGCTCCAAGTCACCAAAGCGCAAGGCATCGTCGAAATCGGCCGCGCTGGCGGAACAGAGACCAAGATCAAACGCCAGCGACGATCCGACGCTGGCCACCAGCATCCCTTTGCCTACGTCGGCCAAAAATGTACGGCGATTTCTGCTGGATAAATGTGGACTGTTCGTCGCTTGCATGGTTCGACTCCGATTGGTGAATCAGAAAGTGAAAACCCGGGTTATTGGCCATCCTATCGCTATGCGCGATGTGTCGCAATAAAATAGTTGCCATGGCTGACCAAATGCGGCTAGATTCCACAAAAAAATCGCTTGGCGTGATCAGTTTAACCAGAATGTTCGCTTCGTCCCCCTTTGAAGTTGTGCTTTGATGGCAGATTTTGAAATTGCGTTTGACGAGACGATGCTGTTTGAAGGCGGCTATGTGCACGATCCCGACGACAAAGGGGGCGAAACGTATCGCGGCATCGCGCGCAAGTTCCACGGGACTTGGCCTGGTTGGACGATCGTCGACGACCTGAAACAAAAGTCGCCGGAGCATTTCAAGGACGAGCTTGACCGCAACGACAAGCTTCAAGACTTGGTCAAGTCCTTCTATCGCGAAACATTTTGGAAAGCGATCGCGGGGGAAAAGCTCACCGACCAACACCTCGCCAACGAACTTTTCGACACTGGCGTGAATCAAGGCTCAGCGACGGCCATCAAATATCTGCAAGAGTCGCTCAATTTGCTTAACCGCAACCAAAAGAGCTACGCCGACATTGTCGTGGATGGAAAGATGGGCGACCCAACGCTAAGCACGTTGGAAAAATTCTTGGAACTGGACAAGGGACATCCCGACGCGCTGCTCAAGTTGCTTAATCTGTTCCAAGGGCTGCGCTATATTGAAAGCGCGCGCAAGGACCCGACGCAACGCAAATTCATGCGCGGCTGGCTCACGCGAGTTGGGCTGCGATGACGCTTTTTTCCGTGGAACAGGCGTAGCATTTGCGGCTCGAAACTCGACAGCCATCGTCGCGGATGATATCGTGACGGGTCGAAGAAATGAAGTATTCCCAAAAACTATCTCGATGGGTAGATCCATGAAAAGTATCGCGGCTTGGTTCGGCGGGTTCGTAATATCGTCTCTGATGTTGGGCTGCGCGAGTTTCGCGCAAGAGGACGCGTTTGTCGTGAAGGAGCACTACGACAAAATGGAAGTGCAAATCCCGATGCGCGACGGGATCAAACTGTTTACGGCGATCTACTCGCCCAAAGACAAGTCACAAGAGTATCCGTTTCTCATCAACCGGACGTGTTACAGCGTGCAACCTTATGGTCCGGACGCGATGTTTGGTCGCCTCGGGCCGTCGACCTATGCCGACAAAGAAGGCTACATTATCGTCCACCAAGACGTTCGCGGACGTTGGATGTCCGAAGGCAAATACGACAACATGCGACCGCACGTGATGGGCGAAAAACCGATCGACGAAAGCTCAGACACTTACGATACGATCGAATGGATGCTGAAAAATGTTCCGAACAACAACGGCAAAGCCGGCATCTGGGGAATTTCGTATCCCGGTTTTTACTCCGCCGCCGCGCTCCCCGAGCATCATCCGGCCTTGGTGGCCGCCTCTCCCCAAGCCCCAATCTCGGATTTTTTCTTCGATGACTTCCATCACAACGGAGCGTACTTGCTCAGCTATTTCCTCGCGACGTCGGTTTTCGGTTATCAACACGACGGGCCAACGCAAAAGCCTTGGTACCAGATGGTTAATCCAGATACGAAAGACGGTTACCAGTTCTACATGAGTCTTGGCCCGCTGAGTAACGCGAACAAATATTTCGGCAAAGACAATTTTTTCTGGCAAGAACTTTCCGGGCACCCCAACTATGACGAATTCTGGCAAGCCCGTTCGCTCCTGCCGCACTTAGCGACGCCGATCAAGACCAACGTGCTGACAGTGGGAGGATTTTTTGACGCCGAAGATTTATACGGCCCGCTGCACATCTACCAGCAAATCGAAAAACACAGTTCCGAAAATTTTAATGCGATCGTGATGGGGCCGTGGTCGCACGGGGCTTGGTCTTCGAACACGCCAGTGGCGAAGGTCGGCAATATCGTATTTGGAGAGCGCATCGCAGACTCGTACCAACGTGAAATCGAAGCTCCGTTCTTCGCCCACTTCCTCAAAGGCAAAGGCCCGGCTCCCAATTTCGAAGCCATGATGTTCGACACCGGCCTCAAGAAATGGACGACCTTCGAAAAATGGCCGCCTCCCCAAGCCGCTGCGACGCGCTGGTTCTTGTCGGCGGATCACACCCTGGGCAACAAGCCGCAGACCGACAAGGCAAAATCGTTTTCCGAGTTCGTCAGCGATCCAGCCAACCCCGTCACGGAACAAAAGCGCGAAGATGTCAAACTGCAATTCACGCCGCGCGACTACATGAGCGACGATCAGCGCTTTGCCACTAAGCGCGACGACGTGCTGACTTTTCAAACTGAAGTCCTAACCGAAGACGTCACGTTGGTCGGCGATATTGTGGGTCGCTTGGTTGTGTCGACTTCCGAATCCGACGCCGATTGGATCGTTAAACTGATCGACGAGTATCCAAAAGACGAGCCGAACGATCCGAGCACGCCGAAGGGGATCACATTGGCCGGTTATCAGCAAATGGTTCGGGGCGACATCATGCGCGGACGCTTCCGCAACAGCTTTGAAAAACCGGAAGCTTTCAAACCCAACCAAATGACCGAGGTCAAAGTCCCACTGCTCGACATTTTCCACACGTTCAAAAAAGGCCATCGGATCATGGTCCAAGTCCAGAGCACTTGGTTCCCGCTGATCGATCGCTGCCCGCAAAAATTTGTGCCGAACATTTTCGAAGCCAAAGCCGAGGATTTCGTCAAAGCCACGCACCGCGTCTATCACTTTCCCGCTGACTCCGCCAGTTACATCGAAGTCCGCAAGCTCGCTGCCAAGCCCAAGTGACAAAGAGGCATGAGGCATGAGGCATGAGGCTTGAGGCATGAGGCATGAGGCATGAGGCTTGAGGCTTGAGGCATGAGGCTTGAGGCATGAGGCATGAGGCATGAGGCTTGAGGCATGAGGCATGAGGCTTGAGGCATGAGGCTTGAGGCTTGAGGCTTGAGGCTTGAGGCTTGAGGCTTGAAGAACCCGCGCGTGTTCCCTCGCCCTTTTGGAGAGAGGGCAGGGTGAGGGGCCGAAACATCGAGTGACTTCCCATGGTCAATCCAATCGAAACAAAGAATCAACCGCCATCGGTCGCCTTCAACTCGGCGCAAACGCTGTACGTTTGGCTTGCGGCGTTTTCGGTCGCGTGTCTGTTAATCGCGGATATCGTTGGCATCAAACTTTTTCGCATACCGCTGGGCTTTACGTTTCGCATTCCAGGCTTGGACGAACCGATTAACGCCGTCGTGCATAGTTGCGGCATGTTGACGTTTCCGGTGACGTTTCTGCTGACCGATTTGATCAACGAATACTATGGCAAACGAGCCGCGCGGCGCGTGACGTATATCAGCCTCGTTATGGCATTGTTTGTGTTTGTTGTGATGAATATAGCGCAGTACATGCCCTATTTGCCAGAGTCATTCAACATTTCGCAGGACCATTTCGATGCGGTGTTCGGCTCCGCCAAGATCATGTACATCGCCTCAATCACTGCCTACCTAGTCGGGCAGCTTTGCGACATTTGGGTTTTTCATATGCTGAAAAAGGTAACGCGCGGCCGCTTGCTATGGTTGCGTGCCACGGGCAGCACAGTAATTTCCCAAACGCTCGACAGCTTTGTCGTGAGCTACATCGCATTCAGCTTGGGGAGACGTCTGTTCCCGGTTCCAGGTGTTCCGCCCGCGGATGGTTGGCAGGTAGTTCAATTCGCCATGACCGGGTACTTGTTAAAATTCGTGTTAGCCATCGCGATAACTCCACTGATTTATGCAGGCCGCGGCTTCATTCATCGCTGGTTCGGCCTCCTTCCTCTCCCGCCCGACGACCCACGAGTTTGATTTCTTAGCGAGCCGCCGGGTTTACCCCGGCGTTCTTAGAGTTGAGAGTTGAGATTACCCGAGGTAGATGTCTGCGGTCGAGTTTCGTTCCCTCCGCTCCGCCGTCGACGGATGGGGAGAGCTCGAAGGTGTTCTTCGTTTCAACCGGATGGTGAGCGACGGCATTAATCCAAACTTGGCTTACCACCACGCGCTGACGTAGCCCGGTAGTCAGACTAAACTCACAACGTAAACCCCAAAAACTGAAGACAGGCCTGGCGCCCTCGCCAGGACTCGAAATGAAAACCCTCACCGAATACTTGACGATGCAGTTGCCGACCAAAACGGGGTTCGTGAATATTACTCCCCAAGTCTCGGCGGCCATTAATCGAAGTGGCGTTCGCGAAGGCCTCGTGTTGTGCAACGCGATGCACATCACGGCATCGGTGTTTATCAACGACGACGAGTCGGGTCTGCATCACGATTTTGGCGTGTGGCTGGAAAAGCTGGCACCGTTCAATCCCGATCCGCGAGTCTATCATCACAATCGAACGGGCGAAGATAACGCTGACGCACATTTGAAGCGGCAGGTCATGGGCCGCGAAGTCGTCGTGGCGATCACCGCCGGTACGCTCGACTTCGGCCCTTGGGAACAGATCTTCTACGGCGAGTTCGACGGCCAGCGCCCGAAACGAGTTCTCGTCAAAATTTTGGGTGATTGATCGGTTTGCAAACTCGCATTCAGGCCAACGATTGAAGTCGTTATCATAAATGGTCGATTTCGGCTAAGACATTTTTGTAGGCCATTTCTGATTGGGGTAAACACGATGCGAAGTTCGCAGGGTCAATACTCGCTGGGGCGAGAATTTTTTGTCGATCCGGCGATTTTTGGGCGCGAACAAGAAACCATTTTCTCACAGTCGTGGCAAATGCTAGGGAGAGACGATGAGTTCGCAAAGCCACGTGCGTTTCGAACGGCGATGATTGGCGGACAGCCGGTGGTGATTGTTCGCGGTGACGACGGACGCTTGCGCGGTTTTCACAATGTCTGTCGACATCGCGGAGCAATGATCGTGGAAGCGGGGCAGGGGTGCTTGGAAAAAGGGTCGCTGACTTGCCCGTATCATGCGTGGAGTTATGACTTGACCGGTAAGTTGATCGGCGCGCCGAATATGATCGGCGTCGAAGATTTTTCACGCGAAAACTATGGTCTCAAGTCGATTCACGTCGAATCGGTCCACGGATTTGTTGTTGCAAACCTCAGCAACGAGCAGGTGGAACTGGCGAGTTGGCTTGAACCCCTGCTGACACATCTAACCGCGAGCAGCGCCGAGAAATTGATCTGCGCACGGCGGATCGAGTACGACGTTCGCGCCAATTGGAAATTGCTGTTTGAGAACTACAGCGAATGCTATCACTGTCCGACGGTGCATCCGGCGTTGAATCGGCTGACGCCGTATCGCGGCGCATCTAACGAGGTGCAGGATGGTCCGATTCTGGGTGGACCGATGAGTTTGGCCGACGGGGTCGAGACGATGTCGACGAGCGGCAAACTCGCAGGTGGTTGGCTGCCTGGCTTGAACGCGGACCAACGCCGGTCCGTGAACTATTTCACGGTGTTTCCGTCGTTCTTTCTCAGCTTTCACCCTGATTATTTGTTGGTGCATCGGATCGAGCCGCAGACGGTGGATTCGGCGCACGTCGTTTGCGAATTCTTGTTTCATCCCGATACGGTCGCCGATCCGAAGTTTGATCCAGCGGATGCAGTTGAGTTTTGGGATTTGACCAATCGCCAAGACTGGGCGGTGTGTGAGCGAGTGCAAGCCGGAGCGCGATCGCGAGCTTTTTCGCCCGGGCCGCTGTCTGAATTGGAAAGTGTTGTCGCGGCTTTCGACCGGCATTATCGAAAGGCCATGAAACTGTAAGAGCGTTTTGCATTTGGCCTGAAAGGCCGTGACAAGAAAGCCCAGGGTAGAGCGAAGCGGCAAAGCCGCGACGCGCCGCCCTGGGTTTCCTTTCCCAACCGTAATTTCGCCCTGTAGGGGCAGGACAAACGATAATCGAAATGCAACCGACTTGATTTTGCCCTTACAGGGCGTGGGGCACTTCTTCGACGAGAACCCAGGGCGGCGCTACACGGCGGACGCCGTTCCGCTGTGCCCTGGGCTATGTTGTTCAACCCCTTCGGGGCACTTCAGCGCACCAAGACCCGATGTTGATGAAGCACGAAGCAAGCATCAATAGTTTC
>JANMEB010000394.1:0-2132 GCA_031376585.1 Planctomycetota bacterium | reverse complement strand
TTCCCATGTCTTGGCACCATCGAATTTCGATTTCGCGCTTTCGGTCTCCCAAGCCGCAAAATCACTTGCCCAACGCGCTCACGACGAATCTGGCACTTGAACCCCTCGAGCCGCGAGTGCTGCTGGCCGGCTTGCCAACGCTGATCGATATCGTGGCAGCAGCGGGGGCCTCGTCGCCGGGTAATTTCACCAACGTCAACAACACTGTCTTTTTTCTTGCTAACAATCCGGCGAATGGTAGTGAACTTTGGAAAAGCGACGGAACCGGCGCGGGGACTGTCCTGGTCAAAGATATCCGGCCGGGGTTCGTTGGTTCAACTCCCACGGTTTTAACCAACGTCAACGGCACATTGTTTTTCAGCGCGAACGACGGGACCAGCGGCTATGAGTTATGGAAAAGCAACGGAACCGGCGTGGGGACTGTCCGGGTCAAAGATATCCAACCGGGGGCCGCTGGTTCATTTCGCTCGCCCGTCTCCATGGAGTACAACGAATTAGCCAACGTGAACGGCACATTGTTTTTCAGCGCGAACGACGGGACCAACGGCATTGAACTTTGGAAAAGCGACGGAACTGAAGTAGGGACTGTTCGGGTCAAAGATATCCAAACGGGGGCATCTAGTTCAGCTCCCATTTACTTAACCAATGTGAACGGCACATTGTTTTTCAGCGCGAACGACGGGTCCAGCGGCTTTGAACTTTGGAAAAGCGACGGAACCAGCGACGGGACTGTCCTGGTCAAAGATATCCGGCCGGATGCCCTCAATAGTTCATTTCCCGCGATCTTAACCAACGTGAACGGCACATTGTTTTTCCGCTCGAATGACGGGGCCACCGGCTTTGAGCTTTGGAAAAGCGACGGAACTCAGGAGGGGACTGTTCGGGTCAAAGATATCAGTACGGATATTTTTACTTCATCAATTCCCAGGGATTTAACCAACGTGAACGGCACATTGTTTTTCAGAGCGATGGACGGGACCAGCGGCTATGAGTTATGGAAAAGCAACGGAACCGGCGTGGGGACTGTCCTGGTCAAAGATATCCGACCGGGGGCCTATGGTTCATCTCCCTTGTTCTTAACCAACGTGAACGGCACATTGTTTTTCAGCGCGAACAACGGGACCAGCGGCCGTGAACTTTGGAAAAGCGACGGAACCAGCGACGGGACTGTCCTGGTCAAAGATATCCTACCGGGGGTCCCTAGTTTAGCTTCCATTTACCTAATAACCAACGTGAACGGCACATTGTTTTTCAGGGCGAACGACGGGACCAGCGGCTATGAGTTATGGAAAAGCGACGGAACCAGCGACGGGACTGTCCTGGTCAAAGATATCCTACCGGGGGTCTCTAGTTCAGCTCCCTTGTTCTTAACCAACGTGAACGGCACATTGTTTTTCAGCGCGAACGACGGGACACATGGTAGAGAACTTTGGGTCATGGATGGTGGCGGCGAGCGGTCGGTAAACGGACCGGGCGTGGTCGGGCTGAGTGTCGCTGGCCCTGGGGTCAACAGCGGCTTCGTGCCTGGCGCGGGATTGGCCGGAGTCGGCGTTGCGGGAACTGGCGTTCAATCGCCAACGCCGCCATCGGAATTGGCGCTCAGGGATCTCGTCGCGGGCACCGGGGCTTCCGATCCGCAAAACTTCACCACCGTCGGCGGGTCGGTCTTTTTCACGGCCAAAAATGCGGCCAATGGGCGCGAGCTTTGGAAATCGGATGGAACGGTCGCTGGAACTGGCTTGATTAAAGACATTCTTGGCGGCGGCGTTTCGTCCAGCCCCGCGTCGCTCACCAACGTCAACGGTCGGCTGATGTTCGCGGCTAGCGACGGAATTACTGGAACCGAACTTTGGATCAGCGACGGAACGGCGGATGGCACAAGCCTCGTCGCCAACGTTAGGGGCGGGTCCTTGTCGTCCGCGCCAATTTATCTGACCAACGTCAATGGAACGCTGTTCTTTTCCGCAGTAACCGGTCCGGATACATTCTCTTTCGAACGCGAGTTATGGAAGAGCGACGGAACGAGCGGCGGCACGATAAAAGTCAAGGAAATTGCACAAAATGAAGCCCGCTCCGGCGGCCTCTTGCGATCGTCCTATCCCGCCGAGTTATTGAATGTCAAAGGAACCTTG
>JANMEB010000381.1:0-1444 GCA_031376585.1 Planctomycetota bacterium | reverse complement strand
TGGCATTTTTGGGGCGGCGCAGATCGCGACGTGGTCGACCGAGTCGTCGAGCGATTCAATCAATCGCAATCCGAATACTGGGTCCGCGCGGTGGCGGTTCCAGGAAATAATTTGGACGCAAAACTTTTTCTATCGGTGGCTGGCGGAAACCCGCCCGATCTGGTCAACCAAGACGATCCCGTGCTGGCCGATTGGTACGGTCGGGGCGTGCTGCAAACGGTTGGCGAATTTGCGGGCGAACAAGCCGAATCACAGCTCAGCGAATTCTTGTTGCCCGCCGCGCGGCGATTAGCCCAAGTCGATGGCCGCTGGGTCGCCGTGCCAAATGGACTCGACGTGCGGGCTTTGTACTACAACGCTACTTTGTTGGAGGATCGCGGCTTGCAACAACCCACGACGCTGGCCGAATTCGATCAAGTGATCCGCACGTTGTCGCCACCAAATGAACCGAACCCCGAAATGTTTGCTTTCTTGCCGGACCCTCGCCGCATCTTGGCTTGGGGATACGTTTTCGGCGGCGATTTTTTCGATGAAAAGGCAAATCGCGTCCGACTCGATTCACCCGAAATTATCGCCGCCCTGAATTGGATGCAAGAATTCAGTCGCTTGTACGGGCCCGATGTGGTCGCCCGGTTTCGGCACGGCGAGCAGTCGCTTCCGGGCAAGACGTTTCCGCTTTTGCCGGCGCTTCCCGAATCGAACCTGGGCCGCTATGCGTTTGTGCTTGATGGCCAGTGGCGGACTCGCGACATCGAATCTTTCGCTGCCGCACGGAAGGCGCGCGGGTTGGCCGCGCCTCGTTTTGGAGTTTGCCCATTGCCGCTGCCGGACGGTGGGCGAAGTCGATCGGGCTGGGTCAATGGAAATTTTTTTATTGTTCCGCGAGGTGCCAAGAATTCGGCGGGCGCTTGGGCCTTTATCCGTTTTTGGATTGGCCTTGAGAATGTTGACCAAGCCGCACGGACTTGCGCCGAAGGTGGCTGGATTCCAGTTTCCTCTGCGGTGAGCGAGAGCAAGACATTCCAAGAGTATCTGGGGCAGCATCCACTTATGGCGGAATTTGTTGACTTGGCTGCCAGCGATCAACTGTTACCTTTTCCGCAAACGCGTGGCGCAATGTTTTTTAAGCGAACACTCGAAGCCGCCGCCGAAGAAGCGGTCAGCCACCCGGAACGATCCAGCGCGGAAATCTTGCGCAACGCTGGTCAGCGCATCCAAAGCCAGCTTGATCGGCTCCAGCAAATAGAGAGGGCCGCCGATGCAAAATAGTCGCGCTCGCTGGTGGATGTGGATATTCTTGCTGGTCGCTGGCGGACTTTATGTAGCGCCGACGATGTTGATGATTGCTTCGTCACTCAAATCTTCTGAGCAACTAGTCCGCGATCCATACAGCGTTTTGCCGCAACCCGTGCATTGGCAAAACTACCGCGACGCGATGCAGAGC
>JANMEB010000360.1:0-4117 GCA_031376585.1 Planctomycetota bacterium | reverse complement strand
TAAAGCTATAACTAATTTGAAGTTTCCCCGGCGCTGGAGGAAGGAATGATCCCCAGTAACGGCCAGAATCCAGACCGTTTTCATGCTCTGGAAGCGTTTGAAACGTGGTCTTGGTCCATGACGTCCACAGGCCGTTGTTGGCACGGACCACAATGTCATCCGTCCAGCGATTTTCAAACGTTCCGCCGCGCAATTGCAAGCGGCTAAAGTCCGCAGCGGAAAGCGAATGAACGACATTCGAGGCAAGGAGATTACCATTGAGTTGCAAACGAGCACTTCGCGAATCCGCGTTCAGGTCAATCACCTCGTAAACGGAAAAGTTGGGGCCCTCGCCGCCGACAACAAAGAATTGATCCAAATCCACGATTTGCAATTCGCGCAAAAGCGTCGAAGGAATACCCGTAATCGTCGGACGAACAATCGTTTGAAAATCGATCCGTTGCACAAAGCTCTGAAAACGTCCGTCAAAGACACGAATATTAAATGTTTCCGTTTGATTGATCGAGGCCGCCGTCCATTTCAAGTTGGATAAATCCGTTGGAGAGACATTAAACCAAACACCAGCGGCAAATACGGTTCCATTCAAACTGAAAAAACCAGATTCGGGACTGGCATCCAAGTCCAAAAAACTGAACTGTTTTGCAGTATTATTGTCCTCGTCCGACCAAGTGAACAACGATTGAACGGATGACACGCTCTGGGCTTCTTTGAGGTATTGTGCGTACTGAACGATTGGACGATTGGCGTTTGCCTCAGTACGGGCCAAAGCTGAGTCAATGTTACTCCACAAGCCACCATCAAAAACACGCATGTCCAGGATTGAGTTTTCTAAGCCGAGTGCTCCGACAAAATACAGGTTGTTGAACTGGCTCGCACTGATCGTAAACCACGTGCCTTGTGCTTGGGCAACGCCGTTCACTTGAAAGAACCCGCTAGTCGCACCGACCGTTTGGTCGCGAAACTGATATTGAGTGATCGGATAACCGTCGGAGTCGAAGGCGTTTACAAAATTGGAAACTTTGACCTTCTCATACGCGACGACTGTAAAATCGCCAATGGTGCCGACGGGCAGGTTCGTATTGGCACGTACGGAATAAATCGTCGCACTTGAGATGGTGCTCCAATCCGTGCCATCGAAGACGCGAATGCTAAACGCATCGGACTGGATGTTCGACGCCGACATGAATCGCAATAACGCAAGTTGACTGATGTCAAACTCATGCCATACATTGGCCGATAAGGTTGCGCCATTCAGTTCAAAGTGACCCGAGCTTAACGCATTGTTGGAGTCAAGAATCTGGATCCGGGTGATGGGATCGGAATCCGCATCGGCTGCAGAGAAAAGCGAACCAAGCGAAGTTCGATTGCCTATGCGCAGAGTTTTGGTCAAAGCAGTTACAGTTGGAGCGGCCATCAATCACCTAATTCCGGAGAAGTAACAAGTAGCGCGGGGATAGGACTGACCAAGTTGAGCAGCTTCTATCATAAAAAAAAAGCTGCAATTGTCCAACACTTTTTGGCACGGTTGACCGACAAATCGTAGGATCGTCGCCCTGGGACAGCTAAAACTAGGGAAAACCACCTGGTTTTTCAGTTTGGTTTGCTATTTATTGCTGCTTGGGCCGCAGCCAAACGAGCGATGGGCACTCGAAATGGCGAACAACTGACGTAATTCAAACCAGCGTTATGGCAGAAATGGATCGAAGCGGGGTCGCCGCCGTGCTCGCCGCAAATACCAATTTTGAGATCGGGCTTTCGACTGCGGCCTTTATCCACACCGATCTTCATCAACAAGCCAACGCCTGCGACATCGATCGAAGCAAACGGATTTGCTTTAATGATTTCTTTTTCCTGGTAAGCCGGCAGGAACGATCCTGAGTCATCACGGCTCATCCCCAGCGCTGTTTGCGTTAGGTCATTCGTTCCGAACGAAAAGAACTCGGCGGAATCAGCGATCTCGTCGGCCGTCAAACAGCCACGAGGAATCTCGATCATCGTCCCAACCGTGTAAGCAAACTTCTTACCAGAAGCCGTCATAACTTCTTTGGCCACGCGATGAACGATTTCGACTTGGAGGTCGAGTTCCTTCTTGAATCCAACGAGTGGAATCATGATTTCAGGTTTGACCTTCACGCCATCACGCAACACGGCGGCGGCAGCCAGGAAAATGGCCCGCGCCTGCATCTCGGAAATCTCCGGCCGAACGATTCCCAAGCGGCAACCGCGAAAGCCCAACATCGGATTGAACTCGTGCAACTCCTGAACCAACCGTTCGACTTCCGCGACTGTGGTCTTTAGTTGCTTGGCGACTTCCTCCTGCCCCTTTTTATTGTCGGAATGAGGCAGAAATTCATGCAACGGCGGATCGAGCAACCGAATGCACGCGGGCAAGCCATCGAGTGCCCGGAAGATTCCCTCGAAATCCTTTTGTTGGTACGGGAGTAGTTTGGCTAACGCCTTTCTCCGATCATCCTCCTTTTCCGCGAGAATCATCTGACGCACGGCGATGATCCGATCCCCTTCAAAAAACATGTGCTCCGTACGGCACAACCCAATCCCTTCCGCGCCGAATGCGATTGCATTTTCGACTTGGTCTGGTTGGTCGGCATTGGTCCGAATCCCCATCGTCCGATATTTATCAGCCAGGGTCATGATGAAGTCATAGTACTGGAAAATCTTGCTGTCCTTGGGCTTCATTTTCCTTGAAACAAGTACTTGTTTCAGCTCGCTGTCGGTCGTTGCAATTCGACCGTTAAAGACTTCGCCAGTCGAACCATTGATGCTGATCGGGTCACCTTCGCGGAGCGTCAGCCCGTTGCATTTCAATGTTCCTTTGTGATAGTCGATGTGGATATCACCTGCACCCGCGACGCAAACTTTCCCCATTTGACGCGCGACCAATGCCGCATGACTGGAGACACCGCCGCGGCAAGTGAGAATTCCGTCCGAAGCGATCATGCCTCGCAAATCCTCCGGGCTAGTTTCAATTCGAGCCAACACCACGTGCTGGCCTTTCTTCGCAAGTTCTTCCGCTTTGTTGGCGTTGAATACCACGACACCCGACGCCGCACCTGGCCCGGCAGCCAACCCCGTGGCGATTAGCCGACCTGCCTTGCGGGCTTTCTCGTAATCAACCGAATCAAAGATCGGCTGCAGTAATTGGTTGAGCGCCTCGGCGTCGCCGGATCTGATGGCGTGCTCCGGCGTCATCAATTTCTCTTTGACCATGTCGTGCGCGATTTTCACGTAAGCCATTGCGGTTCGCTTACCGTTACGAGTCTGCAGCATGTAGAGTTTTTTCTTTTCGATCGTAAATTCGAAATCCTGAACGTCGCCGAAATTCTTTTCGAGCGTTTTGCGGACGTCATTGAGTTCCTTGAACGCGGCTCCGATCACTTTGTCCTTGGCCATTTCGGCGATTGCCAACGGGGTGCGAACGCCGGCGACAACATCTTCCCCTTGAGCGTTGACCAAATACTCACCGTAGAAAACATTTTCGCCAGTGGCCGGATCGCGGGTAAATGCAACTCCGGTCGCACTATCGTCACCCATATTTCCAAAGACCATGCTTTGCACATTGACGGCCGTTCCCCAATCGTCTGGAATCCGATACTTTTGGCGGTAGAGAATCGCCCGTTCGTTCATCCACGAACCGAAGACGGCGCTAACCGAACCTTCAAGTTGCTTCATCGGTTCGGTTGGAAAAGCCTTTCCTGTCCAACCTTTGATCAACTTCTTGTAACGTTTCACAAGCTCTTGAAGATGAGCTTCGCTCAAGTCAACGTCTTCCTTGGCTTTGACTTCTTTTTTCAAGTTCGCCATGACTTCTTCAAACGGGTCGTGATCGTCCGCGTGTTTCTTCTGCACGCCCATCACGACATCGCCAAACATCTGCAAAAATCGGCGGTAGGAGTCCCAGGCGAATCGTCCGTTCCCGGTTGCTTTCTTCAGGCCTTCAGTTGTTTCGTCGTTTAGTCCGAGATTCAGAATCGTGTCCATCATTCCAGGCATCGAATCGCGGGCACCCGATCGTACGGAAACGAGCAATGGATTTTTTGGATCGCCGAATCTCTTGCCAGTCTCCTTTTCGAGCCACGCGATGGCCTTGGCCAGCTCG
>JANMEB010000325.1:0-7075 GCA_031376585.1 Planctomycetota bacterium | reverse complement strand
CCAACTGCCTTTAGAAATTCCGGCATCAATTCTGGAGCGAATTGAACAATCTTGGTCCGGATGCAAACCATTTCAAAAGCGTTTGCTTCCCAAGCATCAACTATTTCTCGATTTGTTTGGCTTCCGTTTGCCCATGCACCGATTGCTGCCTTCAGTTCCCGACAACGATTCCCTTTCGCTGCGACGACCAAAGTGTTGGACTGCGGTTGAAACTCGTTTACGGATCCT
This sequence comes from Planctomycetota bacterium, assembly GCA_031376585.1. Classification (GTDB taxonomy): domain Bacteria; phylum Planctomycetota; class Planctomycetia; order Pirellulales; family Pirellulaceae; genus JANMEB01. Next base: position 6,847 of record JANMEB010000325.1, on the reverse strand, counting down.
CCGATTGACTCGTCTGCCACGATCAACTGCTTTGCGAGGTTAAGTATTTCAGACCAAGCTTCGGTCTCGGTAAGGCCCCGCTTTTCAACGGCTTGACTAACATTTTCAGTTAAATCGAATGCTTCCGCCGCGATTTTATCGCGATCGGGAACCTGACGAAAAATCTTTGGCTCCATCAGTCGATGCGAGGGAACTGGCACTAGTTGTATTGGTAATCGATGTCTCGAAGGATCTGCGGCTTTTCCGTTTGGGTTTTCGTTTTCCTGAGCCGACGTAAACCCAACCAAGACCATGCCCGTGGCCAACAATGCGGTACAAAAAATGGCAAACAATGAAAGATCTCGATTGTTACTTAACATTTGAATCCTTTCGCGCAAGTTAGTTCGACCAAAGCCTATTCCAGCAACGCCGATGAAACCGGTGGCCCACGAGGGCTTCCGTTTTTTTTCACTGAACCGAGTCGCAATTTGCAAAATCGTCTCGCCGTAGACTTTCGTAACACTGAAAGTAGGGCAATCCAATTGCTGGATTCTCAGGACTTGGGCGTCGCACGAAAGTTCGCGAAATCGCGAGATGCGTTGAACCAGAAAGTAAACCAACGGGTTGAACCAGTGGGCGACGGCAACAAGTTGAACAAGAAAGCCCGTTATCAAATCCCGTCGCCGGTAATGAATCAGCTCGTGCGAGAAAATCAATCGGAGCTGGTCATCGTTCATTTCATCTGCACACCATCGCGGAATAAGAATGCAAGGGCGAATAACACCAGCGATAGCCGGTACGTCCAAATCAGTCATTCGTACCGGAATCAATTTAGTTATTTTCAATCTGCGTTCGCATTGTCTGAGCAAGGCTTGTAGCCGTTGAGGAACTATAGGATCGGAGCGCCTAATGAGCTGATAGGTAACGAGCGCTCGCATAACCAAAATCGCAACAAGAACGGCGCTCACAAGGAGCCAGACAATTGCTAAAACTGGCAAAAAATATTCGGTGGCGGATCTACGCGCAAACGACACGTTCGACGATGTTCCATCGACCGATCGATAGACTGGAACCGAGACTGGCGAAACCATTACAATGTTCGTATCGACGATTTCAATTTTTGATTGCTGGAGCGGTTTCTGGTTCAACCAACGGATTGCATTCATCGCGCTCCAGGGGCTCGCTGGACTAAACGGCATTATCAATCGCACGGCGACGAGTCCCCACAGCAAGTACATTGCGCCAGCCGGGACTCGCTTTCCAGCGATAAGTTCGATGATCCAAACAACGGCGAAGATCAACGCACCGGCAAGCGAGGCGTTTAGTAGAACCGAAAAAACCTGCCCAGATGAAAATGCATGATTCATCGTGCCGCCTCCTTTCCATCAAGCAACTTACGAAGTTCCGCAATTTCTTGCTCAGATAGCCGATGGCTTTTGACAAAGTGCGTTAGTAACGGAACGGTCTGGCCATTGAAGACAGTTTCCAGAAAAGATTTGCTGGCTTTTCGAATCTGCGAAGTCTTATTGCCAGCCGCGCGATAAAGGTAGCGGTTCCCTTCCGGTTCGAATTCCAAGACCCCTTTCTTGGTAAGCCGATGAAGAAAGGTGCGAACCGTTGCAGGGCTCCATTTCTGTTTCAACGCCAGGATTTGGATTATTCCTTGGGCGGTAATTGGCTGGTTCTCCCAAACCACATTCATGACTTGCCATTCCGCGTCGGAAATGCCGATTCGATCCGTCATTACACGCTCCCATAGTTCGCATTCGAGGTCGGAATTGTTTACGTTTGTAGATATTTACAACTGTAAACGATTTGAAGCAAGGCCAGTTTTTATGGGAATCGATAGATTCCATGAATAGAAACGCAGTGGCTGCGGGAATGCAAAGAATGCTTCGAGCGCCGGCCCACTGTCGTCTCTCATTCGAATTACGCCGCCGTGGCGGCGCGAGAGTCGATTCGGGGGCGCGAGATGATGCGCTGGCGAAATAGATTTTGAAGGGCTTGGACAATTTGGCTTTGCCGCGAAATTGAAAGATCGATGGGCAATTCGTCGAGAGCCGCTAGTTCATCGGTGAGGATTTTAGCGGCGGCAGCGGCCATCGCCGAGAAAATGTGTTTGCGGACTAGGAGATCGGCATGCCGCAATGCAGGTGCCCACCAAGCGGTGTCGACGTGCTGTAATAAATTCTTTATGTCAGCGCGACCGAGGCGCAGGAGGTCGTTAAATCGAAAGACGTTGCGATGCAACTCGGCGGCCAGAGTCGGATCGGAGGCCGCCAGCGAATCGGCAATCGTTCCTTGCAACGCGGGGTCAAGATGTTCCAGAATCTGCCGAACGCGATGCATGCCTTCGGGTCGAGCATGAATCGAACTGCCGAACTCCATCTTGCGCTGAAGCTGACGGCGAATGTGGTCGATGGTCGCGACGGAAATTTCGGAGACCGTAGCAAGCTCGCGCAGGACACGCGCTCGATTCCCGAACTCCATTCGCTCGACAATCTCCGCACAACGTTTGGCTGAAACGAGAAATAGCACGGCGGCTAAAAATGCGGCTTCTTCGCCTTGCAAAAGTTCGAGGCAGCGATCCAGCGGCAGTTCCTCGAGGAGCGTCAGCGAGTTGTCGGTTGTAAGCGAACGATCTCGATCAAGCGAAATTGGTTGAGCGGTATGCAAAGCGGATGCTGGTTCGTTGGGTTCATTCGGCGAGTTTGTTGGCTGCGTTGCAGCTCGGCCAGCGGCTTGCGTGAAGTCGATGAATTGCCGAACGCTGCGATTGAATTCGGCCGTGTCGACGCCTGACAGCCGGCCAAGCTGGTCGGTAACTTTGGCGGCTTGGACCGGAGAAAGTCGCTTTAGAATGGCGGCTAATTGCGGTTTGGATAGCGCCGACAGCAACACGGCGGCTTGTCGCAAGTTTGATGTGTGGCTCATGAGCATTCCCACGCAGCGTATCGGTCTGGCTTATCGCCAGCCTTGAGGAGACCGTTGTCGACGAGCATCGTTTGGAGCCAGTTTGAGCTGAGGCTTTGGCTCAGGTTTTTCAAGTTCTTCGCTTGGTTCCGGCTCCAATGGTTTAGTTGACGGAGCGACGATCGATGGAATTTGATTGGACGACGAGGCGAGTCCGATGGGTGTGGGATCGGAATAGATCGACCCGACACGACCGTATTCCGGATCGGAACGTTGCACTCGACCACCGTAAGTCGGATACGTGTACATATCGGGACCGCAGCACATGGCGCAACCCAATCCGCAGACGGATACAATGGAAAGCAAAACTATTGCGGACGTGCGAATCATCGAACGGTCCCTCGTGAAATCAGTGTTTGGCATAATTGTGTCATCTCGTTCCTGGGCTCCAGCCTGGGAACGCACTGCGCCCGAGGCTCTGCCTCGAATACGGCTGGCGGAGCCCGTAATTCCGTAGGTTCCCAGGCAGGAGCCTGGGAGCCAGGATGTTATTTATTCGACATGATTGACCAGTCGAATGGTGGCTTGTGTGCCCTGTCCGGTTGAATCCGGCTTGGTTAGTCCAATCTTCTCCCATTTGATCTTGGCGACGGAACCTTTGGCAGAGTTCGGCTGTGCCATAATCACAGGCGTTGATTGTTGTTGCATGATTCTCATCGTAGTGGATGAGTCGACCGGGCTCGGCTGCACTTGTGGAGCCGGCGTTGGATTTTGCGGTTGCATATCGTTTGGCTGCGGAAGTTGCCGAGGCGGAACATTGGGAAGTTCTTCGAGTGGAGCCGGGCTCAACTCAGGCTCAGGCGAGTATTCTTGAAATGTCTCGCCTTCATTTACCATTTCCGGAGCGGCGTCGTTCGAATCGTAGGTCTCCCCAATGGATTCGCCCGATTCGCAACTATTGCAGCCGCAATCACCTGAACCAGGACCTTGGCTGATGACTTCGGGGCGAGTCCAACCGTAATCAAGCTGGCGGCTGGCACTGCGTTTGCGAGCATATTCTTCTGCGTCCTGATAGGCTTTGCCGGTCCATGGCCCTTCGTCGAACTGCACTCCGCAGTAGGAAAGCGAAGTTCCTTTGCGGCGATGGACGAGCGAAATAACTTTGTTGTATTCGCACAAGGACTGATAGTACGAGATTTCGGATTGAGCACGGCGACGTTGTGCTTCCAAGACCAAGTCCAGCGTATCGCGACCGGCATCGTAGCGTCGCGTGGCGGATTCGACTTCGGTCGTGGTCGAGGCCCAACGATTGAAGTTGGTTTGAGCTAGTCGAAAATTCGTGTCGAGTGCGCGGAGAGCGTGTTGCAGTTCTCGTGTCACGTCGAGCTCCATATCTTCAGCCCGGGCAATTTCCCGCGCCAATTTCAGTTCGGCGTTTTTCACGTTGGCCAGTTCGCGGCGGAAGCCAATCGGAATACCGGCTTCAACGCCCAGGCGAAATTCTTGGAAGTCTCCGCCCATCAACTCGTTCCAAGCGCCCGAGTCGGCTGCAGGGAATGTAGGTGTTGGATCGGTATAGGAAGCGAGTTGATCACCCACTCCCAGCCAGCGATATTGACCGAACGCATTCACTGTTGGTAGGAGCGCGTTCTTGGAATAGGCCAACGCCAACTGTCGCTTTTTGATTTCCCAATTTTCTTGCCGCAGTTCTGGACGGCAGTGAAGTGCTTCGTCGAGAGACTGGCCATAGTCAAACTGGACCGGAGCCTTGAGCGGTTCGTCGATTGGGCGAATCAAGCGTCCGTCGGTCGAAGCGATCCCCAGCAGCCAACGCAAGTTGGATTCGGCATCCAACAGGTCAGACCACGCTCGCTCGACTTCGGCTCTGAAGAAATAGTACTGTTCGCGGGCTTGGGCTTCGCGTTGAATCGGCTCGGTGTCCTCTTTGTATTTGTCTTGGACGATTCGCCAAGTTACCAAGGCACTGTCGCGTCCGTATTTCGCGGATTCAAGATTGCGATAGGCACAGTACAAGTCCCAGTAGCGAATTTCAACGTTGGTGACCATGTTTTGCAATTGAGCTTCGAGGTTTGCGATTTCTTGGTCGGTTCCGATTCGCGAGATCACGATGGGCATCCGATTGATGAAAGCGCCACGGCCACGAAGCAATGGTTGGCGAATTTCGGCTTCGAGCGCTGTTTGCCAAACACTGCGAAGAGCTTGAAAACCCGCAGGGGCCAATGGGACGTTGTTGTCTTCGTAGCTGGTGACGTTTCGCAAGAACAATTGTGTTCCGTCCGCAGTTCGCTTGGCCAACTGTGTTTGGAATTGCAATGAGTCTTGTTGGAAGACGCGAACTTGTTCGACCGCCGTGTTGTTTTGAGGCGAATCGGTTTTTTCCCAAAACGCACTGGTGGTGAACTGAGCGTCGAAATCTGCTAGAGCGGCTTCGACCCCTTGATTGGACTCGAGAGACGTGTTCGACGAAACGAATCCAGGGGGCGTGATTTGACCAGGCGTTCCGATGAAACCCGGTTCCGATTCGCGAATCCCAATGTTATAGGTGGTTCCCGCGCCGGCAGGACCGTTTGCTAAATTGTCGATACCAGGTGCGACACGATTGCTTTGCAGACCGGGCGTCCCGTACCCGCGAATCACTTTGCTATTCTGCAAAGCCATCGAGAGGGTTTCTTCAAGCGACAAATCCCAGAACGAATCGAAGTTGGGTTCCGCAACCGTGATTGGTGCGCGGCTTTGCGTGACTTCTTCCAACGTCGCTGTTTCGACGTCGGGATATTCGACTGCAGTAGCGCGGTCGAGATAATACGACAAGTCACCTGTGTCGTTCAGGTAAACCGGCTGTGTTGGGAAACAGCCCGTTGTCGCCAAAGCCAAGCAGACCAAGAACGCAATTCGTCGAAATGGGGAGCAGCTCATTGGACTTCCGTATCCTGCTGTCGTTCGCAAAACTGGTAACACAATGTCAATTACCGAGCCGGACCGACAACGATTGCCGGCCCGCAACGAACCCCCCTGCATCCAGACACACGTTGCGCGAGGCGCGTACGTGCTTCCGGTACGGTTCGATATCGACGGACTAATCGTTAAACTTTTACGAATCGGAATAGTTTTCCCAGTTCGCCGAAGCTAAACCTCGGTTCGCCAGCGGTTTTCAGCCTGCAAAACAATAGCCCGTTGAAAGGCAATCCTCGGATCGCTAGAATCCATCCTCTGAAAATAAGCACATTCGACGACACGAAAACAGGTCCAACCATGGCTGTACCCAAGAGAAAACATTCGAATTCGCGATCCGGCAAACGACGCTCGCATGATTTTTTGGTCGCAAGACCAATGACGATTTGCTCGAAATGCAGCACCGCCGCGCCAACTCACGTGGTTTGCCCAAACTGCGGATTTTATATGGGACGCGTTGTAACGCCGTCAAAAGAGGAAGCCTAAACGCTGGACCGGCGGTTGTCCGCTAACTGATTCTGCATTGCGTCAACTTGGCGAGCGGTGGGTGCTATCCCACTGATTCACTTTGCGTTTTTTCGCTGGCGAGCGAAACCTCTTAGAACGCAAGACCGGACCGAACCATGAAGGTGTCAGAAATGCTAACGTCTGCCGGCATCATGCTTCGGTAAACGAGTTCACGGTTGAAAACGTAGCCAAGTTCGACGAAACCGGTGACACCTCGTCGGCCCAACCATTCAGTCCCAATGACGACGCGAATATCATTGATGTCGACTTGGTCACCCATTCCCCCGATCCGCTCAATCGTCCACGAGCCTCCGCCGTATTCGCCGCCAATGTATGCCCAAGCTTCGAGGTTTACGCTATTAGGAATTCGGTGTGCAATCTTCGGACGCGGAAAAAACAAGTCGAGTTTCAAGTCCGCATTTGGCATCATGAAAAAACCAAACGCAGGCAATAGCTTGATATCAAGCCGATCAAG
>JANMEB010000291.1:0-8002 GCA_031376585.1 Planctomycetota bacterium | reverse complement strand
ATCGGCATTTGGATCGTAGCCGCCAAACGGTGGAATGGCACTACTCGAAGACCCCTGGTTGAACGAACCAAACATCTGTGACGATGGGCCACCAAAATTAAATCCCCAATTCACTCCAACGCGCTCGTAATTCGAGTCGCTGACGCGACCAAACGGCGTTGAGATTTGAATGTCTTGTGACAGAACGACTTGTGCCCATAGGCAACTGAACGGCAGGGCGAACAGATAGGCGGCCAATTTCGCCAGTCGCGTTGAAAATCGATTCGAGTTTTCCAGAGAATTCGGCATGGCATTTCCTTCGACTCAAGCCCCGCCAGATTATAGCGAAAGTGAAGGCAAGCGGGCAAACTTCTTTTGCCTGATCTTGACGCAAAGTCGGCCAATGCTTGCTCAGAAAAGGTCCGACGTCAATCTGCGCAAATCGTCGGCCGTAGAAAATAACTCGCAAGGTTTCGAGCTGCATTGGGCCTTCATCTGAGCAAATCGCTTGATTCCAAGACGCTGGCCTGCCAAATCCCGAATAAAGACTGCGGCGATTCGGTCGGAAAATTCCCGAAACAACTTGCCGTAAATCTCCGGATCGAATTCTCCGGAATCACCAATCAAAATAAACTTGCGTTGCGGGAATACTTTCATCATTTTGGCGATCGATTGGCTTTTGCGTCGTCTGGCGCTCGCTCGGCGTCGAATGACTTGGTCGCGCAATCGAAACGTTCTCAAGTGCAGTGTTCCGTGCGGAAATCCGCCGTCGACAGTCCATTGGCTGATCGGATCGAACAACTGCCATGGACTGGATGAAACGTAATGGAACGCCGCCCCTTTGGCTGCCCACTGGCGATAAAGTTCTGCCATCCCGTCGATGCAGCGAAATTCGCGCAGGAAAGTATTAGCGAGCAGTTCGCGCCGATTGCTAACGTTGGTTTCCTTGATGGTGTCGTCGATATCCGACACCACCGAGACTCCCTGTTCCGGTAACACAAAGACGCTACCGACCGCTTCGACATGGTCATCGGACGAAAGCCACGCTCGAATCGTAATCCGATCATCGGCCAGTTCGCCCGAACTCCGCAATTCGTCGAGAAGCTCGCGACTCAAGCTCACTTTGCCACGAAACCAACCGCTACGGCGAGTTCGACGACGGAGTCGAAATCGGCGTGGGCCGACTTGCAACCAGACTCGCTGTCCCCGACGGGCGCGAGCGACGAATGGTGCGACCCGGCGGCGAAAAGTTTCATCGCTAACTTCATCGGGCGAGGCGCGCATCGCTCGGGCCAGCATGTTGACAAGAAATTGCTTGCGCATGTTAAGCGGCCGGCGATGCTCGTAGACCACTCCTGAAACCCGGAGTGAAACGTCGCCGGCGGTCGTGACATATCCGTAGCCAGGATAGACTACGATTCGAGACTCGCGGCTAGCTTTCATGATTCAACCAAGGCCGATTAATTTGCCTTACACTTGTCTTTGAAGTATGACTTGCGAAAATTATTCGTCATTGCCAAACCGGCTAGTTGCCGATTTGGCGAGTCCGCCGCGGCGGATTAGCCCCCGAATTCCCGCTGACAGACAACATCAATAACAGCTTAAGCCACGGACCGCGAGCCTTCTAGATGAGCAATAACGCTGATTTCACGTCCGGGAATTGGACCGGTTTCTACTTGGAGTCGCACCGCCGAGAGCCCGGCTGGATGCACCTTTACATGGATTGCAATGAAATCGGCGTGATCAAGGGTGAAGGAATCGACTACGTCGGACCGTGGACGTTGGCCGGTCAATTTTCACCCGTAAACAAATTTTGTACTTGGACCAAGTCCTACGTGAATCGCCACAATGTTTACTACGAAGGCATCCTTGGCGAAAGCGGAATCGTGGGTGACTGGAGGATCAGGCAGTTTTTGCGCGGGCGGTTCCACATTTGGCCGGAAAGCATGCGGCACTTATACGAAAACTATTTGCAAAACGGCATTCCGATTCCTGTCGACGATCCGATCTTTGAATCGATGGAGGACGAATTCGCCGAGCCGTTAACCGGTCCGCAATAGGAGTCAAAAGCAAATCACCAGGGACCGACGCCAATTTGTGCGTAACCTTCGCAGAAAATTGCGGCCTGACCCTCTCGTATTGAGGTTTGGTTTTTAGTTCAAAGTCTCGTGGCCATCAGCTCTGGCAAGAACCGAACACGGTTTCCGTATGCACTTGTTGCGATGTCTCAGGCATCACGAACGTAGCGACATCTGCGACGGGTTGATACTCGTTTGCAACTGATTCCGTTGTCTCAGCCATGACGGGAGCCGGTGTCTCGACGAAAGCGATCGCGTTCAAGGCACTTGAGGGATCGAATTCCAGACGTTTGAATTTTTGGCTCTCCGACACCTGAACGGTTGCTTCGATTTGGTCGACGCCCGCAGCAGTGATGGACAGCAATCCACTTTCCTCGCGGTGAATCCAGCCTTTCTCCCGAAAATACCAAAGATGAAACTCAAGAATGTCCGACGGCAGCACCATGATGGTTTCCAACGTCGCGTTTCCGATGCCAGGCTGTTTCCGATCGCGGCGGCGTTGTGCATAGAACAACGAGAGCAAGCGATGTCGCTCCGAGCAATCCGCACTAATGTGCCCGGTTTCTTCAATGAGTTGTTTGACTAGTTGCTTTTGTCGCTCGTACTCGACGTCGTAGGCAGCCCGAGAATCCGGATTGGCTAACTTTTCACACGCAACTACCAATTGCGAAAATCTTTTGACGTCGGCATTTGCCGAACTATCCGGGTGGCAACTTTTGGCAAGGTAGCGAAACACCCGCTCAATAGTTTCCCGAGTTGCGTTCGGGCTGACCTCAAGCAATTCATAGTAGTCGACGAATTCTGCAGATTTTCCCATGGCATGATCCAGTAATTAAGTTGAGAGAAAATGTCTGGCGGTCGGGCCGAAATTGGATTGAATGTGGTTGTTGGGTCCCGCCGGCGCCACCCGATCAAAGTAGCAGTCCCAGGGTATTCCTGGAAAAATAGCTTAGGGAAACCGCAGTTCTCGCAACAACTCACCAAGTTGCCGAGAGTAATGCGTCTGCCTACAACGATTTTGCCGCGTGGAGCGATCGTCCCGATCTTCGCCACACCAAGTTTACGCCGGCAAAGCACGTGCCGAACTCCAAATTCGCGGCCAATTTGTTGTGCAATCCCCTTTCGGAAACAAGCGTTTTTCCCTACAATTCCGGCTTCATTTCCGGGTACGATTCGGTTTCGTGTTGGTTCGTTCATCGATTTGGTTGAGGAATCTAGTTCCATGTACAAAATGAAAACGCACAAAGCGACCAAGAAGCGCTTTCGAATTACGGCGTCCGGTAAAGTCAAACATCGCAGTTCGGGAACGAGCCATCTGCAAGTCCGCTTGAGCAGCAAACGTCGTCGTAACTTGCGAGGTACTACCGTTTTGGACAAAACGATGCAGAAGCAAATTCATAAATCGTTGGGCAAATACAGTTATTAGCGAGAACAATTACAACTGAGAATCGTGGCGGCAGGAATGTTGCCCCCACACATGACTCAAACTCGTTCGCGGGCAATTGAACGCTTGGCTTTCGCCAAGGGCCTTTCGGACACTAAATGAGGTATTCACCATGCGTACCAGAAAAGGTGCGGCACGGACGCAAGCCAATAAGCGTCTGTTCGAAAGGGCGAAAGGTTACGTCGGCGGTCGACGCAAACTCTTACGAACTGCCAAAGAAACTCTCGCCCGAGCGGGCGCATTCGCTTACCGGGATCGCCGCGTCAAGAAACGAACGTATCGCCAGTTATGGATCATTCGTCTCAACGCAGCTTGTCGTGAACGCGGAATCGCGTACAGCCGATTCATCAATGGATTGAAGCTTGCGAAAATCGAGCTCGATCGCAAGTCGCTGTCTGAAATTGCGGTCGTCGACCCCAAAGGTTTTGATAAAATCGTCGAAGCCGTCCAGAAGGCAATGGCCGCTTAGTCGAAATTGCGAAAGTCTTGACAAAAGCGCGGCCACCGATTGGCACCGCGCTTTTTTTTTATTACGCCACCATCGCCGAGTCAGGTTATGTCGATCGATGCCAACAAGCCTGCCGATATCGCGCTAACCGATTTTTTGGATCAATTGAATCGCCTGTGCGAGTCAGCCCAATCAACGTTTGCCGCCGCAACCAGTAACGATCTGTTGGAAGGCGCTCGCGTCGAATTTTTGGGCGCAAAAAGCGGTCAACTTAAGTCGGTGCAAAAAAACTTGGGGAGCATCCCCGGACCTGACAGGCCAGCCGCCGGGCAACGATTGAACGAAGTAAAATCGGCAATTCAAAGCGCATTTGATCACGCCAAGCAACGACTTGAGCAAGTCGGGCAAATCCAAATGCGCGATCCTAAGATCGACCCAACTTTGCCTGGACCCGCCTTTCGCGTCGGACGATTGCACCCGATCACGCAGACGATCGAGGAGCTCAAGGACATCATGGGCCGACTCGGGTTCACTCCTGCGGAAGGTCCTGAGATTGAAGACGAATGGCACAACTTCAAAGCGCTTAATATCCCCGCGGACCATCCCGCGCGCGACCCGTTAGATAACTTTTACCTCGCGGTCGCCAGCCGACATCATCACGAGCCATTGTTGCTGCGCAGCCAAACGAGCACCGTGCAAATTCGCGTGATGGAAAAAATTAAACCGCCCATTCGGATCATTTCGCTTGGCCGCGTGTATCGACCAGACACGGCGGACGCGACGCACTATCCGATGTTTCACCAAATGGAGGGCTTGTTGATCGACGAAAACATTTCGCTTGCCGACTTGAAGACCGTGCTTAGGTTATTCGCCGACAATTATTTGGGCTCGAGCGTTCCCGTTCGTATTCGGCCGTCGTTTTTTCCATTCACTGAACCGAGCGTCGAAGCAGATTATTTTTGGAACGGTCGTTGGGTCGAGTTCGGCGGCGCTGGGATCGTCGACCCCAACGTGTTGGCGGCCGTCGGCTACGATCCCGACCGATACTCAGGATTTGCGTTTGGCCTAGGCGTTGAGCGCTTGTGCATGATTCGCCATCAGATCACCGATATTCGCTACTTATTCACGAACGATGTCCGTTTTCTGCGACAATTCTAATGAAATTCGGTCGCATGCTGCCGCGTCCATTCACCACTTTCGGAAAATGAAATGCTAGTTTCACGTTTATGGCTGGAAGAATACGTTCGCCCCAACGTGAGCCCAAACGACTGGATTGAGCGTTTGACCATGTCGGGTTTGAACTTTGACGGTGCCACAGACATCGGTGCCGACCAAGCGATTAATTTGGAAGTGACTAGCAATCGCCCGGATTGCCTTGGACACCTCGGTGTGGCGCGTGAAATTTCTGCGCTGTTGCAAGTTCCGCTGCAGATTCCAAATCCACAACCAGCGGCGGACGGTCCGGCGATTCAGAAAGATTTTCAAGTCGTTATTGACGCTCCGCATTTATGCAGTCGATTCACGGCGCGCCTCGTTCGCGGCGTCAAGATTGCCGCAAGTCCAAGATGGCTCGTGGATCGGTTGGTGACGGTTGGGGTTGGCAGCGTCAACAACATCGTCGACATTACCAACTACGTTATGTTGGAATGTGGGCAGCCCTTGCATGCATTTGACTTTCGCAAACTGCAGGGCGCGAAGATCATCGTGCGCGAACCTCGTCCCGAGGAAACCTTGCTTGCCATCGATCACAAATCGTACCGATTGGAACCGGGCATGTGCGTGATTGCCGACGCGAATCGGGCCGTCGGCTTGGGAGGCGTCATGGGCGGCGCGGACACCGAAGTTACACCGTCGACGGTCGACGTGCTGATTGAGGCCGCACAATTTAATCCAATGTCGATCCGCCATGCGGCCCGCAAATTGAATCTGCACAGTTTGGCGTCGTACCGATTTGAGCGCACGATTGACAATCAGCAGATCGATTGGGCCAGCCGCCGCTGTTGCCAACTGATTTTGGACCTTGCGGGTGGGCAGCTTGCCGCAGGCTGCATTGACGTCGGACAAAAGCCAGCGTTAATTCAGCCCATTCGATTGCGGCATCGCCAAACCGACCGCGTCTTGGGAATTCAAGTTCCGCCAAAACAGAGCGCGGAAATTTTGACCGTTTTGGGTTTTTCGATCCAAAGTTCTTCGGCTGACGAAGTGACCGTCATCGCACCATCATGGCGACGAGACGTGACTCGCGAGATTGACCTAGTAGAGGAAATCGGCCGTATTAATGGCTACGAACACGTCCCCGACAATCGTCCAGTGCCCATGGTGGCGTCGCACAAGAGGCCGGCGGATCGAGTCGTTGATAGGCTGCGACATTTTTTGACGTCTGTTGGATTGGACGAAGCGATGACGACTAGCGTCGTACCCGCGCCCTGGTCCGAGAGCTTTAGTCCGTGGACCGACGCCGAACCGCTGGTAAGTCAACAGCCAATGCTGGGAGTCCTTGAAAAGTCCTCGCAGAATATCGGCCAAGTCAATCATTTGCGACGTAGCTTAATTCCAAGTTTGTTAGAGGCATTTCGCATCAACGAGTATCGCGGCAATTCCGACGTGCATCTGTTTGAACTCGCCACGGTTTATTTGTCTCAACCCACTGGACTACCGAATGAGCCGACCAAGCTCGCCATCGTTAGCCAACGCGACTTTTTTGAACTCAAGGGGGTGATCGACTCGCTGCTCGCGCACTTGAATCCCAAAGTCGCCGCGACGATTACCACATTTGATCATCCGTTGTTCGACATGAATTTTTCCGGGCAGTTGGATGTCGCCGGTCAACGGCTTGGGTATATCGGCAGCGTTTCCGCCCAAGGCAAGCGAACGTTTGGCTTTCGCCAGTCGGCGACCGTCGCGGAACTTGATATGCAGGCAATTTTGGGTTTGGCAAGGGCAACGGTTAGGCATCAAGACGTCAGTCCATTCCCAAGCATTCAGCGCGACTTCAACTTTGTCGTCGAGGAGCGAGTTCGTTGGCGTGCTTTGGAATCAAGCGTGCGTCGTGCGGGGGGCGAGCTGTTGGAATCCGTCAGTTTCAAAGAACTTTTTCGCGACGAGAAAAAGGACGGACCGGATAGGAAACGACTATTGCTCACAGTTATCCTTCGCTCTTCCGAACTGACTTTGACTGGCGCACAAGCCGACGCCATCTGCGAAAGAATCGTTCGGCAATGTCAGTCTGACCATCAAGCCAATTTGGTCGCGTGAGATCATGGCGCCAATCGAACTCAAGCATCTCGTCTACCTGACCGCCGGTGCCGGGGGAATGTATTGCGGAAGTTGCATGCACGACAACACGCTCGCCCGTGCCATGCAGCAGTTGGGTATCGATGCTCAACTCGTGCCGATTTATACGCCGATTCGCACTGATGAAAATGATGTTGCGGTCGACGAAGTTTTTTTCGGCGGGATCAATGTTTACTTGCAGCAAAAGATTCCGCTGTTTCGCCATTTGCCGCGTTTTTTTGATCGCGCCTTCGATAGTCCGTGGCTGATTCGCAAATTGACATCGAACGCGAGCGCGACCGACCCCAAGCTTTTGGGAAATTTGACGCTCTCCATGCTCCGCGGCATCGACGGGAATCAGCGAAAGGAAGTCGTGCGATTGACGAAATGGCTCAAGGGTTCTGCTTGTCCGCAATTGCTTCTGCTGACCAACATGTTGATCGCTGGTGGAGTGCCGCATTGGAAGCAACATCTCAACATTCCAATCGTCGCAACGTTGCAAGGTGACGACGTATTTTTGGATTATTTACCAGAGCCGTTTCGCCAACAAGCGACGGACGCCATTCGAAATCTTGCACGATACGTCGATGGATTCTTAACGCACAGTCATTTTTACGCGGATGCCATGGCGCGGCGATTTGATTTGGATCGTGCCAAGATTTTTGTTACGCCGCTTGGGATCGATACCACCGATTTCGAAACATTGGTTAAGCGACCGTCCGCCGGGATTCTCACGATCGGTTATCTGGCACGCTTGGCTCCGGAAAAAGGTTTGCATTT
>JANMEB010000499.1:0-3728 GCA_031376585.1 Planctomycetota bacterium | reverse complement strand
CTTGAGGGCCTTAGCGCTAGACGCATACGCTGCGGTCAACCTGCTGACTCAAACTGAATTGAGTTTGGTCAACCTGATCGACGCCAGCTCGCCAGTAATCGCGGGACTTAATTGGATTCGCTGGTTGTGCGTGGAAAAACGCACATTTCCCGATACGACGAAAGTCCTTGAACGGATCCAGAAAATCTTGGAACGCCTGAAAGGCACGCGGGCGTCGAGCATCGAAACCTTGTAGAAGCGAAAGAAACGCTCGTTGCTCTCAACTGTTTTGACATTGAGCAACGATCGGGTAAATTGGTAAATTCCTGGACTTCGCCGACCGAGGATTTCGCGCAATTCAGAGTTCACCGAAAATGTTGAAACCAAAGTTCATTGGACAGATCGTGTTGTTGTTCGGGCTTTCCTTGCTCACGGCTTGGGCGGACGACGATGATGAGACGATCAAGCTGACCGCTCGTTACGAGATCGAAAAAGGTACTCGCACCGGACGCTTGGTGGTGGAATGCGAAATTATCGACGGCTCGCACATTTACTCGCTGCAACAAGCTTCACCGCCAGGGCCAACGAAAATAAAAATCGCCGAATCGAAATTCTTCCAAAGCAAAGGAGAATTCACGGCCAACCGCGAACCCAAGGTGACGGAACACGATCCTGTATTCGAAACCAGGTTAGAAGAGTTCATGGAAAAAGTTGCTTTCACCAGACCGATCGAAGTTACCAGTGAAGCGGATCTGGAGAAATTAAAAATCGAATTGACCGTGTCGGGCCAAGTTTGCTCGGACAACGATTGCGAGATGTTCCGCGACAAAAAGGTCGATGTGTCGTTCGGCGGTTATTACGATCCGAAAGAGGAAGAATCAGCCAAGAAACGCCAAGCCGCCAAAAAATTGCCGGTGCCGAATAAAAAATAGCCGATAAGAAATAGCCGGAACCTGAACTTGGCCACGGACAAATTACTGGTTCGTGTGCAGTGACCCTCGCAAAAAGCCTCGGCACCTGGAATGTGCCTGCTACGTGCGAAAGAAATATGTCAGAACGAGTTGGGTGGCGGTAACATAGCTGTCGGAATTGCTTTAGGAAATCGGTGACGAATGTTGGAACGAGTTCGCTCAATCGCTGGAATCCGTGTTGCGGTTTTGCTGATTGCGCTGAGCATTTTTCCCGCATATGCGGCCGCGCAATCGGCGGATAATTTGACTTGGACAAGTTCATTCTCCGTCGAGCCCAATGGCGTCGATGGCCGACTCAACGTCACCGTCGAGATTGAGCCCGGCTTTCACATCTACCCAACGAAAAATACTGAGCCGTCCATTCCGACCAAGTTCTCCTTCAAAAAGGGATTCAGCGGAGCGACTATCGTCGGCGAATTCGAACCCGACTCGGATCCAGTTGCTGCATTCGATCCGAACAATAATAAAGTATCAAATCATTTCGAGGGGACCGTTTCTTGGTCTTCCGCGATCAAATTTAATTCCGATGCAAATGTTTCGGCTTTAGCTATTCCTGTCGAAATCAACGGTCAGATTTGTAATGAACTGGGCACCTGCAATCAATTCAAATCCAAAACCGACGCGCGGTTGATTGCGCAGACCAAGGCCAGCGACGTCTTTCGTCCCGAATTCTCCCATGCGGCCTTTAAAGGAACGCTTACTCCCAAAGCAGCCCGCCCAGGTCAAACAGTGACTTTGCGAATCCAAGCCGATGCCGACGCCGGTTGGACGATCCCCTCGCTCAGCGAACATCGTTCGACCGTCGAGTCGTCGGCGAAACCGACTATCGTTGTGCTTAACAAAACCAACGATTGGAAAGTCCGCGACGTGGTTGTCGAACCGGCGTCCAGCGAGTCCCCTAACAAGACGACGTGGGCGATTCGCGTTGACGTTCCAAAAAATACTGAACCTAGGACCTATTCGTTAGGTGGTTTGGTCGGATTTCAATCGCACGACGCCAACATCACGAGTCAACCCGTCGCGTTTAGTTTTAAGGGAGAAATTCCTGTTGGCCCAGATGAAGTTGCCGGCGAAAGTCCGTTGAGCCTTGAGTCCGGATCGACTTATGAACAAGTGAACGAGGCTCACGGCAATCGCATCGCATCGGCAAAAGCCAAAGCGGGCCAATTCGCCAATTACAGCATTCCGACGGTCGTCTGTCTGGCCTTGCTCGCGGGTTTCATTTTGAATTTCATGCCATGCGTGTTGCCCGTGATCGGTTTGAAGATCATGTCGTTCGTGCAGCAAGCCGGGGAAAACCCGCGCCGCATCCTCATGCTAAATATCGCTTTTGCGGCTGGAGTGATGGCGGTGTTCATGTTACTGGCCTTCGTTGCTACGCGTCCCGCAGGAGGCGGCTGGGGTGGGCTGTTCCAAAGTGATCGTTTTCAAATTGTGATGATCGGCGTCGTGTTCGCTTTCGCCTTGAGCTTTATGGGCGTTTGGGAAATTCCGATTCCCGGCATGTCGGGATCCGGCAGCGTTGGCAAGTTGGCCGCCAAAGAAGGATTCATCGGCGCATTTCTCAAAGGAATTCTCACGACGTTGTTGGCGACTCCATGCTCGGGGCCGCTGCTTGTTCCCACAGTCATTTGGGCTTTGGCCCAACCTGCGTGGCTGACGTATCTCACGTTTTCCGCGATGGGGTTGGGGATGGCTTTGCCCTATCTGGTGATCGGCGCATTTCCGAAATTGATCGGATTGCTGCCACGTCCCGGCAATTGGATGGTGACTTTCAAACACGCGATGGGTTTCGCTATGCTCGGTGCGGCGATCTTCCTATTCGGCAGTCTCAAAGAAAAATTCGGCATTCCCACGCTGTCGATGGCCCTAGCAATTGGAATCGCTTGCTCGGTGATCGGCCACACGTCGATTGCGGCCGAATTGTTCGACAAGCTCAAAGCCTGGGCTTATGGCCTTGCGATCGTTGCGCTCGGTTGCTGGATCGCATTTTTCGTATTGATTCCGGCGCACGAACTAGAATGGAATACCTTTTCCAAAGTCGCCTTGCGCGAAGAACTGGACAAAGGGAACATCGTGTTCGTCGACTTTACGGCGGACTGGTGAATGACGTGCAAGACCAACGAGCGGTTCGCTCTCAACACCCGAAAAACGAAACAATACTTTGAGCAAAACAAGATCGTCGCGCTCAAAGCCAAGCGTGACAAGAATTCCGAAGTCGATCCGTTCCTCGCCGAGATCGGCAACACCGGCCTAGGCATTCCCTATTACGCTATCTTTACCCCCGGCAGCTCTGAGTCCGCCGCACCTGCCGTCCAATTCGATGGCATCTTCCTCCGCAGCCAACAGATGCTCGACAAAATCCAACCCGCCATCGGAACACCCACCAGCGACTACGCCACGCCGCCGGTGGCGGTAAAGTAAGCGATAATGCCGCCTTCGAAAATTCGTCCTGTAGGTTAAAAGAGACAAATGAAGAATCTATTCAAACCGATGATTGTCGCTTTTAGTATTTTGGCGGGGACGGTCTGCGAGCAGGGGATTGCGGCTCAAGAGACGAATGAGCCGACGAGGGGAGAGGTGCTGCGGGGGGAGTATGGCCAGTATCGGGCCAATAACGACTTGTTGTCATACCACCTCGATATCCGCATCGATCCGAAAGAGAAAACGATCAGCGGAAAAAACACGATCCGCTTTCGTATGTTGCAGGACGATCATCGAATTCAAATCGACTTGTACGAAAACCTCTCGGTCGAAAAAATTCTTCTGGAGGATAAG
>JANMEB010000203.1:0-1162 GCA_031376585.1 Planctomycetota bacterium | reverse complement strand
GTCGCTGGACGAGGCGATTGCTGAAGCCCAGGATGCGGGCTTTGCTGAGGCCGACGCATCGCGCGATTTGAGCGGTCAGGACGCGGTCGACAAACTAGTGCTCATGCATCGACAGCTTACCGGCAAATGGCTGGCACCCTTGCAAGTTCGTTGCGAGCCGTTAGACGAACGTCGATTCAACCGACCAAGGAAAACGCCACGACCTTGCTTTCGGCAAGTCGCGGCGTGGACCAAGTTCGGCGATCAATTTCAATTGAGTGTTGAGATTCGACAACTCGATAGACGCCATCCACTGGCGCGACTAAGGCGGCAAGAAAACGGCGCGACAATTCGGACGAGCAGCGGACTTCAATCGTTCGTGCGCGGTAAAGGGGCAGGCCGATGGCCAACTACCGAAGCTGTTATGGCAGACTTGTTCGACTTGGCTGCGCAACCGCTTGCGTCAACGCCATTCCAAATTTGCACTCGAGAGCCACTGCTTGTGGAACAGGTGAGTACATGACGAATTCTCAACAACAGGCGTCAATTTTGATATTAGGCGCAACTGGAGCTGTGGGTCAAGAAATGCTGCGGATTCTTGCCGAGCGCCGCTGGCCGGCAAACCGCTTGCGGCTGGTAGCATCCGAGATTTCCGCCGGCCGTGAAATCGATTACTGCGAACAACGGCTTTCGATAATGCGGCTGAGTCGAGAAGTTTTTCATGACGTCGGGTTGGTTCTGTCGGCGGCAAACGCCGAAGTGGCGCAAACGTGGTTGCCCTATGCCGTTGAAGCTGGCGCTAGGGTGATCGACAATTCATCGTGCTTTCGACATCACGCAGACTTGCCCCTCGTCATTCCTGAAGTCAATGGCTCGGAACTGTTAGGGCTTGATTCAGAGCCTCGGTTAATTGCAAACCCGAATTGTTCGACAATTCTCTTGCTCGTCGCAGTGAATCCGCTTCGGCAACGCTTCGGACTGAAAGCAATCGACGTCTGTACGTACCAAGCAGTTTCAGGTGCGGGACTGCCAGCCATCGAAGAGCTGCACAACCAAGCGGCAGCCTATTTGTCCGGTCAGCCCAGGGCGTGTTCTGTGTTTCCAGAACCGTGCGCGTTCAACGTGTTCAATCACGAATCTGCGGTCGATCCGGACACTGGACTAAACGGCGAGGAACAAAAGA
>JANMEB010000245.1:0-7071 GCA_031376585.1 Planctomycetota bacterium | reverse complement strand
ATACCCTGTAACATATTTTCATATCTTTCGTTTGCTCTGCTGCAATCACTATCCTCCGCAGCACACTCATTTTTTTGTAGTAACAGCAACAACACTTCATCATGGACGAGACGGAACCGGAACAGCCTCGACGGGAATTCCTCGTATCTTGCTAATATCAATGGAAGGTTATTTTTCCGAGCCAATGACGGAATCGCTGGCAACGAACTATGGGTCATGGACGGAGGGGGCGAAGCGACGTTGCCCGCACCGGGTGTTGCATTGCCAAGCGTTAACGGACCGAGAGTGCTGGGCACCGGCGTTACAGGCGCGGGACTTGCCGGAGCGGGGGTTGCCGGCATTGGTGTTGCCCCGTCGACTCCGCCGAGCTCAACAGCCTTGATCGATATCGTCGCCGGCTCTGTCGCGTCCAGCCCAAGCGACTTCACCAATGTGAACGGGATCATTTTCTTTGTCGCCACCACGGCGGTTGAAGGCAAAGAGTTAAGGACAACCGACGGCACACTCGGCGGCACTGTGCTGGTCGAAGATATTCGCCCTGGAGCAACAGGCTCGTTCCCAACCAACTTGACGAATGTCGGCGGTAGACTTTATTTCACGGCCAGCGACGGCGTGCTCGGCTCCGAACTGTGGAAGAGTGATGGTAGCACTGCGGGAACCGCGCTGGTGAAAGATATTATCGCGGGTAGCGGCACATCCAAACCGGACCGATTTACCAATGTCAATGGCATCCTCTATTTCGTAGCGCAAACGGCCGCCGAGGGAACTGAGTTGTGGAAGAGTGACGGAACCATGGTCGGGACCGTGCTCGTCAAAGACATCCGATCCGGAATCGACGATTCGAATCCTGGTAACTTGACGAACGTCAAGGGAAAACTGTTCTTTACTGCCAACGACGGGACGAACGGTCCCGAGTTATGGAAGAGTGATGGGACGTCGTCCGGGACCTTGCTGGTCAAAGACATACAAGCCGGACCGCTGGGCTCAACGCCTGGCAACTTTGTAAATGTCAAAGGGATCTTGTTCTTTAGTGCCAACGACGGCGTGGCAGGCGTTGAATTGTGGAAGAGCACGGGGACGTTGGCCAATACGGTTCTAGTAAAAGACATCCAATTTGGCCTGTTGAGTTCCAATCCAACTCAGTTGACCAATCTCAAAGGAAACGTGATGTTCAGGGCCAACGATGGCACCAGCGGCATCGAGTTATGGAAGAGCAACGGGGCGGGTGCTGGAACGGCGTTGGTCAAGGACATCAATCCGGGCGCTGCATCATCCTCACCCAGCGAACTGACAAACTTGGGTGGGACGTTGATGTTCGCGGCAGACGATGGCGTCAATGGGATCGAGTTGCATCGCAGTAACAATACACTGGCCGGCACGGTGTTGGTCAAAAACATCAGTTCGGGAGCGACTGGATCGGCTCCGCAGCAACTGATGAATCTGAACGGGACGCTGTTCTTTACGGCGGACAATGGCCTGAGCGGACGCGAGCTATGGAAGAGCGGCATCTTTGGGAGTACGACCGCATTGGTTGCGGACATCAACCCAGGGGCTGGAAGTTCGAACCCGACATCTCTGACCGAAGGTGGCGCGAGCTTTTTGATTTTTGCGGCGAATGACGGCATCAATGGCATCGAGCTGTGGACGGTGTGATCCGCCATTGGCAGACCGTTGAATGACGCCAACTTTTTTCAAGTCGAGGGATTCATCCTGGCGGCTTTCGTTTTATTGGTTGTCGACGGGACGAGAGACCGCAACGAAAATCAGTGCTTGCCTGCGGAGGTTCCGCTATGGCGGGCCGCCGCAGAGCGATGGAAATGGACCGGCCACTAGGCCGGATGTGCAATGATTGGGCTCGATAAACAAGGAACCCGCCGCGCATTGGAGCTTTCGGAATAACGTTCGACAGGTCAAAATGGAGTAACGGTCAATTAATCGTCGCAGCTCCACAAGTGCGTCCTAAACTCGGAGAAGCTAAAAGTGGCATTGCAACCTCGAATTACTTTAGTCGCAAAAGCGATTTCGGCGGCAGGGGCAATTTGCATTCTGGCGTTAAGCTTTTCATACTCCGGCGTGGCGGTTGCAGACGACGAGAATCCCCCACAAAAAATACCAGCGAACAACCAAACTGCGACCGGTCGAGCCACGGCGAATACGGTTCGATACGATCGCGACATTCGACCGATTTTGTCTGATCGCTGTTTCAAATGCCACGGTCCGGACAACGCTGCTCGCCAAGCTGACTTGCGACTTGATGCCCCGCAACCGTCCGTTGGCAAAGATGATTCACCAGCCGTGATCGTCGCTGGTTCATCGCGAGAAAGTGAATTGCTTCGCCGTATTTCCAGCAATGATGCCGAGGAAATGATGCCCCCTCCCGACAGCAACAAGCGTCATTTGAAAGCCGAAGAAATCGAACTGGTTCGCCAATGGATTGACCAAGGTGCGAATTATGACGCGCATTGGTCGTTCGTCGCACCACAACGCCCCGAAGTCCCCGCGACGAAAAACGAATCAAAGCCACGCAATCCCGTCGATCAGTTCATTCGAGCGAGACTTGAATCAGAAAGTATCGAACCATCGCCCGAAATCGATCGAGCGACATATGCGCGGAGGTTGTACCTCGACCTTACGGGACTTCCGCCAACACCCGAAGACGTCGATGCGTTCGTTAGCAACGCGACGGAACGTGCGCCCGAATTGACCTTGGTGCATCGGTTGCTAACAACGGAGCCGTATCGCTCTCGATACGCCGAGCACATGACGGCTCGCTGGCTAGACGCGGCTCGTTACGCCGACACCAATGGAATTCACACGGATGCTGGCCGACAAATGTGGCTGTGGCGTGATTGGGTGTTGAACGCTTATCGCAACAATTTGCCGTTCGATCATTTTCTAATCGAACAGCTTGCGGGCGATCTGATTCCCAACGCGACGATCGAACAAAAAGTCGCCAGCGGCTTTAATCGAAATCACGTCATGACGGACGAAGGCGGCGCGATCAACGAAGAATATTTGGTTGAATACGCGGTCGATAGAACGGCCACGACTGGGGCCGTATTTTTCGGTTTGACGCTGGGCTGTGCACGCTGCCACGAACACAAATTCGATCCGATCTCACAAGACGAGTTTTATAGTTTGTATGCGTTTTTCAATTCGTTGGAGGAGCCGGGGTTGTATTCGCAACTGCCAAATCCGAATCGAGCCTTCGAGCCGTTCTTGTCGGTGCCCTCAAAAGAACAACGCGCAGAATTGCAGAAAATTGAATCTCAGCTTGCCGAAGCGCGCGCGGGACTTGATACGATCGATCCAAGCGAAGCGACTTTGGAACAAGCCTTCGTTGCCGAAACAACTCAAATTTCCGGTTGGGAAACCGTCAAATCGGAGGTGACTTCGGCGGTCTCTGCCAAAGGGGCGACGCTGACCATTTCACCGGAGGGTACGATTTTGGCGTCGGGCGAGAACCCGGGCACCGACGTTCACACAATGACTCTCCGCACGAATGCAACCAACTTGAATTTGATCTCGCTCGAAGCCCTAACGCATCCGAGTTTTAACGAAGGCCGCGTTGGACGCGCTCCCAATGGTAATGCTGTCCTTTCCGGCGTCCAAGCCGAAGCCATTTCTGTCGCCGATCCGACCAAGAAAACCCGACTTCATTTTCGATGGGCTTGGGCCGATCACGAGCAAGCCAACGGTGACTACGTCGTCATCAATGCGATCGACGACGATCCCAAATCAGGTTGGGCCGTGGGAAGCCATCTCCACCCAGGCGAACGACTCGCACTGTTCATGACCGACAACGCTTTTGGCTACGAGGGTGGTACCGATATCATCGTGCAACTCGAATACCAATCGATGTACTCGCAGCATTCGTTGGGAAACGTTCGTTTGAGCTTGGGGCAATTGAATGAGTCGACGGCTGCGAACTTGCCGATGGCGACTAGCGCTTGGTACGTGGTTGGCCCGTTCGCGACTGGGTCGGGCCAATCGCCGTACGAGTTGCAGCATGGTCCGGAAACGGACGTTTCGATCGACCTTGGCAAAGAGTTCGGCTCCGAAAAGAAAACTTGGCAACACCAATTGGAATTCAAAGACGCCAATCTCAACAAGCTCGCGGCAGGAACCAACATCAGTTACGTCGGCCGTCGAATCTATTCGCCGACTGCGCGGCAATTCAACGTGTCGCTTGGAAGTGACGACGGGTTTGAATTGTTTGTCAATGGTCGATCCATCCAACAACGTAATGTCGAACGTTCGCTTGCCGCGAATCAAGATCTGCTCGCGGTTCCGCTGGGGGCGGGCCAGAATTCGCTTGTGTTGAAGATCATCAACACGGGGGGTGATGCTGGCTTCTACTTTGAAAGCGAAGCCGTGGATTCACAGTGGCCGACGGACCTTGTGTTGGCGCTTGTTCCACCGAGGGCACTCGCGGCGGATAGGGCGCAACGCTTGATGGAGGCTTGGCGAGTTCACTACGCTCCTGGCTATCGCCAAAAACAAAAGGCGATTGCCGATCTCTTGCAACAAAAAACGGATATCGAGGCGCAAACTCCTCTGACCATGGTGATGCACGAGTTGCCGCAACCGAAGACAACCTACGTCTTGACTCGCGGTGCGTACGACAAACCTGACATGAAACGTCCAGTCGAACGGACAATCCCTATTTCGCTGGGAACTTGGCCGGTTGAGCAACCGCGCAACCGACTGGGCTTGGCGAATTGGATGACATCGGCGGAAAACCCGCTCGTTGCACGCGTCGCCGTTAACCGATTGTGGGAACATTTTTTTGGAACCGGCCTCGTTCGCACGAGCGAAGATTTTGGAATGCAAGGCGAGTGGCCTAGCCATCCGGAACTTTTGGATTGGCTGGCCATTGAGCTGCGCGAATCGAATTGGGACATGCAACACATCATCGAATTGATTGTGACCAGCCAAACGTACCGACAGAGTTCTCGGGTTCGACCCGACGTGCGTGAACGCGATCCCGACAATCGATTGCTTTCCTATTTCCCTCGCCGCCGCCTGTCTGCCGAGCAAGTCCGCGACCAAGCCTTGTACGTGTCTGGCTTGCTCGTCGAAAAATTGGGCGGGCCGTCGGTAAAGACTTATCAGCCCGACGGCATCTGGGCCGAAGTCGCCATGCCCGCGTCCAACACCCGAAATTACACTCGCGGAATGGGTGACGACTTGTGGCGGCGAAGCCTCTACACGTATTGGAAGCGAGCTTGTCCCCCGCCGTCGCTGCAAATGTTTGACGCACCCACGCGCGAGTCATGCACGATCCGCCGGAGTTCGACAAACACTCCACTTCAAGCACTCGTGTTGTGGAATGACCCGCAATTCGTCGAAGCCGCACGCGTCCTGGCGCAAAGAACGCTTGGCGAATCGAAAGATGAATCGCAGTGTCTGTCGATGCTCTTTAGCCGCTGCCTTGGTCGCAAGCCGGACGCTGAGGAAGCTGCCCGGCTGACTTCGGCACTTGCCAAATTCCGCGAAAAGTTCTTTGCGTCGGAAGAAGACGCAAAGAAACTCTTGGCCGTGGGAGACGCCCCGTTTTCCACCGAAATACCGGCAGCGGAACTTGCCGCGTGGACGATGCTCGCAAGTGCCGTGATGAACTTGAACGAATCCATTGTCGTTGACTGATCGATTGGAGTTGCGATGTCGAATCCATTGGAAGAACACTACTTGTCGCTGACTCGCCGCCGATTTTTTGGAGCGGGCTCGCGGACTCTGGCCGCGGGGCTCGGTTCGTTGGCGATGGGCTCACTTTTACCGAACGCAACCGCGGATGATGCCCAACCCATGGGAAGCGGTGTTCTGGGCAAACCCCATTTTGCGCCCAAGGCCAAACGCGTTATCTACATGCACATGGAAGGTGCGCCGAGCCAATTGGATTTATTCGACTACAAGCCGCAGCTCGTGCAACGCTTCGATCAAGATTTGCCAGACTCGATCCGCCAAGGACAGCGGCTCACCGGAATGACTAGCGGACAAACTCGCTTTCCTGTCGCCCCGTCTATCTTTCGATTCACGAAACAGCGCAATAACCAAGATGGCATCTTTCTCAGCGAGCTGATCCCGTACACCGGACAAATGGCGCATGAGATGTGCTTTATTCATTCTATGTACACAGATGCGATCAACCACGAGCCGGGGATAACATTTTTTCAAACGGGCAATGAACAACCGGGGCGACCATCGTTTGGTTCGTGGGCCAGCTATGGTTTGGGAAGTGAAAATGCGGACTTGCCAACATTCTGCGTGCTCATCACGCAAGGCTTTGGCAATATGCAAGCTCTCTCGGCGCGGTTTTGGGGAAGCGGTTTTTTGCCTAGTGAGCATCAAGGCTGCAAGTTACGCAGCGCCGGCGACCCAGTTCTTTATTTGAAAGACCCTGCGGGCGTTTCGCGCGAGACGCGCCGCGATATGCTTGACCTAGTTGGCGAACTCAACGAACGAGAAGCACAGCGGTCGCTCGATCCCGATGTCCGCGCTCGGATCGCGCAGTACGAGATGGCTTATCGAATGCAGATGTCGGTGCCGGAACTAACGGATTTTTCCAGCGAGACGGCTGAGACGTTGGCGATGTACGGCCCCGACGTTCAAAAGCCCGGCACGTTTGCAGCAAGTTGTTTGCTCGCTCGTCGATTGGCCGAACGAGGAGTTCGGTTCATACAGCTTTATATGCGCGGTTGGGATCAGCACGGGAACTTGCCAGAAGAAATTCGCAAACAATGTACGGCCGTCGATCAACCTCAAGCCGCGTTGATCAAAGACTTGGCCCAGCGCGGCTTGCTGGACGACACGCTTATTTTGTGGGCCGGCGAATTTGGACGAACCTGCTACAGTCAAGGAACTTTGACCAAGGACAATTACGGGCGAGATCATCATCCCCGTTGTTTTTCGCTTTGGCTCGCCGGCGGCGGGATTCGTCCAGGCATTTCCTACGGCACGACGGACGATTTCAGCTACAATATCGTCGAGAATCCAGTCTCGGTGCATGACTTGCATGCGACGATGCTCCATTTGCTCGGCCTTGATCACACGCGAATTTCCTATCGCCAT
>JANMEB010000196.1:0-5564 GCA_031376585.1 Planctomycetota bacterium | reverse complement strand
CGCAGTTTAATCAAGTGGAATATCATACGGCGGCGAATTTTGATTTTGAACGATTCCGCGTTCGAGCGTTCGACGGAAAGTTTTGGTCGACCATTGCTTCCGCAAAAATTATTTCGGTCACGCCACCTGACATCATTGTTCCCCGAGTGCTGATTTTAGATGCTTATGAGGAACGACTGGCATCAACGGTAATAAGTTTTGGACCCGGACCGTCGATTACAAAGTACGAAATTATTGACCTCACCGAAGGGTTTACAACCGCCAAGATTTTGAAGAATGGAATTGAGCTAGAAGAGAGTGTCGTTCACGAATTGACCCCATTTCAATTCACTGGATTAGAATTTAAAGGGGGCCAAGACGATCGTGGGCGCGAATTTGACCAATTTCTGATCCGCGGATTCAACGGCGTTTTTTGGAGTGATTGGACGAATATCACCGTACACACCGACGCCTTCGCCGAAGTGGCTCTCGACGCCGGAAGTGATTGGGACACCCTCCCCGGAACCTTGACGCTGACCTATACGTTTCTCCTCGGAATTCCGAGTTACTACGGCACTGCCGATGCCGAGTACACTGGCGGGCCGATACCTTTGACCACGACGCAGCGCAATGGAATCCGTCTCGTCCTTGCGAACCTTGAAACGATGCTCGACATCGATTTTGTCGAGGTTCCGCAATTCCCAGGCCCGGTGGGAGCGATTACTTTTGGGCAAACCGATCTACCCGAAGGCGTTGCGGCCTGGGCCTATTACCCGAGTGGCTTTGGGAAACCAGGCGACGTTTGGCTCGACAAGTTGGACCCCGACAATCAAGCAATGGGGATTCAAGGAATGTCCGTCGTCCTCCATGAAATGGGACATGCCTTGGGGTTAACCCATACGTTTATGGAAGGACCGACCGATTTCACAAACTTGCCGGCGGCAGCCGAGGACCGTCGGTATAGCATGATGTCGTATACGCCATTGGCAGATCGCCGGTCGGATTCACCGATGCTGTACGATATACGTGAGTTGCAAAAAGATTATGGCGCGAATATGTCGTACCACACCGGGAACGACAGTATCCAGTTTGCGAGCAACTACAACAGATTTCAAACCATTTGGGATGCGGGCGGCGTCGATACGCTCGATCTCGACAACCAGACGGTATCGGTAACTGCAGATCTCCGCGAAGGCCGCTACAGTTCGGTCGGTGGCGAGACCGAAAATGTTGCCATTGCCTATGGGGCCGTGATTGAAAATCTTCGTAGCGGAATCGGCAATGACGAGCTGTTCGGCAACGAACTGAATAACATCATAACTGGCAACGCCGGTAACGATGAAATTACGGGCTTCTCAGGGAATGATACCTTCCGCGGCGGTGCCGGAAACGATCATTATTTCTATACGCTTGGTGACGATTTTGACGTCATTGACGAAGAAGCACTTGCCGGGCGCGATGTCCTTACGATCCGCGGTTTTGGCACCTTTGATTCATTTACTGAAGATTTGTCGTTCCGCGTTATCAATTTCCGCGATTTGGACATTCAATTAACGCTAGACGGAGGTGAGACCCAAGGCGGAATCATTATCCGGAATATGGCCTGGGGCGGTTCTCGCATCGAAACGTTGGAAATTCAAGACGCTATGGGCTCGTCAATTAGTGCAGACATCGATTTGAAGTCTATATTTGTCTATTCCACGACCGAGCTAAGAAAATTCCGCGAGACGGAATTCACAACACAATTCGGAACATTAGCCGTACCCGTCTAATCGTTCTCGAATCGAAACAGAACCGAAAAGCCCCGTCGGCGTTGGAACCGCACGGGGCTTTTTGTTTTTGGCCAAAGTCATCGCATTGGCAAGTACATGACCGAAACCGCAACGAATTCTTTCGACGACCCCGCGCAAGACAAGCAACCCACGCCAGATCAGACGGACATCGTCCCGCCGAATTCTGCGGAAAGTGCGGCTGCGGCTCCGACATCTGAAACGGCAGCGGAACGGCCGGTGCCAGTCTTGTCGCAAACGGCTTTACGATGCTTTGCTCTCGTCGCTCGTCATCACGGTGCGGACATCAGCGCCGATCGGCTGATCCATGACTATTCTTTGGAGGAAGAAGAACCATCGATCCCGCGAATATTGCGAATCGCCTCCGACTACGGTTTCAAAACGCGGCATACCAAGTTGAGTTGGAAACACCTCATGCGTCTTGGACAAGCGTTTCCGGTCATGGCCCGACTCGTTAACGGAAACTTCGTGATCTTGGTCGGATTGAGGGCCATCGAGGGCGAGGATGGCAAAGTTGAAGAACAAGTTGCCGTCTATGATCCGATGGCCGATCGTTCTGATTTCATTTTCTTGTCGCGAGCGGATCTGGAAAAAGCTTGGCGCGGAGAAGTCATACTCGCTAAGCGACTCATGTCGATGATGGATCCGCATCAACCGTTTAGCCTCAAATGGTTTATTCCCGAGGTGCTTCGTCAAGGCGTCTCGTTCACGGACGTCGCCATCGCGGTGATCTTTACGCACGTCATAAGTTTGGTAGTCCCGCTGTATTTTCAGATTGTCATCGATAAAGTTCTCGTGCACAGTGCGATCGCCACATTACATGTCATTACTGTCGGAATTGTGATTGCGCTATTGTTCGACGCCATTTTAGGGTTCTTACGCGGCTACATATTGTTGCACGCGACAAGTAAGATCGACGTGCGTGTTGCCACTCGAACGTTTCAGCACATGGTCAGCCTTCCGATGGATTTCTTCGAGAAAATGTCGGCGGGCGTTCTAACCAAGCACATGCAGCAAACCTCAGTCATTCGGCAATTTCTGACCGGGAATTTGTTTTTGACTTTGTTGGAGTCCACCGCCCTTATCGTTTTCCTTCCAATATTATTTTGGTACAGCCCACGCCTTACGCTGGTGGTGCTGCTTTTTTCCGCCTTGATGGCAGCCACGATCGGACTTTTGCTCGGGCCCTATCGCCGCCGCCTTGAAGCCCTCTACCAGGCCGAAGGGGAACGCCAAGCCATGCTGGTCGAGTCGATTCACGGCATGCAAACCGTCAAAGCACTTAGCATGGAGCCGGTGCAGCGAAAAAAATGGGAGGACCGAACGGCGCAATCCGTCGCGATGCATTTTCGCGTCGGCAAGATTTCAACCCTGGCCACAAGCATTTCCAAACTCTTGGAAAAGTGCATGGTCGTGGCGATCGTTTGGTACGGTGCTAAGCTCGTGTTCGCCGAAGAGCTGTCCGTTGGAGCACTAGTGGCTTTTCAAATGATCTCCGGCCGCGTTTCCGGTCCACTCGTACAACTTGTGTCGCTGGTCCACTCCTACCAGGAAGCGGCGCTTTCCATTCGCATGCTCGGCCAAGTCATGAATCGACCGGTGGAAGCCGGAATCGGCCACGGTCTACGGCCCGCGGTCGTCGGTCAAATTGAATTCGAAAATGTCACTTTTCAATATTCCCCAGAAGCGACGCCGGCATTGGATGGCGTTTCGCTGAAGATACCCAATGGCTCGTTGATCGGAATTGTTGGACGCAGTGGGTCCGGCAAAACAACCATCACGCGATTGATCCAAGGAATGTACACGGTTCGCTCTGGAATCATTCGAATTGACGGATTGGACATGCGCGAGCTGGACGTTGCTCATTTGCGACAAAATATCGGTGTTGTCTTGCAAGACAATTTCCTTTTCAAAGGAACGATCCGGCAAAACATCGCGATGGCCAAAACGAACGCCAGCTTCCAAGAAGTCGTATATGCCGCAAAATTGGCCGGAGCCGACGAATTTGTTGAGCGAATGCCGCTTTCGTATGACACCCTTTTGGAAGAAAATGGCAGCAACCTTTCCGGT
The DNA here is from genome assembly GCA_031376585.1 of Planctomycetota bacterium. Classification (GTDB taxonomy): domain Bacteria; phylum Planctomycetota; class Planctomycetia; order Pirellulales; family Pirellulaceae; genus JANMEB01. The sequence continues at coordinate 1,725 of JANMEB010000196.1, read as the reverse complement.
GGGCAAAAACAACGACTGGCGATTGCCCGCGCCATGTTAACCGACCCGCGAATTCTCATCTTTGATGAAGCGACCAGTGCCCTGGATCCAGAGAGCGAAGCCATCGTCCAGCGAAACTTGGCTCGCATTTCCCAAGGACGCACCGTGATCATGGTTTCGCATCGATTGTCCATGTTAGCCGGCAGCGATTCCATCATCGTGTTGGATCAAGCCAAAGTCGATGCCATCGGCAGCCATCGGCAACTCTTAGAGAAAAGCAAGGTGTATCGCGAGCTATGGCGACAACAAACAGCCAACATGTAGGAAATCCTCCGTCCAAGGCAGCGAAGCAGCAGCGGACTCGTTCCGTTCCGAAGAGCCTTGTCGAATTTCAACCAGATGCCGTTGAGATCGAAAAACGTAGTTTGCCGGGTGGCACGCGTTGGACGCTTTACACGGTCATCGCATTGATCACGGCTGCAGTTGTTTGGGCTTGCTGGGCGAAAGTCGATCGGATCGTCGTCGCTCAAGGACGTTTGACCACGCACGAGCAAGCGATCGTCATTCAGCCGCTCGCATCGTCGCTCATTCGCGAGATTCGCTTCAAATTCGGTGACATCGTGCGACGCGGTGAAGTCCTCGCAACGCAGGATCCAACTTTGTCCGAAGCCGACGTCGCGAAATTGCAGTCGCGAGACGATGGTCTTGCGGCGGCAATCGCCCGACTAACTGCCGAGCGTGATGGCTTGGAGTTTAGCGCCGCAGGTCACACTGAATCCAGTTCGTGGGATTTGGAATCGAGAAGTTTTCAAGCTCGGAAGCGCGAATACACGGACAAGTTGGCGACTTTTGCAGCCGAGCGTGAAAAGCTCAACGTGCTACAAGTCAACAATGCTGCCGATACTATTCGCCTTCAATACGAGCTAGAAATCCAAACGGAGGTTTATGAGACGATCAAGAAACTGAAGGAACGGGGCAGCGAATCAAAGCTCCAGGTACGGGGTGCCGAGATGGAGAAGCTTGGAGCTGAGCGAGCGCTGGAAAAATCGCAGAGCGAGCGCGAGCAACTCATTCACGACCTTGACGTCAATTCAAAACAAGAACAAGAATTCAAGTCGGAATGGCAATCGAAGATTTCAACCGATATTTTGGCAGCGTCTCGCGAAAGGGATGAAGTCACCGAAGAACTGACCAAGGCACGCGCCATCAAAGGATTCGTTGAGTTGCGCGTCCCCAGCGACTCGCCGTCGGAGGAATATGTCGTATTAAATGTGGCCGACCTATCGCCCGGCTCAGCACCGAAGCCCGGCGAATCGCTGTTCACCTTGGTTGCCGTAAATGCACCACTGGAGGCGGAAATCGAAATTCAAGCTCGCGACATCGGTTTGGTGAAGCCGCAGAACATCACGCGCATAAAACTTGATGCTTTTCCATACCAGAAACACGGCACACTTGATGGGATACTGTCCACGATCAGCGAAGGCGCCTTTCAAAAGGGAGAGCCCCCAGCTACGGTCACGATGTACCGCGGCGTCGTCACGTTGGGAAAGACCGACAAGCTAACCAACATGCCGGCCAAGTATCGATTGTTGCCAGGGATGATTGTTGCCGCGGAAATTCGCGTTGGTGAACGGCGCGTGATCGAGTATTTCCTCTACCCGATCTTGCGACAGCTTGATTCAAGCATTCGCGAACCATAAGCGGCACTACCGCCTTTTTCCAACTGGCACTTACCCGAGTTGGGTC
>JANMEB010000185.1:0-1459 GCA_031376585.1 Planctomycetota bacterium | reverse complement strand
CCGCGGTAAAACGAATGGACGATGGCCGTCGACTGACTAGTTGGTTTTCGGAGGCCGACCAACGAAGCAATGAACCGAATCCTGATCTGCTCGGCCAAATGCCGGTCTTGCAGCCACTTGCCATGCCAACATTCGTTCTTGCTAATCCGAAACAAGATCACGGCCGCGACCATGGCCAGAATCTCCAACAGAATAAGCTCGACGCGTTGCCGAACGAAGAGAATCTGGAGCACGGCCACGCTGACGGCGATCGCCGCCAAAACATGCAACCAAGTCCCAGCGAATGCGCTGAGGCTTTGATAGCGCACGGCGAGCTGATCTGCTCGCGCATAGTGCGGCAAGAGTATGTTGATCGCGCCTGAAATGCGATCGAATGGCAAATGGACATTACCGGCAAGTCGCCGCAACTCGTCGAGTATTCGTTCGACTATTTTCGAGTACTCAACCGAGTCGAACGCCGAGTCGCGGTTGTATGCGGCCAACTGATGGAAGTTGGGAGACAAATCCTTCGCGCGACTTGGCAACGGAAAATCGGCGAATGGCAACATTTGCTCTTCTTGCGAAGCGGACGAGTCGCCTCGGGAATTGGCGAGCAACAATCGGGCGGGCTGGTCCGGATGATTCGAATTGATCCACAACACCATCCGGCGTTGTTCAATCGCGTAGCGAACCACGTCGCCCGTTCCGCCCAAACCCAATGCTTGTTCGCCGTTCCAAATTGCAATCAAAATCTCGCAAGAATCGACCACCCGATGCCCCGCCGCCCGATACGCTTCATTGCGGGCAGCAAAAGCCTGCTCGGGAGTTAACGCCGAAACACGCTCGACGAATTCCGAGTGGAGAACAAGGGGTTGCCGGTCGAACCCCAGAAGTCTTTCAAATTCCTTTAGGTCGCCGACGTCGGTAAAGTCTCGACGGTATTCATCCAATGGCAAGGGTGTAACGACTTGCAGTCGCGGCCGCCCGTGGACTTGGGGACGTTGCAAAACTCGAGCGGCCACAATTTGGTCGGCCCCTTTGGCCAGCGGCGAAACCACTAGCCAATGGAGCGGCGTACGCTGCTCGGCGGGAATTCTGGTTCGATTCAATGGCAAGTTTCGCCATGCCAGTCCTACACAGCGCGCCATCGCCGAATCGAGCTGTTGGACCCAGGAATGTTTCGAGCCAGACGGCCCGCGTGGAAATTCTGCTGCGGATTCGAGCGTACCCTGAATCTGGTCGAGCAGTTTGTCGACCGCGGTGATAATCCTATCTAAATCGGAGAGCCTGCGATGTCCGGTGACTCCAATTCGCAGTTCGTACGGAAGTTTGGCAGGCGGGGCAGACATTTAAAACCGAATCGAAGGCCATCGTTCAGCGAGGAAAGGCGCATCATATTTCAGGGAGATACCAGATGCCAGCCGCCAAAATCTTGCCGCGCGTTCATCGGTATTTATGCCTGTCCCGGCGAGGTCTTTGA
>JANMEB010000150.1:0-1152 GCA_031376585.1 Planctomycetota bacterium | reverse complement strand
ATCAGGTATTGCTGACGACATGAACGGTTCCGGGATCATCGTGGGTTATTCTTCCAAGGGTAAATCCGGTACTGCAACCGTAATGCGTGCTTTTAGCTACACTCTGCCGAGCGGTCCAATAAAAGACCTGGGAAGCTTTGGCGGCAATTCCAGGGCAGAGTCCATAAACGACGCTGGCATGATCGTCGGATGGTCCACGCCAAAGAGCAGCAATGTCTCAAAGCCGTTTTTTTACACAACGGCGACGGGAATCGTGGATCTTAAAACGGCCATTATTAACTTCCCTGCAGGTGCGAGCTTAGTGGGTGGTGCCGAAATTAACGAGCTCAATCAAATCGCCGTCACCGTGACGTTGTCGGACGGTCGCCGACGGCCCGCGTTGCTTCGTCCGTGGTTACCCTAGTTGGTGTGTTAACTGATCACGTCCCGGGCCGACGCGGCCCGGGGAGTGATCGGTCGCCATTCGACGATTTCGGCGAGAGCACGAGCATGGAAAGAATGTCGCCGCAGGTTTGAAACTGAATTCCGCCCGAGGCCGCACGGCGCGGCGAGGAAAGCAAAGAGGTATTGGACCGCAAAGAGCACAAAGAAAAACAATTCAGATTCTTGCTTTGTGTTCTTTGCGGTAATCCTTCTTCGCACTGGGATAGCCGCTGCGCAGACGCGCGTAAGCACTGCAGCAACGCTTCGACACATCGTTTAACCGGCGCAGCCGCTGGCAGCGCCATAAAACGCTGCGTTCAATTTCGCTGAGTTTTTCCAAAGCGCGATGACAGCCCGCCTGCGGCGGGGTTAAACAAAGGAAGACATTGCCCGCAGCAGTCGCCTGACCCCGCAACTATTGCGACCGAAGATCTCCTGTCCCTTTCGACCGAGCGCAATCGATGAAAACGCGAAGCGATTAGTTCCTTTTTGGGAAATTTTCTTGGATCACCGCCGGTAGTTTTTCATCGACGATGCCGAGCGCCCCGCGGCCTTCCTGGCGGACTCGCTGAATCACGTCGTCGAGAATTTCGGGAACGTCGGCTTTCCAAAAAGCGTCTTGAGCCTCACGTGTAGGTGGTATTTTCAGGGGGCGCAACAAGCGGAACCCGACGCCAGTCGCCGGCTCGGTCGTGTACCACCAAGGGCTTTTTGGGAAGTTCGGGTCTT
>JANMEB010000720.1:0-2872 GCA_031376585.1 Planctomycetota bacterium | reverse complement strand
GAATACGCGTTCTTGCGGTCGCGTGGCCTGAGTGTCGTGCTGGCGGACGAGCGGGGTCAAATTGGCTTTCCCCGACTTGCTTGTCAGCTCGACATTCACGGGACTGCGTCGGCGGGACAAATGCTCACGACGAAACTAATCCTCGATAGCATCGATGGCAAGCAAATCGCTTATTCGTTTCGCGTACTGCGGGGTGATCAGTTGCTCGCGAATGGACGATTCCAGGTGGCCTGCTGTCGATTTCCTCCCGATAGTTTGCCCTATGCAATCTTGATTCCCGATTGGGTGATGGCCAAGCTCGTGTCAAGCTGAGCAAGCGGCCGACCATCATGCATCAACCGTCGATCGGCGCGTGCGGTGTTTTCAAAAGCAGTTGAAAAAACTTGAGGTCGAGCCACTGGCCAAATTTGAAACCGACTTGGCGAAAGTGGGCGACCTGTTGAAAACCGCATCGCGCATGAAGCCGAATGCTGGCTTCGTTCGTCGCGTCGATCCCGGCAATGATCGTGTGAAGTTGTCTGGCGCCTGCCGCCTCAACGAGTGGCGCAAGTAACAGTCGTCCAATCCCAGCACCGCGCCGATCACCGGCGACGTACACCGAACTTTCCGCAGAATATTTGTACGCGCCCCACTTCCGAAATGGACTCAGCGAACTGAATCCAACAATGCGGTCGGCTTCGAGAGCGACGAACACCGGCAAGTCGAGTTCGCGTAGCGCGCGAAACCAGCTTTGGCGCATGTCGAGCGTGTGCGGAAAATATTCGTAAACGGCCGTCGTGTTGGCGATGATATCGTTGTAGATTTCGAGCATCGCCGCAACGTCGGCTTCGGTGGCAAGTCGAATCAAAGCCATAGCGGCTTGGCAACGATTAACGTGGGGGCGGCAGAACAGAGACGTCCAAAACCTGACTGGCGATTTGGCGCGATTGCGATTCGAGGGCTATTTCCAAGCGAAAATCGCTCGATTCCGCGGGCACGATTCGCATCCGGATCGTTTCGGTGGTTTGCGGACTCAAACGCGACAAATGAATCACAACGCTGCCGTCGCGCGAGTCGGGAACGGACTCGTGTTCAAAGACTTTGATGTGAGCGGACGCCGGCAATTTGCAACGGACCCAGACGTCGTTCCATTCCGTTGTCAAGGGATTGTGAATCGCGATCGAAAAGTCGCCGCCATCGCTCGCTTGCATCGCAGTCGGACCGTCGACCGTCAACGTGAGATTCGATTCGCTGACCTGGACCAAGTCATCAATGTCGGCTTGAACCTCCGTATTCTCCGCTACGTAGCGGACGGAAAACGGGCCGGGTTGAAGCGCGCGAGCAGAGAATCGCACGGTTGTGGTTTCACCCGGGGACAAACAGTCGATCATAACAACTTGATGGCAATCAGCACCCAATATGTCTAAGTCACAAACTTGCGTTACTCGAACATCGTGCTGAGGCACGGTGCCGGAGTTTCGGACTTGAACAAGCTGCTGGAAGACTTGATTGACGGCCACCGAGTCAGGGCCGGCCAAGTTCAGCGTGACTTCGGGGCTGAACTCGCCGATTGCCGGTGCGATGTTGTTGGTGGTCACTTTATCGATCGTGTCGAACGAGAAAATCTTTGAGTTTTTGGGCATTCGCGAGACGCTTGAAGGCGCGGGTCGCACGGATTGAAAATTTTCGGCGACGGGAGTTTTCTCCGATCGCTGAGTCGACGAAGCGAACATCCGCGAATCGTTTGGGCTCAATGGAGCGGGCGGCGCATTGCCGGCAACGATCGGCGCGGAGGACGTGGGGCTTGGCAAGTTCTGCGGCAACTTGCCCAAGACATCCGACGCGGTTTGGCCAAGGCTCATCGCCGGAACGCCCAAATGCGGTGGGGAAACAGCAGGTTGTGCAGTGTCGGCTTTCACGATTTGCCATGGCAAGCTGGGGGTGTCTAGCGATGGCGAACGGGGGCTGTCAGCCCTCTGATTCGATGCCGCCGGTACTGTCGCGTCGGCTTTCACTGCAGGCTTCGCGACCAGGATGGATTGAAGCACGCGGTTCATGAACTTCGGATCAGTCTCCTCGACCGAAAGAACCTCCGGCGTGCGAGCTGTCAAATTGGCGAATGGTAGCGGTAAGTTCGGTTGCTCGGCGTCTAATTTCTCGCTCGAACGAAATTGCGTTGCGCCGATGACTTCCGAGTCAACGATCGGCGGATCGTCTTGAGCCGAAGCTCGCGACAATCCAGCAACAATCGCAGCTAGCGCGATGCAAACAAGACGTATTCGTATTGCGATCATGAGTTCATTTTCCGCACAAATCGGAAAAGCTAGGTCCACGCCCTGATATTGGGAAACTGGCGCAACTTCGGCACAGCTCGAATATCAGGCACAAAAAAACTAATCGGATTTTCTTCGCGCGGTGCGGATCATCGAACGGCACAATTCGCACAATTTGCGATTCGCCGGCTAGCTTCACCGGAACAATCGACAGAGTTTTGCAGTTTGCTGGCGTCAAACCGCTAGCTCGCAGGTGAACCCAAACGATTGCAAGCTCGTAGAACTGGTCGGCAACAAACGTCGGTGCAACAAAATTCAAGATTTTCCTAAAGTTTCGATCCAGAGTGACCAGTTGTGTCAAGTCTTCATCGAATAATGAGTGCAGACCAACATCGCCGAGGTGGCGAGCCGAACCATCAATCAAGGAGAGAGTCATGCTAGTCTTGTCGCGCAAGGTAAACGAAGAAATCATCATCGATGGTCGGATCCGCGTTCAAATCGTGCAAGTCAGAGGCAAGACAATTCGCATCGGGATTAGCGCTCCCAGCGACGTGAAAATCCTACGCGGCGAATTGCAGCCATTTGAGATTGAGGACCCAGCCAAAACCACTACGTGCTCA
>JANMEB010000711.1:0-1138 GCA_031376585.1 Planctomycetota bacterium | reverse complement strand
CAGAAAAATGATTTTCAAAAAACCTGTTTTTGATCTTTTGGTCCTCCATTTTTTTGTCATCACAATTCATGCACCGCCTGATTCGCATTCCCGCCAGTGTGAGACCATTGGATCCAGCATCGGAAATTGCATCCTGGTCACTTGGCCAAGTGATTCTTATAGATCTTCCCATCCTTCATGATGACGAGGAAATTTTTCGCGGGGTCGGCGACCAATGAAATGTCGGCGATCGGGTCGCCGTCGACCAACAATAAATCGGCCAGGGCGCCTTCCTCAATGACACCGACTTTGCCCGCATAAGGAGATCGTTTTCCCGACAGCGCCAACAGTTCGGCGTTGTCTCCCGTTGCCATCCGCAACGTTTCGGCGGGGGTGTACCATTTGACCATTTTGGCCAACTGATATCCTTGTCGCGCGGCGTTTTCGGCGCTGAACAAGATATCGGTCCCCCATGCGGTTTTAATCTTGAATTTCTGCGCCAGCTTATACGCCATGTCGGTCCCGCCGAACATCTCCAATTGCTTTTGACGATTTGCCGAGCCTTCCGGAAAGGGAGACGGCATATCATCGGTGAACGGTTGCAAGCTCCACCAAATTCCATTCTCCGCCATCAATTTGGCCGTTGCCTCGTCCAGCAATTGCCCGTGATCGATGCACTTGACCCCCGCCTCGATCGCTTGTTGAACCGCGCGCGGCGTGTAGGCATGGACGGTCACATAGGTTCCCCAATTCTCGGCCGCCTCCACCGCCGCTCGCAATTCGGGAACCGTGTACTGGGTCACATCGAGCGGATCGTAGCTCGACGCGACGCCGCCGCCGGCCATCAGTTTGATTTGAGACGCGCCGAGTGCCAGTTGTTCGCGAACGCGTTGGCGAACGAGATCGGCACTATCGGCGATCGCCGCCGCACCGACCCGCTCGCTGAACGTGTACTCGCCGACACGAGCTGGAAAATCGCTGAGGATGCGAAAGTCCCCGTGTCCACCGGATTGCGAAATAAACGCACCGGACGGCCAGATCCGGGGACCCGGCACGAGCCCCAAGTCGATTCCACGTTTCAAGCCAAAAATCGGCCCTCCCACATCGCGGACGCTCGTAAAGCCTCGCAGCAGCATGTCGTTCGCGGCGCGCACGGCAG
>JANMEB010000710.1:0-1862 GCA_031376585.1 Planctomycetota bacterium | reverse complement strand
TCTGCACTGTGCGTATTGGAAATATGCGATCCGCCGTTCATTACGAGGCGATCAGCGCGGCTCATTCGGCCTCAAAGGCTCGAACTGGTTTCGAATCGAGCGAACACTGGCTCCGCAACAGTGGACTCAGTACTTGGAATTACTCGACGAGCAGCATCGCCAATTGTGCGAAGCCATCTCGCAATCGCCACTGACGCTGCGGTTATCGTTGCCCGCTAGCCGCCCGCTAGTGCGCAAGTTATTCGGCTTGGCAATTCACGATGCGTATCATACCGGCCAAGTTCAATTGATTAAGAAATTGTGGAAGCGAACTCAGAAAGCAACGCGCTGAGCTTGATGAGGCTTCGCGCCTAAATTCAAGACAACCAATCATCCAATCATTGAGGAGATCAGGCCATGGACCAAGTCATTACTCAATCGATCGTCAGCCAATTGGAGGATCGCCGGGGTGCACTTCAAAACGCCATCGGGCAAATTGGCGAGGCACCCGATTTGATTCGCCTGCTGGGCGATGTCGACCAAGCCCTTGCGCGTCTGAGCACCGATGCTTTTGGCAAATGTGTTGTTTGCCACGGACGAATGGACGAACGGGAAATGCTTGAATTTCCAACTCGCCAATATTGCTTGTGCGATTTGTCGTCCGACCAGCAAAAAGCGTTGCAGCGAGATTTGGATTTGGCTTGGCAAGTTCAAGCTTCATTATTACCCAAGCAAAATCTGAACTTCGGCGGCTGGCAAACGCATTATCGTTACTTGCCTGCGGGCCCCGTCAGCGGCGATTATTGCGATGTGGTGACTCACGAATCGCAAGGCGGCTGGATGTATTTTTTGGTCGGCGACGTTTCCGGCAAAGGGATCGCCGCAGCGTATTTGATGGCCCATTTGAGCGCTATTGTCCGGCGTACCTTGGACGAAGCCGTTTCGGTCGCCAGTTTAATTGCAACGGTCAATCGGCACTTGAACGAACGATCGCCTGAATCGCATTTCGTGACCCTTGTCGCCGGTCGTGCGAATCGGTCGGGCCGTGTCGAAATCTGTAATGCGGGTCATTGCCTACCGATTGTGCTTCGCCGGAGCGAATCCTTTTCGTTGAATTCATCGGGCCTGCCGGTCGGGATTATCGATCCATCGGACCAGCAAACGAGCGTGTTGCAACTGGACGTGGGCGATTCACTCATTCTGCACACCGACGGGATCTCTGAAGCGTTCGACTCAGCGGGCAATCAGTACGGCGCGGCGGCATTGCAGCAAACTGCCTTCGCCAATCGCGACCTGTCCCCTGCCCCCTTAGCCGCCGCGTGCCTTGATCACATGCACCGCTTCCAGACCCTCGCAAACCAGCACGACGACATCACCCTCCTGATCCTCCGACGGGCGGGGTAGCTCAGCCTTAGGCTTGCCTAACTGTAGATTGAGTTTCTCGATTGTATAATCAATGCGACAAGTTTGCCTTGCAATTTCATTTTGCAACTCTGAAACTCCAATCGACGAATCATCAGAAGCGGTTTTTTGTTGATTAATTTGTTGGGATGTCACCCGGCAAGCGAGTTGGTGTTGGCACCGGCGGCGCAACGGTTGTGGGAGATTTCGCGGAGTTCGACGCGGAAATAAACTGAATTTGGGAGAATCGTATGAAATTGCTTTGCGGATTGTGGCAGCTTGTACTTGTCGTGTTTTTGTCGGTTTGGTCGTTCGCCAATCCTTGTCGGACGTGGCAACGGGACACGGTCGCAACCGAATACATGCGTACCGCTGCTCGAGATATCCTTTCCGACGACAAAGTCCAGCCGCTCAAGGCTTGGATCACTACGAGGGACGGTGAGCAGTTGGTCGGCCAACTCGTTTCCGAAGTATTGAGTTTT
>JANMEB010000708.1:0-22225 GCA_031376585.1 Planctomycetota bacterium | reverse complement strand
CAAAGTCTACGGTGTGGCGAGCTTTATCGAAGCCTACGGTGGGTATTGGGAATTGGACTACGCCTTTCTCGAAGACCGCAACGAGATTCGCGACCGAAGTTATCACAACGCCGCGATCGCCTACACACGGCGCTACGGTCGAATTTTGTCGAACTCAATTCGCGTTGTCAGTAACGCCGGCCAGTCGACCGATGGTGGAGCCAATACGGCGGACGGGTTTGTGTTGTTACTTGAAAACTCGTTGATCACGGCTGCGCCATCGACTTTTGTGCCGTACTGTAATTTGTTTTTCGGCTCCGATCGCCCGCAATCGGTCGCTCGCGATCCTGGGGCAGGGGACATCTTGAAGAACACAGGCATCCTGTTCGAAAGCGACGGGATGACTGGTTATCCGACGCTCGACGCCACGGCCAACGATACATATGGCGGCGCGCTCGGCATCAACTTGCTCTCCGCTGACTTCGGTCAGCAGCTTGTTCTCGAAGGAGCCTTTCTCCAAGTCCTTGGCGACGACGCAAGTCGCATTGCCGCTGGCGACCAATACGGCCTCGGCGTTCGCTACCAACGCCCACTCAATTACGCCGTCATTCTACGCTTCGACGGCATGTACGGCTTCCTCGACAACGCCGACGACTTGAGCGGCGTCCGCGTTGAGTTGCGCCGCAAGTTCTAACGATTGCCGGGCGGTTAAAGAAGATTATTTGGGCTTGTTGTTATCCAGGGATTGCCAGAGGTACCAACTGGCAATGGAACAGTAGGGACGCCAAGCGGATGCGAACTGGTCGATGCGTTTAGGTTTGGGATTGACGCGCAGGCCGTAGCTTTTGCGAATGGCGGTTTGGATGCCCAAATCTCCATGCGGCATGATATCGAGTCGGCCCAGCCCGAAAATCAAAAACATCTGCGCGGTCCAACGACCGATACCATTGACTTGGATCAAGTGCTCGATCACGGCTTCGTCTTCCATGCGACTTGCTTTGGCAAGTTGCAAGTCGCCGGCGAGCGTTTTTTGCGTCAAATCGACGAGGTAGCCAGCCTTTTGCGGCGAAACGCCCAGCGGTCGCAGCGTCGCGGGTTCAAAGGCGCTGAGGGCTTCGGCGGAAATCTTGGCGGGGGCAATGGCATTTTCCAATCGTACCATGATGGACTTGGCCGCGCTGACGGAAATTTGTTGCGAGATGATTGATCGGACGAGCAACAGAAAACGATCCGAATGGGTCTTGAGCGTAAACGGACCGACTTGACGAATGATATCTTTCATCGTCGGATCGGAGCGGCGGAGATGTTGAATCGCGGCGCGAACGTCTTGGGCGTTGTACGGCATTGGCAATGGACCGAGTCACCGGCCGGAAAGATTTTGGTAGAATTGGGTCGAGACGAAATCTTATGTTTTCCCCGGTCGTTTGAATATCAGGCGTAAGCGTTCCATGAAGCTTGACGAGCCCCATCGGCGACGGCTTTTGTCGCTCCCGCGCAACTTGCTGCGCGAGCTTCAGTTGCACAAGCTCAATGCACTTTTGCAAAGCGTGCTGCCTGAGAATCGGTTCTACGCCGACAAGTTCGCGGGATTGCCGCAACGACTGAACAGCTTGGATCAACTTGAACAATTGCCGTTTACGACCAAGCAGGAGCTGGTCAGCGATGATCCGGCGGGACTTGCACGCAATTTGACCTCTAGTCCCGATCGCTATTCACGCTTTCACCGAACCAGCGGCACGCACGGTCGGCCGATGACGATTCTCGACACGGCCGAAGATTGGCAATGGTGGGTCGAAACATGGCAATACGTTCTCGATGCGGCAAGTATTCGCGCGGACGACCGAGTCGCAATGGCATTTTCATTCGGTCCGTTTATCGGATTCTGGAGTGCGCATGATGCGGTGATCGCGCGTGGGGCATTGGTTGTACCAACCGGCGGTATGAGCAGCTTGGCTCGCTTGGACGTCATTCAATCGATGGAATGTACGGCAGTATTTTGTACGCCGAGCTATGCGCTGCACTTGGCCGAAGTCGCGCGGCGCGAACAGATTGACTTGCGAAAGAATGCAGTCCGAGCCTTGATTGTGGCGGGCGAACCTGGCGGATCGATTCCCACAGTTCGGCAGCAAATCGAAGACGCTTGGAATGCAACGGTGTTCGATCACTGTGGTGCGACGGAGGTCGGGCCATGGGGCTTTGCGGATAAGGATCGCCGCGGAATCATCGTTAACGAAGCCGAGTTCATCGCAGAGTTTGTGGCCGTCGAACAATCTATCGACGCTTCGTCCCAGAACCGCCGGAGTCTGTCGGCGATTAACCTAGTCATCGAAGATAATCGGGGACTGACCCCTTCGCTTGGCGATTCATTTTTTGAACTTGTGCTGACAACGTTGGGTCGCACAGGCGCGCCGGTAATTCGTTATCGAACAGGAGATTTGGTACGCCCGTTTGTAAAAATAGAAAGTGATTCGTGCGGTTGGCTGTTGCTTGATGGTGGTGTATTAGGTCGAATCGACGACATGATCATGGTTCGAGGTGTCAATATCTATCCAAGTTCCGTCGAACAGATCGTACGTGAATTCCCCGAAGTGAACGAGTATCGTCTCGTGGTTCGCAAACGCGGATCGCTTGACCATCTCACCGTCGAAGTCGAGGACGGCGATGCGGATTCGAGTCGAATCGCCGAGCGGCTGAATTTGCGACTAGGATTGAATGTCGACGTTGTTCGCGTTCCGCTGGGTAGTCTGCCGCGCTCAGAATTCAAAGCTCAACGATTTGTGGATTTGCGCGGCAATCCGGAAGGCAATGCATGAGCGAATTCATTCCCACCGACCTGAAGCTAACGGATTCCGGTACGCTGGTGATCGTCTGGAATGATGGTGTCGTGAACGAAGTTGCACTGCGCGTTTTGCGCAAGGCTTGTCCCTGCGCGCGGTGCCGGGCGGAGAAATTGCAACCGCCCAAGCCGACGGGGCTGTTGCCCATACTCACTCCGACGCAAGCTCAACCGTTGGCGATCGACCGGATGACGCCAGTCGGCAATTACGCTTACTCAATTGAGTTCAGCGACGGGCATCATACCGGCATTTTTACATTCGAGTTTCTGCGGCGGCTGGGCGACGCGAGCGCTGAATACAAAAAGACACGTTAATCACGATTGGTCCCACGTCAAAGGCCATTGGGCTTAGCCTAAAACCCACTTAGTTCGGCCACCGTTGAGAACGTTACGTATTGGGTTGAAGTCGGTAGCGCGTTGACGCGGGCGGTCGCGGTTGCAGTGGTGACTGCAGGAGCCGTGGTCAGCGTCAGTTGGGTATCGGAAATCACGGCGTCTACGATAAATGATTGGCCTCCGATTTGTATCAACTTGTCGGTGGGGATCGCAGAGGTAAAGGCAGTCCCAGTTCCGGTAACGCTAAGCGAGCCGGCAGTTGTCGCGACGGTTCCCGCCAGACTTACGGAGAACGTCGCATAGCCTTGCAATGGAACTTCCGTCAAAGCCGTGGCTCCGGTTAGTAAGGCTACATTAAACTCGGTCAACGCGGCAATCGCATCGACGATGGGAAGGCTGCTGGGAATCACATGTCCAAACACGGTGAACTGCTGAGTATCGAGGGTTGTGTTGGCGGTCGTGTTAATAAACCATTGGCTCGTGGCGCTGTTGGGAAGTCCTCCGAGGCGAGCCATCGAAAGCGATCCGCGAATATTCAAGTTGGCGGGATCGAAATCGTTGTCGATGTCCGGGTCCGTCGTGATGGCCGTCACGCTGCTGCCCGCGACCACAAAGCCACCCCCTTGAATCACGCCTAGTCCGTCGGACGCTACGCGGGTCAGTCGGTGGACGATGGAGTTCACGTAGTCGGGAAAATAACTCTCGAAGTTCGCAACAAACGTCGGTGCGTCGGCATCCAGTAATTCAACATCGATGAACCCGAGACTTGAGGTCATACGGACAACTGTGCCAACGGCAAAGTGGACTTTGGAGTTTTGGGTGGCGGTTCGACTAAAGCTGTCCGTGGCCCGAACGACGATTAAACTTTCGCCTCTGTTTTGATCAGTGTTAGTCAACGTCACGTCGATCGAAAAGTTTCCTGACCCATCGGCGATCACGCTTCCATCATTAAAGACGGAGTCGCCATCGCGAGCGATTTCGACCCGCGCGCCAGCCAACGTGTTGCCCGTGATCGTAAAGCTTGAGTCCTTGGTAAGCAGCGTGTCGCGGGAGGCTACGGTCGTGTTGCTCGAAGTCGAGATTGTTAGTTGCAGCGGAGTCGGCGGTGGGAAGCCGACGGCGGCGCGGGCTTGTTGCGCGCGGGTGTTGGCCCCGAATTGCGGATCGTCCAATCGCTGAGTGATCAGGCTTGTTGGAACGGTGTTCGTTTCGATATTGAATTGTAAGCCGCCTCCATTGCCAATCGTTACTGTCGACGCGGTCTGAAACCCATCACTGCCCGAACCACCTAAGTACACGAGTTTCTTGCGGATGGAAGTCGTTCCTCGCAGGACGACGGAATCATCGTCGCGGGAACCTACCACGATGAGTTTGCCTTCGATCGTGCTCGAATCAATTGAAATAAAGTCGTCACTCAATCCAGAGACGTCGATAACATTGCCACGAATCGTTGACCCGACGATGGAAACGGTGTCATTGCCCGATGCCAAATTCATGATGAACGGACCGTCTATGGTCACTTGTTCTATTACGACTGCCTCGGCGCCGCGCCCGCCCAGAACAAGAAATCGATCAACGCCCGTGGTCGACTGAACCGAAAGAGTATCGTCGCCATCGCCCAGGTCCACGTGAAAGTTTCCTTGCACGGTTGAGTTTCGCATTGCGATTTGATCGTTGCCGTCCGACGCAAACACGAAGACGTCGTCTTGAACCGTAACATTTTCCATGCCCAAGGTATCGTTGCCTTCGCCGGCGAAAATTTTCAGGCTGTCACCGATTTGAATTTGGCCTTTGATTACAAAAGTATCGTTGCCGTCGAATAAGTGAACGATCAACGATCCATCGATTTGTGTCGAACCGGTTCGCAGCGTGAATGGCGACGCCGAACCGTTGATCGTCGTGCTGTCTTTGCCCGTTAGAACGATGTCGCCGCTGACAACGGAAATTTCCACGTTGTTCGCTAATTCATCGCCAGATAATTTGAATCCGTCGCCAATCGAATCGACGTCCATATTACCCGCGAGTAAGTAACGCACTTCGAGCGTCTCAAGGGCCAATGATTGCGCTGATGCGAATCCAAACCCAGACGTTTCAGAGCGTCTTGAAAAGATTTTTCCAATCCGGTAGCGGAGCGCGGTGTTCTTGAGGTTCTTTTTCATGGCAAATTGTGCGTCCAATTCCGGGGTCGATGATGCGGAAAACAGTCCCATCCAAGTTAATTACAAAGAGCGTCCAACGCAACGATAAAAGAGTAATTGCCATCACGAATTGATGCCTGATGGAAAGCACTTTTCGACACCTTTTTGCCACCAACCGAGCTTGAATTCCCTGATCGCGGTGTAACGACGCGGGCAAGCTTTCCACAACGAATTCGTGCCCTTATTTTAAAAAATAGGATACCTGGCGCTGGATTCGTCAATTGTTCGTCGACAAACCAAAAGAACTAATGACCCTAGTGGACCAAGACGATTCTGAAAGTGCTGGACGAGCCATTCGCGTGAAGTTGTAACGATTATCCGCGTCGGCGAATCCTTGCCGTTTGTATCGAATTTCCGGAATTCCGACAAAGCAAGATACATGGATTTGATGACACCAGTAGTCGGTGTCGCCATTGGCGTCATCGTGTTGTTGCAGTTCGCCATGTGGACGGCGGTCGCGATTCGCCGTTTGTATTTCGATCGACAACAATTTGATTTGAGCCAAAGGCTTTTACGACGTCAGCTCGAACAGCCGTTTGATTCGGAATCGGATGTGGAAAATTTGCGCTGGCACGGCTATCGAAAATTTCTGATTCAAAGTGTGCAGAACGAAGCCAAGGACTGCGTTACGATCGATCTGATTCCCGAAGACGGTCGAAGGTTGCCGTTTCATTTGCCGGGGCAACATATTACCGTCCGCTTGCCGGTACCCGGCCAAAGCCTCCCTGTCGTCCGCTGCTACTCGCTGTCGGACTCGCCTTCGGCGGAACGATTTCGCATTACCGTTCGTGCACTGGGGCCGCCAAGAGAAAATCCCAATGGACCGTCCGGCGTCGCTAGTACTTATCTCAATCAGCACATGAGCATCGGCGATCGAATCGATGCCAAAGCTCCGGCCGGTGCCTTTTATTTGGACTTGAATGACCGCCGTCCCGTGGTATTGCTGGCGGGTGGCGTCGGTATCACTCCGATCATGTCGATGATCAACACGATGGTCTTGCACAAAATCAAACGGGAAGTCTTATTGCTGTACGGCGTGCAAAATAGCGAGCATCACGCCTTCAAGAATCAACTTGCCAGGATCTCGGCAAATTGCCCGCAGATCAATATCGTGACGTGCTATTCAGAACCGCTGCCAACGGACAAAGAGGGCGCGGATTTCAATGTTTCCGGTCGCGTATCAATCGATTTGATTCGAAAGCTTGTCCCCAGCAACCAAGTCCCGTTTTACATGTGCGGCCCGACATCGTTCATGCGCGGCATGTTTGCCGCATTAAGCGAATGGGGCGTACCCGAGTCGTTGATTCGTTTCGAAGCCTTCGGTCCAGCCTCTGTTCGCAATACGAAAACTTTGAACAAGCTCGCCGCCAATGGAAACGCTGGACCAGAATTCGGTGTCACGTTTAGCAAGTCTGCCATGGACACTCGTTGGCTGAACGAGTCGCAGTCCATTCTGGATTTGGCGGAACAAAACGGCGTCAACATTCAGTCAGGCTGCCGCGCTGGCAATTGCGGAACTTGCCAAGCCCGTTTGGTCTCCGGCCAAGTCTGCTACATCAACGACACCGCGCACGCCGAATGCGAACCAGGACATGTTCTTACGTGCGTCGTCCGCCCAACGAGCGACGTGATTGTCGACGCCTAACCTAGTATTCCGAGCCCGAAGTCATATCTCGCCATGAATCGCCAATTAATCAAATTTTGCCTCGCGATCGGTGGGCTGATGAGTATCAGCTTACTGGCAAACGCTCGCGTGCTGGCTCAGCCGCAGCACTGTGATCCGGCCAAAGTTCTAACGTCAGCCGCTTGTGCAAAATGCCATGTCGGCGAAGTCAACATCTGGAAGCAAACGCCTCACGCGCAAACTTTTGAGTCATTGCACCGAAATCCGCAAGCCACCGAAATCGCCCGCAAGCTTGGGCAATCGAGCATCAAGCGAAACGATATTTGCGTCGACTGCCACTACACGTCTCAAGCAGACGACGATCTGCCGCGAGTCGTCGAAGGTGTTTCGTGCGAGTCATGCCATGGTGCGGCTCACGACTGGATTGCCATCCATTCCGATTATGGCGGTCCCACCGCGAACAAGCACTCCGAAATCGATCCACATCGATTGCAGCGGCTCACGCAAAGCGTCGCCAGCGGAATGCGCAATCCTAAAAACTTATATTCGATCGCGCGTAGCTGCATGCAATGCCACACGGTTCCCAACGAGAAGCTTGTCAACGTCGGCGGTCACATAGCGGGCAGCCAGAACTTCGAAATGGTGAGTTGGTCGCAGGGGATTGTGCGCCACAACTTTCTACGCAGCGGTAACGCGGTGAACGAAGTGAGTTCACCCGAGCGGTTGCGCGTAATGTTCGTCGCAGGTTTGATTGCCGATTTGGAATTTAGCAGCCGCGCCACCGGCGCGGCAACCCAAAAATCGACTTATGGTCTGACGGTCGCAGCGCGAGCTGCCGCCGTCTCCGTCCGACTGTACCAAGTCCAGCAGCTCATCAACGACCCGCACGTTCAGCAAGCCTTGGAATCGTTTGCTCAGGCAGATTTGAAAATCAACAATGCTGCGCAGCTAAACGCAATCGCGGATCGCATCAGTCGAGCCGGAATGCAATTTGCCGATGTCGCCGATGGCAGTCGCCTCTCCGCGATTGATCCTTTGCTGCCGCCCCACGTGCAATACAAATAACGGATTAACAATGATTCCAAACTTTATTGATCGACCGAAACGCTGGGATGCGCCGTTTGGTCCGGACCAGTCGGATACAATTGTCAACCGATTGATGAGTGGCGATCCATTCGCACTGATGTCTGCGACTGCATTTCCCAAGACGACGCCGCTGCGGGGGATTCTAAAAAACGACTGCCGGATCGTTGAATTCGGCGACGGGGAGCTTATCATTCGCCAAGGCGATTACGGAAACAGCGCCTTCTTGCTGCTCAACGGCCAAGCCCTTGTCACACTGAAATCGATCCCAGCCAATCTTTTGGGACGCAGCGAGCCGCGTCGCAGAAGTGTCGTATCGAGCATTACCCAGCTTTGGGCCGGTTCGCGTATCCCCGAACGGCGTGATTACGGAGCGACCAAAACGCAAACAACGGCGGGAACCGCTACTGATTCGGCGAGCGGCCTGCGCCGCGCATTTCTCCAAGACATTCCCCGCGTCATTGACTTGAATGAAACCGAAACCTTGCAACCGGGCGAGTTGTTCGGCGAACTTTCTGCGATGACTCGCACCTCTCGAAGCGCGACCGTGTTCTCCAAGGGTCGCACCGAATTGTTGGAAATTCGCTGGCAAGGCTTGCGCGACCTGATGCACTACGATGACAGTTTGCGCGGCCATATTGAGAAACAGTATCGCGTCCATAGTCTGCAAAGTCACTTGCGCGAGATGCCGTTGCTGCACGACTTACCGGACGATGCGATGCGGGCCATTGTTGCCGGCACGGAATTCGAAACGTACGGGAATTTCGAATGGCAAAACAAATTTAAAAGCGATACGCGAGAAGACATCGCCGATCGAATTTTAGGCGAGCCCGAAGTCGCCGAGCGCGGCGAATACGTCAACGGATTGATTCTCATCCGCAACGGCTTCGCCCGCGTGTGCCGAAAGGAAGAAAGCGGATATAGGACTGTGGCTTACCTCGGAAAAGGCCAATGGTTTGGCTGGCGCGAAGTCGCCCACATTTGGCAAACGAAACGAGCGGTTCCATGGCAGCTTTCGTTGCGCGCCGTCGGTTATTTGGACGTACTTCGCATCCCAACTCGAGTCGTTGAAGAGCACATTTTACCGCACGTGCCGCGCAAGCAACTTCCGGCGCTTTTGCCAACTGAAGCTAACGAATCGCCACATGGCCAAGAGCGGCGAATGGAGGCTCGTCCTGAGTCGATCGAAACCGGCATGCTTGAGTTTTTGGTCGAGCAGCGATTCATCAACGGCACCCAAGCCATGTTGATCGATTTGGATCGTTGCACGCGCTGCGACGATTGCGTAAGAGCTTGTGCGGCTACGCATGACGGGAATCCTCGCTTCGTCCGTGAAGGAACTCGACACGAACAATACCTCATCGCCAATGCCTGTATGCATTGTGCAGATCCGGTTTGCATGATTGGCTGCCCAACGGGTGCCATTGGCCGCGACTTAGTCGGGGGAATTGTCACGATCAACGACAATACGTGCATCGGTTGTTCGACATGCGCCAATAGCTGCCCGTACACCAACATTCGGATGGTCGAAGTTCGCGATGCGAACGGTCGACCTTTCGTGGACCGAGAACGAAATTTGCCAATCGTGAAGGCAACAAAATGCGACTTGTGCATCGAACATTTAGGCGGTCCCGCTTGCCAGAGAGCTTGCCCACACGACGCGCTCGTGCGAATTGATTTAACGACCGCTGACCAAATCAAATCCTTCATTCAAAGATAGGCATTTCCACAACGACCATGCCATCTCGATCCCAAATTCGATCCCGCTCCTCGCTGAATAATCGTCGCTGGCGAAACGTCGGAGCCTTGACGTTGGCCCTCGTAGTGCTGTGGGCGTGGCTATACCACCAACAGCAAAACCTGGAGCGAGATTCGTTCACGTCTGGTTACATTCTCATTGGCGCTGTGCTGTTTCTCGCGGCGTACAACATCCGCAAAATCTTGCCTTTCATCCCTTGGTTGGGATCGAGTGCCGGTTGGATGCAATTCCATATCTACGTTGGAATAGGTTCCTTTTTCGTGTTTCTTTGGCACGTCGGGCTAAAACTGCCAAACGGTATTTTCGAAAGTTGTTTGGCCGCGCTCTATGTGATTGTGTTCGGCAGCGGGTTGTTGGGATTGTTTTGGACGCGAACGATTCCTCGTCGACTTACCGCAATTGGAGAACAAGTCATTTTCGAACAGATTCCGCTCTTGCGCCGTAAACTCGTCCGTCAAGTTCACGAGCTTTTGTTTCAGTCGCCAGCCAAATCGGTCGTCTTGTGTCGGTTTTACGTGCAACGACTCGCTGGATTTTTCGAACAAGCTCGTCCAGTTTCGTATTTGGTTCGGCCAAGCGGACATGCTTGTCGCGCGCTGTTAAGCGAGATCGAAGACTTGGACCGTTACTTGTCGCCGCCGCATCGCGATGCCGGACGTAAGCTTGCCGAAATGGTGCGCCGCAAAGACGACTTGGACTATCACCTTGCCCTTCAAGGTCGGTTAAAGATTTGGCTATTCGCACACATTGGACTGACTTATAGTCTCGTCGCCGTTGCCATGGTTCACGGCGTCATGGTCCATGCGTTTCATGGAGGGCTACCATGAACAAACCTCGCGATTCATATTTACGGCCAAATTCCAACTGGACTTGTGGTGGTTCTGGGAACGAATGCGATCATTGTCCCGGACCGGTTGCGGGGCGATGCTCCGCTCGTCCGCGCTGTCAGCCGATCAAGATGGGCGAATTGTGGGTCCCAACACTTGACCCCAAACTTGGAACGTGTTTGATCGGCCCACTTGCCGACGGTCAGTGTTGCCAAGGCCCTGGTGCTTGCTCGCCTCGAATGAGCCTGCGCGGATATCGCCGCGCGTTTACGTGGTGTTGCGTGGCTTTGACAGTTGCAGCTTTGTTCTGCGGTTTTTCTCCACGCTGGCGGGGAGAGTTTTTAGCACCTGGACCGTTGACATCGCATCACGCTCAAGTTCTAGCGGGGCAGGGGATTGACCGCTGTGCGGCATGTCATCAATCCGCAGCACAACCATTTACGCAATGGCTCGCAAGTACGGCGACCGGCAATCATCACGGCTCGACCTCCCAATCGCAGCTTTGTTTGAAATGTCACGGTGACATGCTACCGCAACCGACGGCCCTCGCGCCACACAACCTCGACCCAGATACGCTCGCGCAATACACCGCCAAGCTCACGGGTGTGTCGACCTCAATTTCGAACAGTCACGCGGAATCGCTGGCCTGCTCGGTGTGCCATCGCGAACATCACGGCGCGGATCATGAACTTAGCACGATGACGGATCGTCAATGTCAAACATGTCACTCAACTAATTATCACAGCTTTGAATCCAATCATTTGGAGTTTGCAGCGACTTTTCCCGCTCGACGCCGCGCGCGAATCGCGTTCGACCACGTGACGCACAAAACGACGCACTTCGCGGGCAAAAGTCGTGAATTCGATTGCCGGGCGTGCCACATCGGCGATGCGACACAAAACGTTCAACTTCTCGCGTCGTTCGAGTCGACTTGCATGGAATGCCATCAACAGCAGATCGAAGAAAACGAAGGCTTGGCGATCTTTTCGCTGCCGCTCATTGACTTGGACGCGATTCGCAAAAGCGGATCGACGGTTGCGGCCTGGCCGATTTCCGCAACGGGCCAATTCGATGGACGCATACCTCCGCTGATGAAAGTACTCCTATCCGCAGACCCTCGAGTTCGCGGCGCACTCGAACAACTCGGGCCCCGTTTTCAGTTTTCGGACATCGACAGCACCAAGGTCGAGCAAGTCCGACTGGCCGCGGCAATCGCGAACGGAATCAAAACGCTTATCGACGAATTGGCGATCGATACCCAAGCCACGCTTCGGCGGCGAATGGCTCAATCGTTGGGTGTTAGTTCGGACGCTCCGCCGCTCAACGACTGGCTGGCCTCGGTTCCAGCCGACCGATTGCAGACTCTCAAAGCGAACTGGTTCGCGCGCGTGACTGGGCCAGACGACGACGCTTTCAAACAATCCTCGTCTTCGTTGTGGATCCCCTCAGAAAGCGATATTTTAGCGCGGTACAATCCGTCGCCGACGTCGCGAACCAAGGTTTCCGACGATCAAGACCTCGTACCGAACCCCCTTAAAGACAAATTGCGTCCGCCATCGGGTCTCGCCAACTCGCAATTACCAGCCGCGGTGAAACCACCTGGTGAAGCGCCTCAACCAGCAGTTACCGGCGGAACTTTTCGGACGGGTCAAGCCTCGATTCCCGACGATGAGCTGTTAGCAAACAATCCGCTGTGCGACGGAAATTTGAACAACTTGAAAAAGCCCGTCGCCGCCGCAGTTGTTGCCGTGGCACCAATTGAGCCGGCGGACACGGTCACTCCCAACGCCAACGACAACGAATCAAGCGCTGTAGAATTGGCGGGTTCGGTCGCCCATTTGCAGCCGTCAGAAAATAGTCGTTGGCAAATCGACAATACCACATTGAACGTCGAGTATCGGCCGGTGCAGCATCGAGACAACTCGCTCAAGTCGCTGTTCGATTTGATCGCGCTATCCGAGAATAAGGACGGCAACCCGTCGGTGCAACAATTGTTTCAACAGCTTTCTAGCGACGTTGGAGCCGGAGCTTGCGGCAAGTGCCACACTGCCGACCGCGCTGCGACATCACACGTTGTGAACTGGAACGCAAGCTATCGCAGCGCCACGGCGAGCGGCTTTACAAGTTTTTCGCACAAGCCGCACTTAATCGACTCGTCGGGCCAGTCTTGCACGAATTGTCATCGGCTCGAAGTCGGTCGCGCTTTGACGTCGCAGTTTCACGGAGACGACCCGCACAAGTTCGCAAGCAACTTCCAGCCGATTCGCAAATCCGAATGCGCCACTTGTCATCAGCGCGGCATGGCCAGCAACTCTTGCACCCAGTGCCACAACTACCACGTCGGCAACCAAATTAGTTTGAACAAAAAATAACGATTCTAGATAAACCTATTTCATTTCGTACGACGATTACTTCCAATTTGGGCTGCGCTTTTCCAAGAAAGCAGAAACGCCCTCGTGGGCGGCGTCGGTGGTGCGGGCAGCAGCCATGTTGGCGGCACCGATGCTCAACTGGGTGAAGATGGCTTCGCCGATGGTTTCGTTTAAGAGTTGCTTGGTCAGTTGCACGGCTTGTGGAGCGGACTGTGCGATTTCCTTCGCCCATTCTTGCGAGCGAAACCAGACCAACCGATCCTCAACGACTTGGTGAACCAAGCCCATATTCAAAGCTTGTGCCGCGTCCAGGCTTTGGTTGAGAAACAGAAGTCCCGCAGTTCGGGACGCGCCAACGCGCATGCAGAGTAGCGGCGCGGCCAAGCCAGCAATCAGGCCGCGACGTGTTTCGGGAAATGCAATTCGCGCCCGATCACTTGCGATCACGATGTCGCTGGCAAGCATGAGGGCCACCGCGCTGCCGACGGCCCAGCCGTTGACCGCGCAGATAATCGGTTTGGGGAATCGGAGCATCTCTTCGATCAAAGCGAGAAAGTCCGCAACGTAATCTTGCCAAAGATCGGTAGATTTTTCGTCCGATAAGCCTGCGTTCAATTCATGTAAATCGGAGCCCGCCGAGAAAACGTGCGTGGTCCCAGTCAGGATCACGGCGCGCACGGAACGTTCTTGATGCAAGTCGTCAAATGCCTGACGGAGTTGGCGAATCACTTCCCAAGAAATGGCGTTGCGGCGATCGGGACGATTGAGAATGATCGATCCGCTGGGGACGTCCTTACGGACTTGGACAATTTCCGAAGATGCCGCCATGTTACTTCTCGAACGCCGCATCGAACGCACGTTGGCTCGGTGCAAAATCCAATTGCTTGGTGAATTCGCACGCCTCTTTGGCACCGAATTCCCGGTCCATTCCGCAATCCTCCCATTCGATCGACAGCGGACCATCGTAGCGAATTTCGTTCAGCGCGCGAATGATTTCCTCAAAGTTGATCGCGCCCCGGCCCGGAGAACGAAAATCCCAACCGCGTCGTGGATCGCCGAAATTGAGATGGCTCGATAGAATTCCGCTGCGACCGTTCAAGGTCGTGATCGCGTCTTTAATATGGACATGAAAAATTCGTGTCGGAAACGCCCGGATAAACTCAACCGGATCGACCCCTTGCCAGTGCAGATGGCTCGGATCGAAGTTAAACCCAAACTCTTCGCGATGATCGAGGGCTTCCAGAGCCCGTTGGGCGGTGTGCAAGTCAAACGCGATCTCGGTTGGGTGAACTTCCAGCGCAAACCGGACCCCGCATTCGCCAAACACATCCAAGATCGGATTCCATCGCTCAGCCAGCAAAGCAAATCCGTCGTCGATCATCGTCGGCGGGACGGGCGGAAATGAATAATTCAGATGCCATATGCTTGAGCCCGTGAAGCCGTTGACGACGTCGACACCAAGTTTCTTCGCGGCTCTCGCCGTAGCTATTACCTCTTCGGCCGCGCGTTTGTTCACACCGGCTGGCTTGCCGTCGCCCCAAACGTATTTGGGAAGGATCGCTTGATGCCGCGAATCGATGTTGTCCAAAACGGCTTGGCCGACCAAGTGAGTGCTGATAGCGTAGCAACGCAAGCCGTACTTCTCCAACAGCTTTTTTCGCTCGTCGCAATAGTTCTTTTGCGCGGTGGCCTTGTCGACTTCGAAATGATCGCCCCAGCAAGCCAATTCGATTCCATCGTAGCCGAACGATTGCGCTTTGCGCGCCATCTCTTCGATCGGCAAATCGGCCCATTGGCCAGTAAATAAAGTCACAGGTCGAGGCATCATCGGCTCCGCGCAAATAACTAGTAGTGACATCGACAACAGTCGAATCGCCGTCGTATTTTCATCGGACAGCAAGCAGTTTGCAAGCACGCACACGCCAAATCACCGTGACACAACGTCAGTTTGGGTAATGGCGTACCATCCTTCGGCCAACGCAACTGCGCAGGCGTGCAAGCGAAACTCGCTGCTTGTTCGGAAAGGGTCAGACCCATTTTTCGGATTCAAGTTGTTTCAAATGAATCAACATTGACCGAAAAATGCGTCAGACCCCGATCAGCGTTCGACGATTGCATTAGGACTTGTGACAGGTGATTCATCGGGGCAACGAAAACTGTCCGATGCACGCCCAGACGGTGCAAAAAATGACAACGATGAGAGAATTCATCCATTCAGAAGGCATGGGAAAAACTCCAAGGAGAAAAAAACAAGAGTCCTCCTTGATGGCGCAAAAACGTCCATGCTCGACATTGTATCGGCTCCTGTTGAAAAGCAATCGCAAAAAATAATCTCGCGCCGTAACGCTTTCGTGACGCGAAAATACTTTTGAATCGATAGAGTTTTGCTGACCATGCAACTCGCCAAGGCGAGATCCAACTAACCGATAGGCTTTGACAAACCTTTATCGATTGCAACGACGGCAATGGCGATTTCAGTTGACGATGCCGTTGTCGGTCGCAGCAAAATACTTAGTACTGGAAACAAAACTGTAGGGGTCCGACGCCAAATCGCCACTTCTAGGACTTGATCAACGGATAGAAAATGGGGATCAGCGTCAGCGCAACCACGCCGATCAAAATGTCCAGCGGCACTCCGACCTTGACGTAATCGGAAAATCGATAGCCGCCGGGGCCGTAAACCATCAGATTGGTTTGATAGCCGATGGGAGTCGCAAAGCCCGACGAGGCCGCAATCATCACGGCAATTACAAACGGCATGTAGCTAACTTCCAGCGTCTGTGACACCTGCATCGCGAAGGGAAACATCAAAGCCGCCGCAGCGTTATTCGTTATGACCTCAGTCACGATGACGGTCGCCACATAAACGAGGACGAGCGACCACCACGCATCGGCTTGCGCCAGATTGGTAATCGACTCGGCAATCATGCGAGCTCCTCCGGTTTTTTCCAACGCGGTCCCGAGTGCCAGCGACGCGGCAATCGCGATGAGTATGTCCCAGCTTATGCACTTTCGCATACGTTCCAGGGAAATACAGTGCGAAAGCAACAACAAGCCTGCCGTGATAAATCCGGCCATCATCATCGACATCCAGCCAAACGCGACGACGACTACCATCGCGAGCAACAAGCCGATCGCCAGCAGAGCTCGATCATGTCGTGGCGGCGACGACTCGCTGACTTCGCTCACGAGAAAGAAATCTCGCGAATTGCGATGCTGGTCGGCAAACGATGGGTGGGCTTCCAATAACAATACGTCGCCGGCTTGGAATTCGACATTTCCAATTTTTTGTCGTAGCCGCGAGCCATTCCGGGCGATCGCCACTACGACGGCGTTGTACTGCGAGCGAAACCGCGATTCACGGATGGTTTTGCCCAACAGCGGACAAGTATTCGAAACGACGGCTTCGATCAAGCAGCGTTGTGGACGCGGCGTGGTCAATTGGAACACATCATCCGTCGCAGGAATCAGCCCGCGAATCCGATGCAATTCCTTGACTGAGTCCATCGCGCCGACAAATAGAAGCCGATCGCCGACGAGCAAAGTTTCTTGTGGTGATACGGCGGGAATCGAAACGCCGTCACGATGAATCTCGGCCAAAAACAGTCCAGGCAAATGCCGCAATCCGGCGGCTTCAATCGATTTGTTTGCCACATGACTGTCGCGTTCGACTTGCATTTCGACAGTGTACTCGCGCGGATCATCGTGGGTACTCAGTGCAGCATTTCGATTGGGTAACAACCAGGGCGAGAAAAATATCAAATACAAAACGCCGACGATCGCAACGGGAACGCCGACCCAACTGATGTCAAACATTCCCATGCCCTTGCCGGTAGATTGGATCAACATGCCTTGGACCACCAAATTAGTGCTGGTTCCGATCAGCGTCATGACTCCACCGAGGACGGCCGCATAGCTAAGGGGAATCATTAGCTTGGATGCCGGGATTTGACTTTTACGCGAATAATCGGTCACTGCTGGAATCAACATCGCCACCAGCGGTGTGTTGTTCACAAAAGCGCTCAAACCCGCCACCGGCAGCACTAACCTGGTCACTCCCATCCGCAACGACTTGGGCCGCCCCAACACCTTGCGTCCAATCCAATCCACCCCGCCGGTTTCTTGAACGGCTGCGGCGACGATAAACAAAATCGCGACCGTGACGACCCCTTCATTGGCCAATCCGGCCAGCGATTCGGGAGTTGTCAACACGCCGGTCGCCAACAGGACTACAACCGCGCCGACGAGAATCACATCGGGTGTAAGTGTCGTGAAGGCCAACAGTCCAAAACACGCCACGACGATCAACAATGTGAAAATTGAGGGCGCGTTTTCCGGCAAGCGATCCCAAAACAATTGCGCGACTAGTATCGGTTGAATTAACAATGGCTGGACCGCTTACGACGAAATTGAACAGGTCAGAAGGAGCGAACGAGACTGTCATAATGAAAGACAAAGTCGCACCGTGTCAATCCTGAAAACCTAGAGCTTAGGAGAAAGGGCTTTATTGAAGTGCCGTGCTCGATGCTGGAATGCGCGGAAACCTCGAAAACAAGCTGACTTTTGCGGTCTATTCGATGCCGTATTTTTCCAGGAGACGATAAAGAGAACGCCGACCTATACCTAGAACGCGAGCGGTGCGCGACTTATTCCGCTGATTTTTTTCGTAAACGTTTTGAACGTGGATCCGGTTAATCGTTTCCAAATCGGGCTTGAGGTTTGCGTCCAAAGAGGCAACTTCTTGACTGGCGTGAATGATTTCCGCAGGCAAGTTTTCTTTCGTAATCCAATCGTCGTCGGCCAGGATCTTTGCGCGCTCGATCGCGTTTTGCAACTGGCGAACGTTGCCCGGCCAACTGTAATTGGAAAGCAGTTTGAGCAATTCGTCAGAAATGTGCCATTGGTCGCCGACGAAGTGTCGAATCAGCAACTCGATATCGCCTTCTCGCTGGCGCAGCGGCGGCAGTTGGATCGTCAGTACGTTGATTCGATAATACAAATCCTCACGAAATCGTCCTGCTGCAACTTCGCGCGCCAAGTCCCGATTGGTGGCCGCGAGCAGGCGCACATTGACGCGATGCTCTTTGACCGAGCCGATACGCCGGAAAGTCCCGTCCTCCAACACTCGGAGCAATTTGGCTTGCAATCCGCCAGCTAGTTCTCCGCATTCATCGATAAACAGCGTTGCGCCGTCGGCGATTTCAAATAAGCCGGGCTTGGCCGCCGTTGCGCCGGTGAATGAGCCTTTTTCGTGCCCAAATAGTTCGCTCTCCAAGAGCGCTTCCGGCAAAGCAGCGCAGTTGATTACCACCAACGGCTTGTCGGCGAGTGCCGATCGTTCGTGAATCGCGCGGGCCACGAGTTCTTTGCCGGTCCCACTTTCGCCCTGGATCAGGACGGGCTTTTCAGTACCGGCTGTTTTATCAATAAAGCGAAACGTCTCTTGCATTGCGGTCGATTTGCCGATGATGCTGGACGAAGACGAGAGTTGTTTGACCACATGACGAAGCTGTCGATTTTCCTTTTCCAATTGGCGTGAACGATAGGCTTTTTGGATCAGCAAGTCCAATTCGTTGAGCTTGGCGGGCTTGGTCAAAAAATCAAAGGCACCTTTTTTCATCGACTCAACCGCGTTTTCAATTGTGCCGCCGCCGGTCAGCATGATGACTTTCATTTCGGTGTCGTCTAACCGAATTTGTGCCAGCAAATCAATCCCCGACATTCGGGGCATGTGAATATCGATGACGGCCACGTCGAAACCGCGATCCTGCAAAACAGCTTGTGCACTTTCGCCGTCTTCCGCTACGGCAGTATCGTAGCCAAGCCGCGAGAAGTAGGCACTGGCCGCTTCACGAAAGTCCTCCTCGTCATCGACTAACAAGAGTTTTATTTTGCTGCGGTTAACGAAATTCATTAGGCCGGCCGTTTGCGATTTCGTTGTTCGTGTATTCATTTTGGACGGGCAGTTTTTCTGTTGGAAGGAATCGCCATCAAGGTTAATGGGTGCGCGGCTCATTGGGCCCGCCTTTCTAGGAAACGGTCGCGACCGTTGCGCTGCGTAGCGTCAACACCGGACAAGGAGCTTTGCGAATAACATGCTCGGCCACGCTCCCCATGAGCAACCGAGAAATCCCCGTACGCCCATGCGTCGTTAGGACAATCATGTCGACGTGATGTTCGGTTGCGAATTTGATAATTTCCGACGCAGGCTCGCCGCGACGAACTTCATGGTGAAACACCACGGAAAGATCCGAGGGGCGTATCTGTTCCAACTCTTCCTGCGCCGCACGCGTCGCTGCCGCCATCTCGATTGCAGCATACCCGGATTCAGTCGGCAAATCAGGAATCGCGGTGTACAGAAACGTGATCTGACCGTTTTCAGATTTAGCCAACGACGTGGCAACGTCGATTGCCTCTAAACTGTTGGTTGATAAATCCAACGGAACCAAAATGTGTTTCGTATGCATGATCAATTCTCCTGTGCAAATCGCCTCAGCAACGCAATTGGTCAATCTCTCGCAACAAGCGTGCCGAGATCGAGCAGGGTCCGATTCGGCAATTGTTTGATTATTTATGTCAGTTTGACACGAACAATCGCGTCATTCCAGCACACTTTCGAAAATACAGCGAGCCAAATTGACACAGCCCAAATCTAATCTGCCGCCGCTAGCACCGCGACCGCAACTGGAAGCACAACTAGTATCTCGGCGCCTCCCATCTCGCTTTTGCCGACCGAAATCGAGCCACCGTGGGCTTCGACGATTCGCAGAGTGATTGCCATTCCCAAGCCAGTGCCTTGCGACTTGGTTGTGAAAAACGGTTCGAAGACGCGAGATGAAATATCAGTGGCAATACCCGGGCCGTTATCGCTGATCGATATCTTCCAGAATCTGTCGTCAGGCATCGAGCCAATTTTGCAAATAATCCGAGGAGCACTGTCACAGGCGTCGATTGCATTCTGAAACAGATTTGTGAAGACTTGTTCAAGTCTGTACGGATCGGCTCGCGTTCGATACGGATTATTATGCGCACAGCGAATTTCGAAATGTGGTTCGCGGTCCACCCATTTGGGTTCCAGGTGATGCCACGATTGTTGAATCAGTTTATGCAAGTCCACGTCGCTCAATTCAAGCTTGATCGGCGCGGCGTAGTTGCGAACTTCTTCATATAACCGATGCAGTTGATCCAACGCGATCTGGATGCGCCCCGCTTGCTTGAGCGCGTCGGGCCGATCGCCAATATCCAACAGTAGCGCCTCCAAACAGGCGTGACTGCGTTGAAGTAAGTTGCGGCTTTCGTGTGCTAAACCCGTGACCATTTGCCCGATCGCAGCGAGTCGTTCAGTCTGCTGACTTTGTTGACGAGCGTGCTCCTGGAGTTTCCAAATAAAATGTTGCTGGTAAGCCATTTCAATGATGGCCACGTCCAGGTCGAGCAACTTATTTAGAGCTTGATCGATTTGGATAAGGATTGCATTGGAACCCGTCCACGAGCGACGAAGGTGATCAAGAATTCCGCTTCGGAGTCGCGACAAGGCCGCTGTCGCGTACGCTTGTTCCAAACCAATTTCGACGTGCCTTCGACCGACATGCCAGCGGGTTCGAACATATTCCTCGTCGTACTTTCCACAAAAAAGTCCGTCAAGCCAACGGCGCAACGTCTGTTTGAGCCGTTCGATTTGCGCCGCTCCGCCAGTGATCACGGCCGCCGCGTTGGGATGCCGCTGAATCTCGGCATAAAAGTCATCGATCAAACTCGGGATAGCCGGCAAGATGATTTCGTACGCTTGGCGAACGAACCCGGCATCTGCATCGTTCCAGCGAATGTATCTTTGCAGCTCTCGGTAATTTTCAAGAAGTTGACCAACGTTTTCGACAATCATGAAAAGCCTTCCGTTATTTCCGCCATAAATGTTGTTGTAGCCCGAAAAAGCGTCAGCGAATCAACCGGCTGAATCCGTGATTTTAATTGCGACTAACACACCGCGAATACTCGTCGCCGCGCTTGTCGGTCGTTGCTACAATTAGAATCTATGAGAGGCTCCGGCCTCGCGTTGAAATACCAGCAAGAAGCGCAAAAGTTTAGGACGACGGCAAAAACTCGGTGGGATAATTCCATTCGCGGGCGCTTCGAATTGGAACTGTTTCGTTTTTTGACTGGCGGTAGCGCCGCATGGGAGGAAGCGTTCATGACTAGTCCGATTGCAATGATTCCGCTTGCCAAAGGCGCGAAGCTCACGATGGCCGATATCTTGCAACAGTTTGTCGCGACCTGGCCACGGCTCCCACGTCCGATCGATCCGAAAAAGTCCGACCACACGTTATCGTTCAGTGTCGGCGGTTCGACGGTGTTTTTTGAATTGATGCCTGGCCCGATTTCATCTCGTGAGCTGAACAAGATTTGCGCCGAAAGTTGGTTGTGGCCTGACGCAACGAAAGTTCTCGCCGATCACCATGGACACGTGGTCATCACGATCCAGTCCAAAGAAAAGCCATTGAATCAAGTCAAGTTCCTTTCATTGGCAACCGCCGCTCTGCTGATGTCCTGTCCAGAGGCGCTCGGCGTCTATTGGTGTAGTAGCCAGTTAGTAGTTTCCGCCGAGATGTTTCGCGAGTTCTGCGTCCGAATGCTTCCCGATAGTTTACCGCTGTATATCTGGGTCGATTTTCGCGTGACGAAACACAAGAGCGGTCGGACGTTCGGCTACACCCACGGTCTGATGCAATTCGGCTTGATGGAAATCGAGACGCTGACGTCGCATGAAGAGCCGTCGGATTTGCGCGAGCGAATTTTTGGATTGGCCGTTTACGTGATCGAAAACGGAATGACCTTCAAAAACGGCGAAAGCATCGACGATGGCGAAAGCAGCACGATTAAAGCCGTCTATAGTGATTCCGCTTTCGGCAACCCCAAGAAAGTTCTGCGGCTCGATTACGAAACAGTAGCAAAACATTCACGCGCGCATTGATCAACGAACCGTTGAAGGATAAAGACAGCTTATACGGCCTTTTTTCGCAGTCCGGCTACGAAGGTCGCCAAGTCTTTGGGCAAAGGCGAATCGAAGTGCATGGCCTCACTGGTCACGGGATGTGTGAAGCTCAGTTCGCAGGCATGCAAGGCCAAGCGTGGTGCGCCGCCGTCGTCAATTTTGGACTTGGCAAATTTTTTCCCCGCGTAGACTTTGTCGCCGCACACTGGGTGTCCCTTTTCC
>JANMEB010000627.1:0-1327 GCA_031376585.1 Planctomycetota bacterium | reverse complement strand
TCGACTGCGGAGTCGTCCACAACCAATATTGACGCCATATTCGACACCCCCAAACAATGCGCGGCCCCTTTGCCGCAACCCCAAACTTTAAAGATAGCAAAATCCACTTCAAAGAGAATCCGCTTGCGACGACTAGCCCGTACTTCCGGCGAATTAGCGAACCAGCGAACGCGCCAGCGCTATGGCTTGTTGCTTATCTGCCAGTTCACCGCAAAGTTGCCGGTCGCGGACGATTTCCAGAATTTTGCGAAAGATCGGTCCAGGCGCGACGTTTAGCGATCGCAAATCGTTGCCGTCGATCAGCGGCGGCGGATTCAATCGCTCCGTCGGCCAAGCCAATCGTTGACGACAAAACTTGATTCCGCTGGTCGCCGCGAATGTCGCAGAAATGGTCTCCGCCACCGCAATCGCTTCTTGGATTAACGGATGAACCAACATCCGCTGCATCGTCGGCCAAGGCCGTTGATCGGCAGTCTGCACGAGTTCAACGTGACCGGTGATCCACTCGATGGCGGAGGATTCGTCGTTGGAGAGCCGCCATCGCCGCGATACCTCGGCGACGAGCAAAGTCCGCTCGGGCAAGTCATACAGGATCACCGATAAAGCTGACTCAAACCGATCACTTTGCAGTTGGGAAAGCGAGCTGGTCACGACCGATAACCGTTCGTTGGAAACGGCTGGGCTTGCGACTCGTTCGGGCAACAGGGCATTGAGCAAGAGCGTGCCGCACAACTGCTCAAATGCTATGTGCCGATTCTCGTGGCTCAGCATCAAGCGCAGTTCATTGGCGATTCGCTCCCCGCTGACTTGGACGATTTGGGGCGCTGATTGGCGAATGGCAGACAAAGTATCCGCATCGATTTCAAAATTAAAACGAGCCGCGAAGCGAACTGCTCGGAGCATGCGCAAGCGATCCTCGGCGATGCGTTGCGCGGGATCGCCAATCGCCCGGATGATCTTTGCCTGTAAGTCGATTTGGCCATCGACAAAGTCGAGCACTTGATCGGTGATCGGATCGAAGAATATTCCGTTGATCGTAAAATCGCGTCTTTGAGCGTCGAGTTCCGCCGTGCTAAAGCGAATCGAATCAGGATGCCGGCCGTCGGAGTAAGTATCGTCTTGGCGAAACGTGGCGACGTCGATTTGCCCGGCTTCTCGTGGGCCAAGAACGCTAATCACGCCGAACGATTCGCCAATCGCGAGCGTTCGGTTGTGTCCAAAAAGCTCGCGGACTTGCGCGGGTTTCGCGTTCGTGGCCACATCGTAGTCTTTGGGTCGCCTTCCCATGAGTTGATCGCGTACGCAGCCCCCCGCCCAAAGTGCTTGA
>JANMEB010000589.1:0-2565 GCA_031376585.1 Planctomycetota bacterium | reverse complement strand
ACAGGGTAGCTGCGAGAAATTCGGCGTGTTGATTGCAGAAATTTTTCAATCGCGACAAGGCGAAGGCCGGCTGACGGGCACCGATAGCGTGTTCGTGCGTTTTTCGGGGTGCAATTTGCGGTGTTGGTTTTGTGACACGCCCTACACCTCGTGGGAGCCCGAAGGGCTTTCCATGAAGCTCAATGAAGTTGCCCTCGCTGTGGCCGAGCATTCAGCGGCACACGCCGTAATCACTGGCGGTGAGCCAATGCTCGCGTTGCAGCTTAGAGAATTATGCGAGCGGATTCACGGTATGGACAAGCACATCACGATCGAAACCGCTGGGACTGTTTTTCAGGATGTCGAATGCGATTTGATGTCGATCAGTCCCAAGCTGGCGAATTCCACGCCGACGTTTGAGCGTGGGGGTGCTTGGCGCGCGCGGCACGAGGCGACCCGCCATCGCCCGGACGTCATTCGTCGCTTGATCGAACGGCATGTCTATCAACTTAAGTTTGTTGTCGACGCGCCGAGCGACTTGGTCGATATCGACGTCTACCTAGCTGAGTTTCCAGAAGTGTCGCCGACCCGTGTGTGGCTAATGCCGCAAGGAATCGAAGTGAATGAATTGCAGAAGCGTGAAGCTTGGCTCGAACCGCACTGCGCCCAGCGAGGCTTTCACCTTTGCCCGCGTAGGCACATCGAATGGTACGGCAATGTTCGGGGAACGTGAGGAATTTATGATTTATGATTTCAGATTGCGGATTTCAGAACGGCAATTTATAGAACTATTGAACTTCTAGAAGTTTCTGGATTTCGTCAACGCAAATCTGCAACGAACGGCCGGCCATTTGAAAGTTCGTGTGCGACGAAATTTCTGGCTGAACGCGTTGGTAAAGTTCATTGGCCGCGATGAGCTTGCGAAGCTTTTTTCGCGCGAGCTTGAGAAACTGATCCCAATCTTTCTGTTCGAATGCCGGGCCCAAAGCGTGGGTATAGTCGTACAGTTCACGATAGACTTCGCTCAGTTCCTCGTCGTCCTCGGCTTCTTCCGAGTGTTTGACGAACGTGCGCACCATCCAAACATGGCACAACTGTTGATCAATCAGACGAGCGATTTCGGCAGGTGTCATGTCGTTTTAGGAGTGGCCGGCGCGTGCGGTGCCGAACGTGGCGCGGTGAGTAGAACGGAAATGGCTCCCAAGATCACCAGCGTTAGACTTAAGAAAAACATGGGTTTCACCAAACCCCATTGTTGATGTCGAAAGAGTTCATAGAACGTGTTGACTACCGGTGCGCCGCCGAAGACCAGCGGCATGACGACGATGGGTTTGCCTCCGAAGGTGAACGCATAAATGATCCCCAGCGCGCCGAGCGCGCCCGCCGCGCCTGCAGCCAATGACCATGTCGCGCCATTCAAAGTCCATTTTCCTTGGTCGATGATTATCACGTTTTGCAGCAGCAATGGGGCAACCACGGCGACAGCAAAATATGCCAAGCCGACACATATAAACGGGCGCAAGCGGCTTCCCGACATCTTGGCTTGGCCTCGGTGCAAGATGGGTCCGTATGCTCCCCAACACAACGCCGTCAAGCCAATCCCGAACGCTACCATGGTCCATTGAGTCGCAGTGGGTGTCGACATCGACGCGTGCGTCGGTTTGAAGTACATCACGCCCGCAGCGCCGACCGCCACGATCACAATACCGAGGTAAAACAAAACACTCGCGTTACGCATCGTTCGATTCAAGAGCATAGTGACCAACGTATTGATCACAGGTGCCCCGCCAAAAACCAACGGCACGACGTAAACCGGACTGCCGAGATTTCCCAAAGCGATAATCATGCCGACGGCACCCAAAGCGCCGATGACCCCGGCGATGAACGACCAAACAAATCCCGAGATCGACCAGCCACCCGTTTCGCCTTTAGTGAATAGGACGACTACCGGAACCATTACCGCGATCAAAAAATATGCGATGCCGACGCACATAAGAGGCCCAATGCGGTTTGGCACGCCGTCACTCCCCATAAAGATTTGCCCTTGTTGCAAAATGGGTGCGTAGATTCCCCAAAAGACAATGGTCATCAACACAAAGGCGAAGTAACGAAAACCCTGCATAAAATCTTTCCGATCAAATGAATTCGAATTGGTCCGGTCTAGTCTAACTGAATTCCGCGCGATTCCCAATGACGAGTCTAACCGGTGGATTCGATCTGCTTTACTCGGCGATCACCGGACACCAGTTGGCGCTGAATCGAAGTTCGCACTTGCGACAGCGAACATTGCAACCCAAAACGTCAGGTCGCAGGCGGCTCTTGGATGCGCACTTCGTACACGTGATTTGAAAGCGGCGCTTTCTTATCCGCTCTGCCTCAAGCTCATCGGCAGGGACAGTATCCAATTCAATGTCCTCCAGCTCGAACTGCGTTAGCATTTCGCGGGTCAGTTTTGGAATGGCAACGATTCGATTGGAAAGCTTTCGAATCGCCCGCTCAAAGACATTGCGTACCATGCGGCCGTTGCCAAATTTCTCATCGCGATTTTGATAGAGCCAATCGAAGCCTACCATGGCTTTGGCTTGG
>JANMEB010000563.1:0-1460 GCA_031376585.1 Planctomycetota bacterium | reverse complement strand
ATCATCGCCAGTGCCTGCCGTTCCGCGTCAAATCGAGCGACGATTTGCCGGTTGTCCAAACCGTTTTTGATCAGTTTCAATGCCACCATTCGCCGAACCGGTTTCTCCTGTTCAGCCATCCAGACCGTCCCCATTCCTCCTTCGCCCAACCGCTGGAGCAGTTTGTATGGCCCGATCCGCGAGCCGGCCGATTCCGAAGGTGGCTGATCGAGCGTCGGGTTCCGGACTGCCGGATTCTCCAGGAATCCTTGGGTTTCAACGTGCTCATTGAGCAAGGCAACGATCCGCGCGAGTGCCTGAGGATCTCGACCACAAACTTGGTTTAGATAATCCACTCGGGCATCCGGCGACTGGATTTGACGTGCGATGTTGAAGACGGACTTTTCATCTATGGGTTTTTCAGTCATGGTTATCGCCCTTTAGAAATTACGATTACTCCCTAATTGACAATGCGTAAATCGCATGCGAATCCCCTAACCGATTTTGAAACAAAGATCCGAAAATTTTAATTCGAACGCTCTCATTCCTCGGGCGTCATTTGGACGCGCAGCCAATTCTTGGCATAAACCCAGTCGTTTTCTGCCGTGGCGACGGATATTTCCAAAGCTTCGGCAACCTGTGGAATCGTAAATCCCGCAAAAAAGCGTAGCTTGACAACGGACGCGGCACGAGCGTCAATAGCCGAAAGTTGCTCAAGTGCGATATCTAACGCCAGCAAATCAAGTTGTGGCCCCGCAATCTCCGGCTCCACATCTGACAGTTCCACGCGATGGAGTTGCCCTCCGGCTTTGAGGCTTGCCTTGTGACGTGCTTTGTCGATTAATATTCGCCGCATTGCCTCAGCGGCCGCCGCAAAGAAATGCCCTCGACCCGTCCATTGTTGAGTCGCCTTGACATCCACAAGTCGGAGGTACGCTTCGTGTACCAGCGCGGTCGGCTGAAGTGTTTGTCCTGATTTCTCGTTGGCCAATTTGGCCGCCGCAAGTTTGCGTAGCTCGTCGTAGACAAGCAACAGCAAATGTTCCGCCGCAGATGGATCGCCGATTTCAATTTGCGATAGGATGCGCGTGACTTCGGTCATAAACGAGGCTTAGAAACTATTTATAAACGGCGTCGGACTGTGCTTTCCTCTCTCTATGCAATTGCATACCAAGAAGATCGTTACGCAGCTTCGTTCCCTCCGCAAGTACCCAGAGACGGGCTCGCATATTCGTATACTCTGTCGCTTTGTCCGAAGTAGCCTAAAATGACAGAATGCCAAAACGTTTGATAGTTATCACGATGGGCGACCCGGCGGGGATCGGCCCCGAGATTATCGTCCGCAGTTGGAACTCCCCTGCCCTGTCCAACATGCGCCGCGTTGTCGTCGGCTCGCCGGGCGTGATGCAACGAGCCGTAAAGTTAGTTTCAGCCGAACTCAGCGTGCGCGAATTGGGCGATGTCGATGATTCTTATGACGC
>JANMEB010000559.1:0-3770 GCA_031376585.1 Planctomycetota bacterium | reverse complement strand
CAGTCAAATCGTTCTTGACGCTGGAGCCAAAATTAATGGACTCCCGTGGCCCCCATGGCTTTTCGCTGCACTTCCACGCACAAATCGGTGCCGAAAAATCTGCGCACGTCCTCGAGTACCTTCAATCCATCAAGACAATTGATTTAAAGCCAATCCCGTTCTTGAAAAAGTAGCCGTTCGTCGAGCCCAGCAAAAATCAGATTGATATCCTCCTCCCGGAATGAAATCGAAAATGACGATCTATATAGCTTTCTTGCGCGGCATCAACGTCGGGGGACACAAGTTGATCCCGATGCGCGACCTCGTCGAATTATTTGAAGGACTTGGCTTCAGCGACGTGGCAACCTATATCCAAAGCGGCAACGTCTTGTTCCGCAGTTCAGCGAAGAATGCCTCAAGCTTGGTCAAGAAAATCGAAGCTGGCCTTCGCCAAGGGTTCGGATCTGACATCGCCGTTTTTATTCGCACCGTTGACGAGCTGTCGGCCTTAGTTGCCCGCCAGCCGTTTCACCGACGGAAGCTTGGGGCACAAGCTAAAGCGTACGTGACAATGATTCAAAAGCCGCTGGGAACCGCGCCAACGCTTCCGTTTTGGACCAAAAAAGCAGGAGTTGAAGTCATTGAGATCGTCGGTTGCGATTTGCTTTGTATTGCTCATCAAGTCGGAAGCAAATTTGGCTATCCGAATGCTTTTGTTGAAAATGAATTCGCTGTGGCAGCCACGACGCGCGGCTGGAATACAATCGAAAAAGTGATCCAGCTCGGCCAAGCAAAGCTTAAACCCAGGTGATTGACGATTTCCTACCTGTCCGACTACTTCATTTGCCTCCAATGTCCGACGCAAGGCCCGGCACTCCGTACCTGTTTCCTCGTCGTTGCGGTCAATGAAATGAGAATAAAAAGTTGTTTTGATTTCCTTTGGCAACGCTCTAGATTAAACTAATTCAGCCACTGAAACGGTCTCAGGACCGAACAGCAAACAGTTATTCTTCCCAGCCCGTCAAAAACTGTTTGTAGGAATTGTGAATTGCCTCGGCGTTTCGTAGGCGTTTGATTACGATGGAAACTGATGTGCCGCACACGCACAATGCTCGACTGATGTGCCGCACAAGCACAATGCTCGGTTGGGCCCCACTCCGTCACGCGGCCACAGTTTGTTTGTTTTATTCACTCCCTGAAGTTTGGGTTGGGCTCGAACATGCTCATTCGATTCCTGTTGCACGGCATAACCATCTTGATAGGTGGCTTTCGGATGGAAGTCGCCTCTGCGTTCGCCGCTTTGAACCGCGTTAGGACCACTGCGCTTTCGTGGTTCCGGGACATGAAAACGGCGACCAATGCGGTTATCTCATCGATGCAATTCGATTGGAAGCCGAATCTTGTGGCGTCGCAACCGGCAACTGGACGTCGACGCAGATCGCGTGCAAGCATCGGCTGGCTCCGCTGGGAATCGCGACTTGAACTCGAGCAGTTGGAACACCGCGAGTTGTTATCTGGCGACGCAGTTCATTCGATCGATGGAACCGGCAACAACTTGCTGCATCCGGATTGGGGCAGCACCGACGAACTGCTTTTGCGCTTCGCGCCTGCAGAGTACGGCGACGGCATCTCCAGTCCCTCGGGTGCCTCGCGCCCTAGCGCCCGCGAAATCAGCAATGAGCTGGTTGCACACAGCAACCAGAACACGCCCAACGAGCGCGATTTGACCGCCTATATTTATGTTTGGGGACAGTTTCTCGACCATGATCTCGACCTAACCAAGTCCGCTAGTCCAACCGAGATATTCAATATTAAAGTCCCCCTCGGCGACCCGTTGTTTGACCCGAATTCCACGGGAACTCAAGTGATCCCGTTGAAACGTTCGGTTTTCAACACTTCAACCGGAACCAACGTGCAAAATCCTCGCCAGCAAATCAACCAGGTAAGCGCCTGGATCGATGGCTCGATGATCTACGGCTCCGACTCCATTAGGTCTGCGGCGTTGCGCACATTCTTGAACGGAAAACTCAATGTGCTTGAGTCTGCCGTCGGCCAACTGCCGCCGCTCAACACGCTTGGTTTGCCGAATAACAACGACGCACATCGATCGCCGGACAACGAGTTGTTTTTGGCAGGCGATGTACGATCCAACGAAAACATCGAACTTACTTCGATGCACACCTTATTTATCCGCGAGCATAACCGATTGGCGAACGAAATCGCTGCGGCCGACGCCACTTTGAACGACGAGCAGGTCTACCAAAAGGCCCGGGCATTGGTAATCGCAGAACTACAAGTCATCACTTATCGGGAATGGCTGCCAGCGCTTCTGGGTCAGAATGCGCTCAAGCCCTATCGCGGTTACAACCAAAACGTGAACCCTGGCATCGCCAATGAATTCTCCACCGCTGCCTTTCGATTGCACAGTACGATCAACGATGACGTTGAGTTTTTCGACAACAACGGCCGACCCATCAAGTTCAGTTATGT
Organism: Planctomycetota bacterium; assembly: GCA_031376585.1. Classification (GTDB taxonomy): domain Bacteria; phylum Planctomycetota; class Planctomycetia; order Pirellulales; family Pirellulaceae; genus JANMEB01. The sequence continues at coordinate 1,301 of JANMEB010000559.1, read as the reverse complement.
CAACGAGGCGGGTCAAACGATCGACGTCAACGGCGAGATCGCCTTGTTCGAGGCCTTCTCGAATCCCAACTTGTTCAAACAAACTGGCGTGGACGGGATTCTCAAATACGCTGCTTCCACCCATGCCGAGGAGCTAGACAATCAGATCGTCGATAGCTTGCGGAATTTCCTATTTGGCAAACCCGGCCAAGGCGGGCTGGATCTAGCGTCGCTCAATATCCAGCGCGGTCGCGATCATGGCTTGGCGAATTACAATGCCGTTCGCGATGCTTACGGATTGCCGCGTGTGACTAGTTTTGCGCAAATCACCACGGACCCCGATTTGCGAAAATCGTTGCAAAAACTTTATGGCAATGTCAATAATATTGACCTGTGGGTAGGTGGCTTGGCTGAGGACCATGTCCGCGGCAGCTCCACCGGACCGCTGATCCAGCGAATTCTGAGCGACCAATTTGCGCGATTACGCGACGGCGATAGGTTCTGGTATCAGCGCTCGTTTTCGGGTTCCACGCTCGCGCAATTGGAACGAACGACGTTAGCCGACATCATCGAGCGGAATACCGGCGTGGAAGAATTGCAAGATAACGTGTTCTTTTTCAAGGCTGAGATTCGCGGCCATGTTTTTATTGATCGCGATGGCAACGGCGCTCGGGATCGCGGCGAACCGGCAATTCCCGGAGTATTGGTTCAACTTTATAACGACGAGGGAGTGATCATTGCCTCCACGCGGACGGGCGGTCATGGCAATTATCGCTTCGCCTCGTTCCACGAGACAGGTGACTATCAGGTTCGCGTCGTAGTGGACCCGTATTGGGAGGCGACAACCCCAACCTCAATCGATGCTTTGATCTCAAGCGGCGACAAAGCCTTGAATGTCATGAAATTCGGCGTACGTCCGCTTTGGTACTGCCTTACGCAACCCTCCGAAAATCGTTTCGCCAAGGTGCCTGCTTGGAATCTCGCGAACGATCGTTGGCTGGGACGGCAGTATCACGCGTAAATAACTTTCCGGAATAAGTCTTTGGTTGACGGTGGCGCGATGCCATCGATTCACATCTCGCATTCTGGACAAGCTTTTCGAAGTGTGCCCGACGGAATCGAAATTTGGCGCGCGATTCGCCGACACCCTGAAACCACCAATCGCTTTTCTCGATTGGGTAGCACGGGATTCGGAATTTGGGGAACGCAATTTGATTCGATGCGACGTTACAAGCCTGCGACGTGGGAGTGACTTCCGCGATGGTAGAGCGCGGGTTCGTCCACGCCATCGCCGTTGAAGTCGCCGACCACAGGCAAGTCGC
>JANMEB010000555.1:0-2347 GCA_031376585.1 Planctomycetota bacterium | reverse complement strand
GGAGTGGCGAGCCATGAACCCGGTTGAATTGCAGCCTCACGAGCTGATGCAGCTCGTAGCAAATTTCTTTGAGACGCATGGGATTCATTACTGCGTTGTCGGTTCAATGGCGAGTATGGCCTACGGCGAACCGCGCTTCACAAATGACGTGGACATCGTGGCCGAGCTAACCCTGGAAACGCTGCCCCAGTTGTACGCTGCGTTTCCAGCACCCGATTATGACATCCCCGAAATGGCGCCTCGCGATGCAGTGCAGCGTTGCTCGCAGTTCAACATCATCCATCCAGCTTCAGGGCTCAAAGTCGATGTGATCGTGCCTCCCCGAACCGATTTCACCCAATCCGAAAAATCCCGAGTCCGCCGAATCACGAGCGAACAGGAATACTCCGTCTGGTTCGCGTCGCCGGAAGACGTATTACTGAACAAGCTAATCTACTACCAGCTCAGCGACGGAGTCAGCCAAAAGCACCTTCGAGACATCGCCGGAATGATGAAGCTACAAGGCGACAAGCTCGATCGAGCTTACATTTCCGAATGGGCATCTAAACTAGGTGTTGCTAGTGAGTGGCGTTCCATTTGCGAGCGACTCATAGATCGATCCATCTAGAGACCGATTTCAGCGAACAACTTTCAATGATCGCTGCCCGGCCAGAATAGCTCCAATTTGCGACTTAGGATCAAGTTCCTCACGGTGTGCAGGTTCGACTCCTGTCATTCCCATTGAACTTCCTAGGTTGTTGTCCGGTGCCGTCAATCGCGATCAGCGGCAATTTGCCGCCGCGATGATCATTCATCGGGCAAGTAGGATCAGATCGCTAATTGAACGGATCTTGTTCGGCGTCGCCAAATAGCTGATGCCTCGATGCAGGTGGAGTCGAAACTGTCGATTCAACGTGTCGGTCGACGCATCCAAACCGTGTCGCGCACATCGTTCCTTTAAAACGGCAAGATACAGTTCGTGGCACTCGCCAGCGAAAACATGCCAGGTCATTTCAACATTACTATCCGTAGGAATGTCGATCGGCGTGGGAGGTGTCGGTTCGGCTAGCGATAAACAGAACGCCCAACGGCAGAGAATGTTCCACTGGTCAATTCCAGTTCGAGTTTTGAGCCGGATCAGTTGATCCTTGGCTTGGGACGAGAGGCGGATCTGCTTGATGCTCATGCTGACACCTCCGCCAGATCTTCGGCCATTTCGGGTTCCCAAAAATATCCTTCTTCGGCTACGGTCATTCTTTGTTCCTCGTCGTAATTCAGGTGATAAGCCCGGGCAATATGCGGCTGCAACAATTGAAAATATCGCCGTTCGATTTCCGTGTCCGTCGAGAGAATCAGGACTTGATGACTGGCGTTGGGAAAGTAGCGTTCGACAAGCTGCTGGCGATGCTCGGAGTCCAAGCGAGCCATAGGAGTGTCGATAATCGCCGGTAGTGGACGACCTGCCGCGCGAGACAGTCCCCACAACACGGAAATCGCGAAAATCTGTTTCTCGCCTTCGGACAACCTTTGTTTGGCGATGGGCGTCCCGGTGGTGTCGAACAATGTAATGGCAAATGTGTCCGGATTAATTTGAACCCGTTGCACAAAAGACTTCTTTCGAAGCAAAAACCGAAACGCTTCTGTAACGAGTTCCGACAGACGATCGATCTTGCTGGTCGTGGCGCGCCGCAAAAACTGCTGCATCGTGGTTTGGGTACGAGTCAGAAGATTCGCTAAGCGAGCGTCCTCCTCGCCCCGATTCCTCTCTTCGGCCACGACTCGCGCGAGTTTGGATAACTGGCTCTTCAATAACGATCGTTCGTTGCGCCGCGTATCGAGCTCACGATCTAACCTTTGGAGCTGTAAATCCAAAGTCGAGAGTTCCTTCGACGCAGCCTTCAACTGTTCGGCGACTTCGCGAACCGAGGTCTCATCCGGGACCGCTGCCAAGCTGCGCTGGAGGTCTTCCAGCGTACGTCGCCCCATCTCCACACGCCCCAACAAGTCGTCGCTGATGCCACGCTTTTCCGCAAAACCGCGATCTGCCCAATGGGCCAACAAGCGCCGCGCCTGATCGGATAGCTGGAGCCGACATTCGATTTCACCGTCTGCAGTTCGTTCGCTTCGATCGGCCTTAAGAAAATCCTCGACCACCGCCACGGACTTTGTATCCACCCGCTTTCGCGCGAGCAGCTTGAGGAGTGCAGCATCACGATCGTGCAAAAGTTTTGCGATTATTCCGGCTTCGGCCGCGTGGGACTCCCGATCTGCCTGATGCGCCACATCGTCAAGCAAATCGCGGACAAGGATCAATGGCAATTCCGTCGCGGCCAGAGCCAACAGTTGCTCTTCGGCTTCGACTAACGAG
>JANMEB010000540.1:0-1762 GCA_031376585.1 Planctomycetota bacterium | reverse complement strand
TCAAGCCGCCACGGATTCCTCCGCCAGCCATCAACATCGAGAATGCCTGGGGGTGATGATCACGGCCCAGACTGCGCCCGAGCGATGCGTTACTTTCCACCATCGGTGTTCGACCAAATTCCCCGCCCCAAATCACCAAAGTAGAATCGAGCAATCCGCATCGCTTGAGGTCTTGTATCAACGCCGCAGTGCCTTGATCGGTGGCGGCGCAGTTCTCACGATGGTTTCCAACGACATCGCTATGTGCATCCCAGCCTTCGTGATAGATGTTGATAAACCGAACCCCACGCTCAACCATCCGGCGGGCAACCAGACAAGCACGTGCAAACGACGGTTGATCCGGGTGGCATCCATAAAGGTCCAGGGTTTCCTGGGGTTCGCTTTTCAAATTCATTAGTTCCGGCGCACTGGATTGCAAACGGTGAGCCATCTCATAGGCACTGATTCGCGACTCAATTTCAGGATCGCCGACCCATTGAGCAGAGCGGGCATTGAGGTCTTGAATCAAATCAAGCGAATCCTGCTGCAGCCGCGCGTCAACGCCAGGGGGATTGGCAAGGTTGAGAATGAGATCGCCTTGATTTCGCAGACGCACGCCCGAGAATTTTGTTGGCAAAAATCCACTAGCCCAATTGGCAGAGCCGCCGCTAATTCCGGCACCCGTACTCATCACCACAAATGCCGGCAGGTCTTTTGATTCCGACCCAAGCGCGTACGTGATCCAGGATCCCATGCAAGCCCGGCCGGGCTGGGCGAAACCTGTATTGAAAAGTATTTGTGCCGGAGCGTGATTGAATTGATCCGTGGTCACCGAGCGAACCAAACACAGTTCGTCGGCGATTTTTCCGAGGAACGGCAGAGGTTCGCCAAGTTCCATTTGGCAGGTGCCATGTTTGGCGAACGTGAATCGCGGCGCCATGACGGCCGCATCGGCGCGAATAAAGGCATACCGCTGGTCGCCAATGATGGATGGCGGCAGAGGCTTGCCATCGTGCTTGAGCAATTCGGGTTTGAAGTCGAACAGTTCGAGATGAGACGGCGCGCCGGCCATGAACAGATGAATCACGGCCTTGGCCTGCCCAAAACGAGGCGAAGGGAAGTTTGCGGTCCGCGCGGTTTGAGCCGCTACGCCGGTCCGACCCAGCCCGGCACTGGCGAGTGTCGCCAGGCCGATCTTTCCCAACCCGATCCCGCATTGCTCCAGGAACCAACGGCGCGAGGCACGGATACCGCGTTCAGCAAATTGATGGATTTGACAGTTCATAATGAAGTTGGCCCTTGCGATCGCGATTAGTTTCGCATGATAGTTTCGTCAAGATTTAGAATCACTCGCGCTGTTGCGGCCCAGGCGGCGACCTCGTCCATTCGGGGCTCTATTTTTTCCGTTTCAACGGGAGGCGTTTCAGTGTCATTCGGAATCGATCGTCTCGAAACAATGTTGGGCAGCAGTGTGCTTGCCCGCAGTTCACCCGTAGCGAGTCGTTGGCGTTGTTGATGGACAAACTGAGAGACGCGGATTTGTTCTTCGGGCGAAGCGGAGCGGTTGAGGCACCGTTTGAAAATGAGGTCGATCCGTTCCGCATCCGTGACCGGAGTGGATGCCAATTGTTCACCCATCGCCTCGGCGGCCTCAAGGATCACAGTGTCGTTGAGCAGTGACAACGCCTGAAGTGGTGTGTTCGAGGTCTCCCGTTGTGCCAGGCAGAACTCGCCGCTCGGCGCGTCGAAGGCATTGAACATCGCGTAGGGTGAAGTGCGTTTG
>JANMEB010000521.1:0-18613 GCA_031376585.1 Planctomycetota bacterium | reverse complement strand
CGTTCTCAGTTTGTCGTCCGGCGTCCACTTGTCGAATTATTATCGCCTGGCGCTGCATTCCGGCGACCACGCCGTTTCAGTAACTCAAGCCATCAAACACGGCTGGCTGCCGACTACGGTCGCAATCGGTACGACGATATTGGGATTTTTGACTTTGAGTTTTAGCGAGATCGAAGCCGTCCGACAATTTAGTTTTTTCTCGTCGCTGGCGCTCCTGATTGCATTGGCAACGTTGCTCACGTTGTTTCCAGCCATGCTGTTGGTTTGGCCTGAGCGATGGGATTGGTCGTTGCTCGAGGGCAATGGTCCCACCAATCGCATCGCGTCATTTGCAAACCGATTCGTTTGGGAAAAGCCAAAACGAGCCAAGCGGTTTTCGGCGGCGATCATGTTGGCGTTTCTGGCGATTGGTGGCGTTGCGATCTGGGGCTTGCCGCACATTCAAACGGATTTAGCACCCGAACGATTATTTTCCGGCAGGCATACGGTAAGCCAAAACTCTCGCTGGCTGGGGAAGAACTTCATTCCTCTAAACTCACTCGAACTTATCGTCACGATGCCGAATTCGAAAGAAGTGCCGTGGCACAAACAAATCGAGACCGTGCGGCGGATTCAAAGTAGCGTCGCCAGGCTCCCTTTTGTTCAGTCAAGTTTTTCTGCGGCGCAGCTCGTTCCCCAGTTGCGGTTGGCATCGTCGGGCCGATCGACGATTCAACGAAGTTTCTTCGATTCCGGTTTTGGCCAAGCCAAGGGCGAACTTTCGGACGAACGTTGGTTGGCGGAACGAAATGGTCGTTGTGCATGGCGAATTTGGGTCGGTGTTTCAGCCAAGCTAGATCAACCGGCGAAGCAATGGTTGGCGCAGCTCAACGAGGCGGCTCTCCAGAGTATCGACCCAGCGGCAGACGTGAAAATCTCGCCAACCGGGATGTGGCTTTTGTCGACGATCGGTCGCGAAAGATTGTTTAGTGAACTCTCAAGCAGTTTCTCGATGGCGTTTGTATTGATCGCGCCGCTCGTGATGCTCATGCTTCGGAGTTTTTGGGCGGGCTTGGTTGCGATGATCCCGAATGTCCTTCCGGATGTTGTGCTATTCGGCGGACTAGGATGGTTGGGTGCCAACGTAGACATCAGCACGATTTTGACCGCCAGCATCGGTATGGGAATTGCCGTCGATTCCACCGTCCATTTTTTACAGTGGTATCGGGCACGGATCATGCTGGGCGATTCGCGAAACGAAGCCGTAGCAAGCACGATTGGAAATTGTTCGCGTGCCATGTTTTTCACGACTCTGATAAGTTGCATCGGCCTGATCGCGTTCTCCTTTAGCAGCTTCCTCCCCGCTCGGCAATTTGCACTAGCGATTGTCACTCTGCTCATCCTAGCCCTAATTTGCGACCTCCTGCTGACCCCAGCCTTGATCCTTAGCCCAGTCGGCTTCATTTATGACCGACGGTAAACAGGCCGATTGGAAGTGATTCTTGGGCCGACCTGGGCCAGGGCAATAGTGACACCCCACGTAAACGGCATTAAAATGAAACCGATTCGCACGCCAGCCAAATTTTTGCATCCTGTTGGAAAGGGTGGCCAATGATTCGCTTCGTCATTTGTATGGCAAGTCTTGTTGTTTGTATTTGCAAAGGTGGAATCGCTCAGGAACGCGAATTTGCGGACAGCAGCGGGCAATTCAAGTTGATGGCCACACTGGATCGCCTTGACGGTGAAATGGTTGTTCTAAAGCTGGCCGATGGCACCGCCAAGCAGATCCCGCTGAAAAAATTGAGCGAACGCGATCAGTCTTACGTGCGCGAGTGGCTTGAACTTCGCAAGCGAACGGCACCAAAAAAAGCGTTCGCGCCTGTGTCACCCGAACAATTGCAACTTGCGATAACCGCCGAAACGATTTTGAAAAAGCATTGTTACGATTGTCACGGCAACCAAGGAAGCAACGAGGGCGGGTTTAACTTTGTGTTGGACGTGCGCCGCCTCAGCAGCGGAAATCATTATGTCTACCCGAAGAGCGCCGCTCAGTCATTGATCTCGGAAAGAATGGTAAAGGGCGAAATGCCGCCGGCGGGTGTCGAGCCCCGTCCGAGCCAATCAGAAATCGACGATCTCAAGAAATGGATCGCGGCAGGCGCGCCCGATTGGAACACGAACAACGACCGTCCGTTTATCGCAGTCTTCGATACCGAAAAACTCATTCAAGCGGACTTGCAAAAATTCAATCCCCGCGAGCGGCGTTTTCAACGATATTTTAGCCTCGCGAACTTGTTCAATTCCGGTTCGTCGCAAGACGAGTTGCAAACTTACCGCATCGCATTTGCAAAACTGATCAATAGTCTGTCGTGGAACAAGGAAGTCATCGTGCCCCAGACCATTGACCCGAACACAACTTTGTTCCGCGTCGATTTGAGGGAAGCCAATTGGGCGGAATCGTCGTGGACGAAGATATTGTCAACGTATCCATACGCGTTCGTCTCGCAAGAAGACATGGGCAAGTACTTTGTGGAAAATACTGGAACCGCGATGCCGCACATCCGAATCGACTGGTTCGTCGCCAAAGCGTCCGAGCCCCCGTTGTATCACGCGCTTTTGGAGGTTCCGGAAACGGTAAAAGAGCTGGAGGACTTGTTGCGCGTCGATGTTGCGACAAATATCCAACAGGGCAAAGCCAAACGAGCGGGTTTCAATCGGTCCGGCATTTCGCAAAACAATCGCTTGATCGAACGTCACGAATCGGCGTATGGTTCCTATTGGAAGAGCTACGATTTCGGTGCCAACGTCGGCCGCAAGAACTTGTTCGAACATCCGGCGGGCCCGTCTAGCGACAAAGGTGCCTTCGAACAGGACGGCGGCGAAATGATTTTTACGCTTCCGAATGGCTTTCAAGGCTATATGTTGACGAATGCGAACGGCAAGCGATTGGATCGGGGGCCAACGGAAATTGTCACGGATCCGGGTCGCCCCGACCGCACCGTAACTAACGGCATCTCGTGCATGTCCTGCCATTTTAACGGCGTTATTGAGAAAGAAGACGAAATCCGAAAGCACGTAGAAGCCAACCAGAGTGCTTTTCCCGAGGCCGATGACTTGCTCGAAATGTATTGCACGCAAAACGACATGAGCCGCTTGTTTCAAGAGGACCGACTCCGATTCGAGAGTTCGCTGCGCAAGATTGGTTTACTGCGACCGACGAGAACCGGCGAACCGATCTCCAATATGTCGCGCAGGTTCGAAACAGAGTTGGACGTGAATCAGGCGTGTGCGGAATTGGGCATCACACCCGAATCATTCTCCGAGAGCTTGGCCACCAATCCTGGGCTTTCGCGGTCGGTGGGCCAGTTAAACGTCCCGGGTCAAACCATAAAGCGAGATGCCTTCGTCGAAATGTTTGGTGATTTAGTTGTGGAATTCAAGCTTGGGATTCGGATTTCCCCCAACGGAAAATTCAAGCTCAGTGTCAGTGGCGACGCCAGCGGTGGATTCGGCAAACCGTTCGCTCAAGGTGATCGTCCGAAGTCTCGTGGCGATGGTCAGCCGAAAGCCAAGGGACAAGGAGCCGAGAAAGACGAAGAAGAATCTGACGACGAAAATAGAGACGGGGCAGAAAGCGATGATTCCGAGGAAGGGAAATACAGCGATGAATTCCTCGAAAGCCTAAAGTCCAAAGCCAAAATTCAAGTCCGTTGGGGAAGAAATTCGTGGCGCGATGCAACCATCGTAAGAAAAGTCAGCAAATTTCGCTTTGAAGTTAATTTCGACGGATGGGAGAATAAGATTTTCAATGAGATCGTCGCGCCCGATGTAATTCGCTTGCGATAATTGCAGTCCAGTTGGTCGCCTTGTCATCTTTGTTTAACCGGATCGCTTCGATCCGCGCGACGCCGTCAGCGCCAAGATGCTGGGCGGTTAAACATTGAGGAGACAAGCTGGTGGGATGGTGCTGATGGCGGGACTCGATGACTCAGCCCACCCTACCAATTGCGAATGGCGCTACCACAGTATTCGGCAGCGGATGGTACCGTCGACTTGGCGGATTTTTTGTAGAGCAAGGTCGCTGTACTCGCGGTCGACGTCGATGACGACGTAGCCAACCGTCGAGTTGGTTTGCAAATACTGTCCCAAGATATTGATCGCGTTCGCAGAAAAGACCCGGTTGATTTCCGACAAGACGCCAGGACGATTGTGATGAATGTGCAATAACCGATGTTGGTCCGGATGCGCGGCCAACGCAACTTCGGGAAAGTTCACTGCGCCGACCGTCGAGCCTTGGTCGCTGTATTGGACAAGTTTTTCGGCGACTTCGCGGCCGATGTTTTCTTGGGCTTCGACGGTGCTGCCGCCGATGTGCGGCGTTAGCAGGACGTTGTCGAACCGCCGCAATGGATTTTCGAAAGGTTCGTCATCTGCGCGCGGCTCCAATGGAAAGACGTCGATCGCCGCCCCTTTAAGCTTGCCATGATCGAGCGCCGATTCGAGTGCGGCCAAATCCACTACCTTGCCCCGCGCAGTGTTAATCAACACGCAATTCGGTTTGAGCTGCGCCAGTTCCGCCGGGCCAATCAAATGGGTAGTCGAATCATTTTCGGGAACGTGCAGCGTGATCACGTCTGAGGAACGCAGCAATTCGAGCAACGAAACTTGTCGGGCGTTTCCCAGCGGTAATTTGGTAACGATATCGTGAAAGATGACCCTCATTCCCAAAGACTCCGCCATCACGCTGAGCTGGGTTCCGATATTCCCGTAACCGATAATCCCCAATGTCTTACCACGGATTTCATGGGCACCGTCCGCCGACTTGATCCAATGGCCAAGGTGGGCGGCGGCGTTTTTTTCCGGGATGCGGCGCTGCAAAAGAATGGCTTCGCCCAAAACGAGTTCGGCGACGCTGCGAGTATTGGAATAGGGTGCGTTGAAAACCGGAATTCCCAGCGTCATCGCTTGCGTCAAATCGACTTGGTTGGTTCCGATGCAAAAGCAGCCGATCGCGATCAGCTTTGGTGAGCTCGCAAGATCCTGTGCGGACACTTGAGTTCGCGACCGAATTCCAAGCATGTGACAATCGGCAATCTCCGTTCGCAACTGCTCCGACGAAAGTGACTTGGCATGGCGAACGATTTGCGTGTAACCAGCACGTTGCATTGTTTCCACAGCCGAGTCGTGAACTCCTTCGACCAGGACGATTTTAATTTTGGATTTGTCTAACGAAGTCCGATTCATTGGTGGTAGTTTCCGCAATGGAATAAGGAAGGGATGCTCGTTTTTTGCTGGCAATCTGCATTGCCAATGGCACAAGCCCGCTGGGCTCGAGTTGCGAACGATCCAATTAGGGATAAAGTCGCGACATTTGCCACTTGCCTGATTCGGCGAGTCGATATTGAAATCGATCGTGCAAGCGATCGATGCGGCCTTGCCAAAATTCCATTTGTCGCGGCGTGACGAGAAACCCACCCCAATCATCGGGCAAAGGGATCGGCTGATCTTGGTACCGCTGTTCGAGCAATTGATATTGCCGATCCATTTCGTCGCGAGTCGGCGCGAAATGCGATTGACGCGAGACACTCGCTCCGATTTGAGCGCCACGCGGCCGTGAATGAAAATACCGTTCGGAAATTTCGCGAGAGGTCTTTTCGGCCGTTCCATCGATGCGAACTTGGCGACCCAAATGCGGCCAATGCAACAACAAACTGACTTGAGAATTAGCGGCGATTTGCCGAGCCTTTTCCGAATCGTAATTGGTAAAAAAAGTGAATCCATGATCGTCGAAGTGCTTTAGCAAGACCGTGCGACTCGTCACGAAGCCGCTTCGATCCGCAGTCGACAAGCACATCGCGTTGGGCTCGAACCAATCGGCCGTGCATCGCGCGATTGCGTCCTCGAACCAGAGTTTGAATTGCCGAAACGGATCGCCGTTCATGTCCAATTCGGAAATGCCATGAGACTCGTATTCTCTGCGAAGTGTTTCGAGGTTTGACATATTGCTACGGTGGGAGTTGGGAGTTGAGAGTAGAAAGGTATGCGAATAGTTGGTTGGTCGGAGATGCTGTCATTTGAGGAGAAAAACTATAAGATACGGCTTGGGGCACGAGGGGGTCAGGGGACAGTCCCCTGCGGCTAGCAAAGTTCGACTTGGAGTGTGTGCGGGGCTGAGCTATCATCCTCGCCGCATTCGAATGGGATCAACAGCAATGACGACAAAAGCAATTTCGCCGAAGCCGACTTTTCGCATCGAGCACGACTCGATGGGTGAAATTCATGTTCCCGCGAATGCATACTATAGCGCACAAACGCAGCGAGCGGTAGAAAATTTTCCAGTTTCGGGTTGGCCGCTGCCTTCGGCTTTGATCCGCGCGATGGGACTGGTGAAATATGCTTGCGGCATCTCCAATCGCGATTTGGGAAAGCTAACTCAATCTGGAATAAATCGACTCTCCGATCACCAAGTTACCGCGATGTTGGACGCGGCGCGCGAGGTCGCCGAAGGGCGATTCGACGATCAGTTTCCGATCGACGTGTTTCAAACTGGTTCGGGAACGTCCAGCAACATGAACGTGAACGAAGTGATCGCCAATCGCGCGATTGAAATCGCGGGTGGCGACCGTTTCGAGATGGCCAAGCCGATTCATCCGAACGATCATGTCAACATGGGCCAAAGCACCAACGATACTTTTCCGACTGCAATTCACGTTGCCGTTGGTTTGCAGCTTAAAAATCAACTCGTTCCGGCTTTGCAACGTCTGCACGGTGTTTTGGCGGACAAAGCGCGCCGGTGGGATCAAGTAATCAAGATTGGTCGCACCCATTTGATGGATGCAACGCCGCTGCGGCTTGGGCAAGAATTCGGTGGCTTCGCCCGGCAAATCGAACTTTCGATCGAGCGAGCGCGGTCGGCGATCAACGACGTCCGCGAACTTCCTGTCGGCGGAACCGCAGTCGGTAGCGGCATTAATACTCACCCTGAATTCGGCAGTCGCGTCGCGGAAATCCTCGCGCGGGAAACCGGCGTTCCGTTTATCGAAGCGGTGAATCACTTCGAAGCCAATGCGCAGCGCGACGGATTGGTGGAGTGTCACGGGCATTTGCGCACGATCGCGGCGACGTTGTTTAACTTGGCGAATAATATTCGCTGGCTGGGGTCCGGTCCGCGCTGCGGCTTTAACGAGGTGCAATTGCCGTCGCGACAACCAGGCAGCTCGATCATGCCTGGAAAAGTAAATCCCGTAATGTGCGAAAGCCTAATGCAAGTCGCTGCCCGCGTGCTGGGAAACGACCAAGTTCTCATCGTCTGCGGCGCTGCCGGCGGGCAGTTTCAGTTAAACATTATGATGCCGGTCATGGCCCACACGACACTCGAGAGCATCATGTTGCTCTCCAGCGGGGCCCAGGCGTTTATCGATTTTTGCGCCGAGGGCTTGGAAGCCAACATCGAACAATGCCATGCCGCCGTCGAACAAAGTTTGTCGATGGCTACGAGTTTGAATCCGCTGATCGGTTACGAAATGGCCGCTAAGCTCACCAAAGAGGCCTTTGCGACCGGCAAAACGATCCGCGAACTATGCCTCGAAAAGAAAATCTTGTCGGAGGAGCAGTTAAAGGCGGCGCTCGATCCGATGCGAATGACGGAGCCGCAGGGGTAGGAGTTTTCAGTGGGCGAGCGGGGGGAGTCAGCCCCCTGATTCTAGAGATTAGTTTTCAGTAATCAGTCCGCCGCGGCGGACTGAACACTTTTCGATACTTCCATGGAGGGAATGATGTTCGAGACGAACTATTCGACTTTGATTGCCCGGTTCACGCTGGGCATGGCTATTTTATTGATCGCCTGTGGCCTGTTGATTGCTGGCGATGACAAAACGCCCACGCCGCAATCGACGCTCAAACAGAAAATTCACAACCTGACGCAAGCCGCTCGATCGGCATCGGACTTTACGCACATCATTGAGAGATGTCAGTCCGAAATGGACGGCCAAGTCAGTGAATCAGAAACAGAATACTTGCGGTCGGTCAAATCCTGGGCGCTCAACCGGCGCTGTGAAATGCGCGCCGAGTTGGCGGCCGATTTCGTCTCGGCCAGCAATCGTCCACAAGCGAATATCATCGCCGACCAAGCTTTGGCGGACGCGATCGAGGCGATCGAACTCGATCCAACACGTTGGCGAGCATTTCTAAACCGGGGCATGTTGCTGGCCGACTCAAGAATGCTCAACGAGGCATTGTCCGACTTTCAAACCGTTTGCCAATTGCAACCGAAGGAATCGCTCGGCTGGTATAACTGCGGAGAGGCACAAAGCGCGCTACTTGATTTTTCAGCGGCGGTCGACAGCTACACGCGGGCTCTGGAAATTAACTCCGGCGATTTGCAAGCGTTGACGGGGCGCGGATTGGCCTGCTGTAGAATGGGCGATTTTGCAGCGGCGACCAAAGATTTCGATTTCGTAGTGCGCATGCGTGGGAATGACGCCGCAGCGCTCATCAATCGTGGCGACTCGCGGCAGGGCTTGGGACAGTGGCGCGATGCCTATGACGATTATCTTCAAGCTGCCAAAATCGATGACAACGGCGTTGCATCGGCACGAGCGGCGTGGCTGCTGGCCACATGCCCAGAAGAAGAATTTTATCGCCCGGACACGGCGATTGATTTGGCCAAGCATTCCATTGAAAAAGCTGGCGAAAACGTCAGCAGTTTGGAAGCACTTGCTGCCGCTCATGCCTGTAAAGGCGAATTCGTAAAAGCGATCGAAACGCAAAAGCGCGCGATTCGACTTTGCGACATTACAAATTCAGAATGCAGGGAACGCCTCAAGCTTTACGAGCAGCAGAAACCGTTTGTCCGATAGGCATGTGGCGACAGGCTTGAGGAGTCCAAGCTACCAGTCGAACCATCGGGCTGAATCGCGAAATTCGGCGGCAACGAATTCCAATTCAGATTCGTCAGGCGGGGCAGTAAGTCGGCGCACGCCCGATTCCGTAACGGCCACGGTGTGTTCGAAGTGGGCGCTGAGGCTTCCATCGGACGTAACGATCGTCCAGTGATCGGCTAACGTGCGGACATGTTTACTTCCCACATTGATCATCGGTTCGATCGCGATCACGACTCCGGGCCGGATATCGAAATCGTCGGCTGCATGCTTCGATTCGTAATAATTCGGAACCTGCGGAGGTTCGTGCATTTTTCGTCCGATCCCGTGGCCGACTAACGTCTCGACGACCGAAAAACCTTGATGTTCGACAAAGCTTTGCATTTGACGGGAGATTTGACTCCACTGTTGTTTCAGGGCAATCTGCTCGATTGCCAAATTCAAATCGGCGAGCGTCACGTTCAATAGCTTGTTCGCGGTATGACTAATTTTGCCGACGGCATGCGTGACAGCCGCGTCACCGCACCATCCATCGATGCTGCAACCCGTGTCGACGCTGACAATGTCGCCGTCAAGCAGTTTTCGCATTCCAGGAATTCCGTGAACGACTTCCTCGTTGATGGAAATGCAAGTCGCTGCGGGAAAAGGAGTCTTACCTGGATAGCCGAGGAATAACGGAACTGCCTGATGGCGGCGAAAGACGTTCGTAACTGCGTCATTAATCATCATGGTCGTCACACCGGGTTGGACCAATCGCGCGGCGGCTTGATGGGCTTCCCAAACGACCAGACCGGCGCGGCGCATGAGATTGATCTCGCGCGTCGATCGCAATTGTCGTGGCGATTTTTGGGTAGCGCGGTCCATTGGCTTAGTTGTCGGATGCGCCGGATTCGGCGCTGCGGCGTTTGGGTTTGTAAATTTCGGTTGCCGTGCCAAAAAATACTTCGCCGGCGTTCATGACCGTTTCGCTGAGCGTTGGGTGTGGGTGAATCGATTCGGTGATATCGGAAACCTCACAGCCCATTTCCAGCGCGAGAACGGCTTCGGCAATAAGCTCCCCGGCACCAGGCCCGACGATTCCACAGCCGAGCACACGTTCGGTTTCCGGATCGACAAGCCATTTGGTCAAGCCGTCGGTTCGCCCGATGGCGATTGCGCGCCCGCTGGCAGCCCAAGGGTAAGCCGCGACGTCGTAGCTGATTCCTTGTTTTTTCGCATCTTCTTCGGTCAGGCCGGCCCAAGCAATTTCTGGATCGGTGAAGACGACTGCGGGAATGGCTCGCTTATCGAATGCGACATCGTGGCCTTGAATCACTTCAATGGCGAGCCTTCCCTCGTGGGTAGCTTTATGTGCGAGCATCGGCTCGCCCGCTGCGTCGCCGATAACAAAGATGTGTGGATCAGCGGTGCGCATCTGTCGATCGCACTGCACGAATCCTCTTGGGTCAAGCTTGCACTGAGTGTTTTCAAGGCCGATCCCAGCGGTATTGGGGCGACGGCCGACGGAGATCAGTACGCGATCGTATTCTTCGCTGCCGAATTTTCCCGGCCCCTGAAAAGCGACTTGGATTTTTTCCTTCTTCCCCTTCCCAATCGAACCCACTTTGGTGTTGAGAAAAATTCGTCCTTCAAATAATCCTTCCAGCCGTTTTTGCAACGGTCGAACCAAGTCGCGATCCGCGCCCATGAGCAGTCCATCGAGCAATTCGACCACGCTGACTTTCGTACCAAGCTGTGCGTAGACCGTTCCCATTTCCAATCCAATGTAGCCGCCGCCGACCACGAGCATCGTTTCTGGGATTTCCTCAAGCTGTAGCGCGCCGGTCGAATCCATCACACGCGGCGAGCCAATGTTGAAAGCCGCAGGCATCGCGGGAACGCTTCCGACGGCGACGATACAATGATCGAAAGTGAGTTGCCGATCCGCCGGGATCGAAGCGTGGTCTCCCTGCAACAGAATCGTCGAAGAATTCGCGAAGACGGCTTTGGCGGTGACGAGATTAATTTTTCGGCGTTTGGCCAGTTGCCCCAGCCCGCCGGATAAACTGTCGATGACTTTTTCTTTTCGTGCTCGCAGTTTGTCGACCGCGATTTTGGGTTTGCCGAACTCGACGCCCCAGTCCTTGTGCATTTCCTCGGCTTCGGCAATCACACGTGCCACGTGCAAAAGGGCTTTGGATGGAATGCACCCGCGTAAAAGACAGGTGCCTCCTAGTCGCGGTTCGGCTTCGACCAAAGTGACTTGGAGCCCGACGTCCGCCGCGAGAAATGCGGCTGCGTAGCCCCCCGGGCCGCCGCCGATGACTACCAATGAAGAATGCATAAGGATCACTCCTAAGTGTGCTCGAAATCCGAATGGCCGAAAAAAAACGGCAAGCCAACCGGCTCGCCGTATTTTATCTTAGTTGTTTCGCGATTCCTGGATCAACGTGATAAGAATTCGACAACGATGTTCACGTCGACCGGCAAGCTAATATCGCTGGCCGCAGGTTTGCCTTGCACGGTCGCAGTCAATGTCTCGGCATCGAACGCCACCCATTCGAGCGAAGTCCCTTCGACGCCTTGAGCCATGATGGCGCGATAAAGGTTTTTGACGTTGTCGTTATTCCGGACCGTGATGACGTCGCCGGGCCTCAATTGATAAGACGGTCGATCGACTTTGACACCGTTCACCAAGAAATGGCCATGCGCGACGCCTTGGCGGGCTTGAGGTCGCGTCTTGGACATACCGATACGGCGAATGACGTTGTCCAATCGCGATTCGCAAATGAGCAACATGTGTTCGCCACTGTTTCCTTTGACATGGCGACAGTTGTCAAAGTAACGCCGCAACTGTTTCTCGCCGAGGCCGTAATAGTGTTTGATCTTTTGCTTTTCAGCCAACGCGGTTCCGTAGTTCGTTGGGCGAGGGCGACGTATGTGCATGCCCGGCGGCTGGTTTCGACGTTCCAATGCGCGTGCCGAGCCGTTGTCTTCGTAAACTAATGTTCCAAGTCGGCGATTGATTCTCGCCTTGGGTCCGCTATACCGAGACATTCGAAATGATGCTCCCGTGAAAGTGTGCCAGTCCGTTATCCGCGATCAACCGATCACGATAAACAGGCGTCCGATTCTTGAATTCCAAGCGTCAAAGCATGATGGATTTCTCGATTTTTCTCAAGGGGATCGGACAAATTCTCGCGTTTCCTAGGCCGAATCGATTCAAGAACGTCGTCTAATGATAAGCCAAGCGTGTCCCCAATACGTTGACCTTCTTCAAAATTAAGCTTGGCTGAAACGAAAATGCCTTCGACCGATGACAGACGAAGGCACGTGAGGTTGTAAATTCTTGAACTGCGACGACTAGTCCCACCACCATTGATTGGCAGCCAACCCATCTAGCTTCACTTGATCGCGGACTTTGGTAATCTCACCTTTGTCATCAACTTTGACGTGTTCAGAATCCAGCGCATACCGCGGTTGAATCGTCACGCCGCCACCGATCGGCGTCATAAACGTACCGTCTTTATAACCCGAGTTGATGGCTGGCTCGACTTGACGAATCGTGTTTAGCGTTTCGACCGGTGTTCGCGTTTCGTCACCGAATAGCGACATCGTCCAACCAGACTTGGCATAAAGATCTTTTTCATGAATGAACGCGGCGGCAATGGTGATATCCATCAAGTTCCGCAATTCGGCAAACACTGGCGTGACATTGGCCAAGGCATTGTAATTTTTGGTGAATGATTCGCAGAAAGCGCGGCTAGCTTTGCTGGGCTTGCCGGCATTCGACCGCTGGCCTTGATTGTCGATTCGTTCATTTTCGCCGACAAGTTTTACGCCGGTTCCCACAAGTTGCATTGCCATCCCATCGGCACTGATCTGGAGGCAATCATAATTCGGTTGAAAATACCAACGCTGCAAAGCGTTCTTCGACACGGTATTCGGGTCAGCTTTCTCGATGAACGACGTAATCCGAACGGCCGGCTGTTCCAAGCCGATCCCAATCAGTTTCATACGATAATCGGCTTCGACCATCACTTGGGCAAAGTGTGTTTTCGACGAGATGCCTTTGACGGTAACGTCATGCATGCCGAGGGCTTCGCGGTAGGATCGAACGATGCGTAGTTCGTTGCCGCGTGGGTCGGTTCCTTGAGTTCGCGCAATCGTATCTTGCAATCGCTTGAGGCCTTCTTGTGTTGGATCGATCGAGCAAGAAATCATGCTCGTCGGTTGTGACTCTGGGCGGAACGCACGTAGGGCGACGATCAAATCCTGCAATTGCAAAACGGCTTGGCCGGATTCCATGCCGACAACGCGACCAGCGGCATCTGTGTAAAAGCCTTCGGCTGGACCCGCAATGACGATATCGTTTGACTCCGGGAAGAAGAACAAATGCGTGATTCGCGTCAAGCCAGCCAAGTACGACATTTCGTTGGTCACAGGCTTGCCTGTGGCTTTGAGTTCTTCAACTTCTCGTTCCAAGCGATTCAGACTGATCTTGCGCAGCTTGGATGATTTCAACACATCGTTTGACAAAGCGGTGCGCGCGGCTGCTTTGCGTTGATCGGCAAGTCGTCCCGACGGTTCGACGAATGACTTCGTTCGCAAAACGCCCTGGGCGTCGACTTCGACGCCACCAAACGTACCGCCTTGATTTTGGCCGCCGCCACCAGCGGCACCTCCAGCCGCACCGCCAGCCGCACCACCAGCGCCACCGGCACCACCGGCTTGCCAAGCAAACAGCGATGGACTTAACAACATGGCCAACACAATGGCCGATAAACCGACGCCAACTCCGCGAGTCATTTGGCGAATCATTTCAATCTCCCAGAACCAAAAATGTTTTGTGATCATCGGCCGTTGCAACGAATCAGCCCGTCAATCGCTGGCCAGACGTTTTATCTTGCCCATATCTACCGACCACCTCGAGGCGCCGCCGATACTCCTTCGGTGCAATGCGCCCGGTCGCAAAGATTAAATTTATGTTAGTCGAAGCCAATCAAACGAGCAAGAAATACGTTTTTGGCCGAATCCAAAGCATAACCCAGCAGGCTGTTCCGAATGTAGCATTCGTGCCGAATAATACGTTGTCCTGGCCAATCCATGGGAAAAACGTGATTGTTTTTGGGTTGCCCATCCGGCTAAACCGGCGACCCGCAACCCCCGATCGCAACGATTATTGCTGTTGGTAGCTCCAACCCGCTCCAAACCCAACCCGACGTCACACGCCTCGGTCAAGGAAATATCGCTTGATCAACTAGAGTTAATGATTCGCCGTTCACTGTGTTGCGTTGCCAAACAAACCGTCGCTTATTTAGACAAGTGGTCGAGTTGATGCTCGAAATTGCAGTTGCACTCTCGCTAACTCTCATCGGTTTCGCGGCGGTCCATGCCCTGTGTGCGGCCTGGGCTCTGCGCTGGAAAGTTCCGAGTCAAAGCGCCGTTTCGTTTCATCCCAGCGCGGCCGTGATTTTGGCGGTACGCGGTTGCGATCCGACGTTGCGATCCAATCTAATCGGTTTGATCCAGCAAGAATACGGCGCGCTCGAAATCCACATTGTCGTGGATCACCCAAGCGACGAAGCATGGTCTGTTGTGCACGAAGTGATTCGCGACCACGATCAACACGGTCGGTGCGTCGTTCAAAGCTTGCAGCTACGGTCGCATACGTGTGGCCTTAAATGTGCGGCCCTCGCGCAAGCCGTGCGATCACTCAAAGAGGTTTCCGTGATTGCGACGATTGACGCGGATGTCGTTCCTCATTCCAGTTGGCTTGCGGAATTGGTCGCGCCGCTTGCCGACGAATCGGTTGGCGTCACAACCGGCAATCATTGGTTTGAGCCAAGCGAATCGAATTGCGGATCTCTGCTGCGAAGTCTATGGAACGCCGGTGCGCTGATCCCGACAAGCTTTTTCGCGAATCCGTGGGGCGGGTCGGCCGCAATGCGACTCGTCGACGTTCAACAAAGCGGCTTGATCGAAGCTTGGGAAACATCGGCTGTCGACGACGGTCCGATTCGCGCGGCCGCAAGTCGAATGCAGCGGAGGATCGTATTTCTGCCAACGCTGATCATGCTCAATCGCGAAAGCTGTACGCTCAAGTTCTGTTTGAATTACATGACGCGAATATTGACTTGGTCGCGAGTTTATGAACCATCCTTTGCTTGGACGGTCGCACATTTAATAGTCAACGTACTGCCATTCGTGACGGCATTGGTGCTGTTCGTCGTAGCGTTGTTTCGCGGCGAGTTGACGTCAAGCATCGTGCTTCTGGCCGGCCTATTCGGGCATTCGTTACTGCTCTGGCTCGCGTACTTACTGGTGCGTCATGCTGTCGAACGAATGGCCCGACATCGAGCCGCATCGCTGGAAAAGCTAGATTGGCCCAAGTCATTAAAATTTCTCGCGCTGATGCCGATCGCACTAGTCGTTTACGCAATCGCCATGATTCGCGCGTTAACATCCCGCTATGTTTGCTGGCGAGGCGTTTGGTACTACGTCACTGGGCGTTCCCATGTGGTCATGCTGAGTTATCACCCTTACTCGCAATCCAGCGGCCAAGCCACTTCGAATTCGTCGCTTTAGACGGCAAACATTCCCTCGGTTCGAATTGTCATTTTCGATTGTCACGGCATCGGTTATCTTAATGGTGCGATCTAAATTTTTGGCGCGTAAAAAAAGACCTTGAGACCGGCCATGACAAAGACAATTACCCAAGACTCAACGAATGTGCGAACGCTTGCTGCCGAACAACTTGCGGCCGATCCGCGTGTAGCGGAAGCCAAACGCTTGATCCTGCAAGCGGCGAGCGAGGCTTCCAGCCAGTTGAACGCAATTCGACCGGCAGACCCGAGCCGCGCAGGTCGATACCAAGAACTGCTCGATGCGTTCGGCCAGTTGCGCGGCGGCAGTTTGTATTTTCCGTACTTGGCCAGCGGGTTGGGGAACGGCCCGTTCGTTGAGTTGGCCGACGGCAGCGTCAAGCTCGATTTTATTACGGGCATCGGCGTCCATGGCTTTGGACATAGCGACTTGCGGCTCATCGAATCGGGCATCGACGCGGCGCTGTGCGACACTTTGATGCAGGGAAACTTGCAACAAGGTGTCGAAAGTTTTCATTTGGTGAAACTGCTCGTCGATCTAGCCAACGAAAGCGGTGCGGGGCTCAAACATTGCTTTCTGTCGTCAAGCGGCGCTATGGCAAATGAAAACGCACTCAAGATCGCGTTTCAGCGCAACGCACCGGCGGATCGGGTGTTGGCTTTCGAGGGATGCTTTGCCGGACGCACGCTCGCGCTCGCCGCCGTCACCGACAAAGCCGCATATCGCGTCGGGTTGCCACGCACTCTCGAAGCGGACTTGCTTCCGTTTTTCGATGCGCAGCGTCCGGAGGAAAGCACTGTTGCGGCTGTCCGTCAAATGCGCAAACACATTGCACGCTTTCCGAAATCGCACGCTTGTTTGTGGATGGAACTCGTCCAAGGCGAAGGAGGCTATTACCCTGGCGATACACGTTTCTTTCGCGCACTAATCGACTTGGCCAGGGAAAATGACATCGGCGTGATCATCGACGAAGTCCAGACGTTTGGTCGTACGACTCGCCCCTATGCTTTTCAACATTTTCAATTGGATGAATGGGTCGACGTCGTCACGATCGGAAAAATATCCCAAGTCTGTGCTACGCTTTTCCGAAACGAATACAAACCGAAGCCCGGTTTGATCAGCCAGACGTTTACTGCAAGCAGCGTTGCAATTCTCGGCGCGCAGACAATCCTCAAGGGCTTGGTTGATGGCAACCACTTCGGTCCTGAGGGACGCAACCAGCAATTGCATCGGCGATTTGTGGCAGGATTGGAGCGAATCGCAACTCGCCACAACCATTGGATTCAAGGTCCGTTTGGAATCGGTGTGATGATTGTGTTTACGCCTGGTGACGGCAGTCCCGGAACCGCCAAGGAATTCGTTCAGCGTTTGTATGATGCCGGTGTCATGTCGTTTACCGCAGGAAGTCATCCGACGCGCGTTCGGTTTTTAGTTCCGTTGGGAAGCACGCAGTTCGACCATATCGACACGGCTTGCCAAATCATCGACAACGTAGTCGCCGACATGCGGGCCGCGAAGTAAGAGGCATGAGGCTATAGGCTGTAGGCTTGAGGAAAAACACTCCAGCGGCCGACGCGAGTCGGTAGCGCTGACACAACTGGCTAACGGCTAATTCGGCCTGACCCCTTCGCCTTCCGAACGAGATTGAGTTCTTTCCATGCAAGTAGTCCGCCCAGTACGGCTTGAGGACACCGACCACTTGTTTGCTTTGATCGGCCAAGCCGAGTATGGGCTGACGACGCTGCAAATTTCGCGCGAGTCATTGGAAGAACGAATTCGCAATAGTGTCCTCTCGTTCGCCAGCCCCAAAAGCAAACCCGCTGGCCAGCCTTATGTCTTCGTTCTGGAAGACTTGAACGACGGATCGATCATCGGCACGAGCGCGATCTATTCCAAGGTTGGTGGTTACGAGCCGTTCTATTCTTACGAGATCAAAAAGTCAGTTCACGAATCGAAACAGTTGGGTATTCGCAAGGAAATCGATGTGCTGCACTTGAAAAAGGAGCACAACGGACCGACCGAAATCGGCAGCTTGTTCCTCAATCCAAAATATTGGGGAGCAGGCCACGGCCGCTTGCTATCGATGGCTCGATTTTTATTTATGTCTGAGTTTCCGGATCGATTCGATAAGTTCACGATCGCCGAAATGCGCGGCGTTGTAAACACCGACGGCCGCTCGCCAGTTTGGGACGCGATCGGCAGTCACTTTTTCCAAGTCGAATTTCCAAAAGCCGAAACGCTGACCAACGAATCGAAGTCGATCATCGCCGATTTAATGCCCGAGCATCCAATCTATATTCCACTGTTGCCGCTCGCCGCTCAGCAAGCCATCGGCAAAGTCCATTTGCACACCGAACCCGCACTGGCGATGTTGCAAAAAGAAGGTTTTCGCGATTCGGGCATGGTCGACATCTTTGATGGTGGAGCGACCGTTATTTGCCAAACCAAGCAAATTCGGACGGTTCGAGAAAGTCATGCGGGAACGATTCGCGAAATCGTAAATCAAATCGACGCGATCGAAACACTCGTGGCCAATTCCACCATGGATTTTCGCGCCTGCTTGGGACATATTGCTTGGCGCGGTACCGACGCCACCGTCGATCAAGTGACCGCGCTGCGCTTGAAAGTCAAAAACGGCGATCGCATCCGCACCGCCGATCTACGCCCCGCACAGGAGTTGTAAACTTGGAATGCCATTTCATCGACAATCAATGGCTTGAAGGACGTGGCCAGAAATTCGAATCCCACAATCCCGCAGACAGTTCTGTTGTTTCCGATTGTCGTCACGCAACTGCCGACGAAGTCGCCGCGGCGTTTCGATCGGCGCGTCAGGCATTTGCATCGTGGGGGTTTACTGACCCCAATTTTCGCACGGGAATCGTGCAGCGTTTCGCGGAACAAGTCCAACTGCACAGCGACGAATTGGCGCTGTTGATCAGTCGCGAAACGGGCAAACCGCTTTGGGAATCCAAAACAGAGGTGACGACGGTTATTGGCAAATCAGCTTTAGCAATTGATGCACTGAACAAACGTCGCGATACATCAAGCTTCGAAATGGGCGACCAACTTGCAGTGACGCGGTTCAAACCGCATGGTGTTGTCGGCGTATTGGGACCGTATAACTTTCCGGCGCACCTGCCCAACGCGCATCTTGTTCCGGCAATCCTGGC
>JANMEB010000417.1:0-1281 GCA_031376585.1 Planctomycetota bacterium | reverse complement strand
TGGACTTGAACGCGTCCTGGATTGCGACGGATTTTGCTTTGGTAAACGCCATCCGCAAAATCGCCCAACTCGCGAGCTTGGCCGAGCGCGACTTGCTCTAGGCTCGCGTCGGCTTCCCAAAAATGGTCGAGGAGACTCTTTCGAAGTCGTCGATCGTATTGCAAGCGTTGATCGAGATCCTTTTGTTTGAACACCACGCGGTCGTGAATGCTGGCGGTTCCGTCGCCGTGCTGGTGCTCGCCGACTTTCACTTTTTCGTGGTAAGCCTCAGGTCGGCGGCAGAGCGTCGCCAACAGATTGTGACCGATTGATCGAACATCCAATTCATACATCCGCCCGCCCGCCGCAGGTTCGACCCAAGTAACCAGTCGATCACCCGCCAATCGAATTTCAGCTAGAGCATCAAAGTTGTAATCGTCGGCTGTAACCTCGACCCATTGCGCAGCCCGCCCAGCCGCGAGTTCGAGCAAGTTCTCCGCTTCGATCAACTCGCGATAGACGGCGTTGCGTAAATGCGGCAAATACAATCCGCCAAAAGCGCCATGCCAATACGCACAATTGCATTGACCGCGATAGAGATGCTGGCGAGCTTGTTCGATGAGTGGCCGCGAGTGACCTTCCTGTTCGCCTTGCTGAAGCAGCGAACTGACGAACATCATGCGGGCATACATCTCGTTGGCTTCGGCGTATTTGACTTTATAGTTGCGCCAGAACCCGCCGCGCACAAACGGCTGAATCGAATCCCAACGGTTCTCGCGTCGCAATTGCGCCACGGCCGCGTGATAGGCGATCTGCCGTTCGACCGGCAAAACCCATTCGGTCATCTCGCGATAGCTGGCGTCGGGCAAATAAATCTTGCCGCTCGGAATGACGTTGTCGATCGTTTCCGCCAACGTCGTCGTGGTAAGCCAATCGCGGTTAGCTTGCAAGGCGTCGAAAAATCGACGCAGCCAACCGTGCTCGTAGACATGGGCTTTGGTTTCTGGCCAAGTCCCGAACTTTTCGCCGTCATCGCCAAAAGCCACGACCGAGCCCGGCGTTTTTTCGCCAATGCCGTGCAACAAGTCGATGGTCTGCTGCGGCTCGCCGAACGGAATCAAGTAACGCAACGCTTCGCGTCCGGGAAAGACTTTTAACAAACGACCGCTGTCTTCGGTGACGAAATAGCCGTGCAACTGATCGCCCGTAAGTCCCGCGTTGCGAAAGTGAAAATCGTCCAGGACGACGTATTCAATATCTGAGGTCGACAGATCGCTGGTGAGGCTGGCTTCCCAAACGCGT
>JANMEB010000354.1:0-8617 GCA_031376585.1 Planctomycetota bacterium | reverse complement strand
CGCGATCAATGTTAAACCCGGCGAGATCAGAAATCCGCCGAGGGAGAACCGAGCCACTCGAGATGGCGGACAGTTCGCACCAAAGCCGTGAAATCATGCTGCGGGATTTATGTTTAACCGGACCCCTTCGGGCCGCGTGGTGTCATCCCAGCGCCCGGAAACCGGACGGTTAAACGGGGAACCGCTTCGGGCCGCGTGGAGTCATCCCAGCGCCCAGAAGCCGGGCGGTTAAACGGGGAAGGGTGGTTTTTTTTCTTCGGCGTAACTTGGCCGGACGTATTCGGGCACAAGGGCGAAGGGATCGTGCGAGACACCACGCTGGAATTGATGTTGCGCCAATTGACCGAGGACGCTCGCGTCGGGTTGCCACAAATTGCGAGCCGCTAATGGCGTGTTGGTCGTCGGGGTCCAATGCAGCAGTGCAGGGCCAGTGAGAAGCGTGTTGTTCCAGGATTCTGCCGCGAGTTCTTGGGGCGTCTTGATCGTCACCGGCGAAACGAGTTCCGCTGCCCAAGGGCTTCGAAAACGGAATCGTCCGAAATAAAACTCGCCGCGCTGTGCGTCGATGATCGCGCAAATTTCTTGATCGGCCTGCCAATCGTTGGCGACGGCGACTGCCGCAGCAAGGACTTCGAGGGAACTGCACGCGACGAGCGGACATCCAACCGCGTACGCGAGCGTCTTGGCGGCGGTTATTCCGACTCGCAAGCCGGTGAATGCTCCGGGCCTGTGAGACACGGCAATCAGATCGAGGCGATCAGGGCTAAGTCCAGCCGAAACAATCGCGGCCTGAATTTGTGGCAACAAAGCCTTGCTAATCGGCAAGTTTGCGTTGGATTCGGGTTGCGCGAGGATTTGCCCACCGTCCAGAACGGCCACTCGCCAAGCTCGTGTTGAGGTTTCAATCGCTAGAACTTTCAACGGTCAAACTCCGATTGTTTAAGCTTTCGCGAGAATTGAGCGGCTATTCCGATATTGTCGGTCAACTTGTCCACCGATCCGTTGCTGAAACAATAATGCTACTGGACTCCAATTGCACGATGGCCCCAAAAAAAATAAACTTGACTGTTACGTTCGTGGAGCAGTTCCCAAAGTAGGGCAACGCGACCCATCGTCTGCGACGCCACCCTAAACATTTCAATCAAAGATTCAGGCTACTTGCCTTGCTGGCGGAATTGATACTGTGAAACGAGCCATCATTAGCGACATCCACGCCAATTATGAGGCGCTGACTGCTGTCCTTGCTCATATCGACAACTTGAAAGTCGATCAGCTCATCTGCCTGGGTGACATTATCGGTTATGGTCCTGACCCGGTTCTGTGTCTGGATGCCGTGATGGACAAGTGCGATTTGACGATTTTGGGCAATCACGATCAAGCGGCGATCTTTGATCCGGAAGGCTTTAACCCGATTGCTCTCCGGGCGATTTTTTGGACTCGGGCACAAATTGAAAACGCGGACGATCAACCTCGATCGGACTTGCGCTGGGATTTTATCGGCGAGAGGCCGCGGCGTCACGATGAAGGGGAGTACTTGTTTGTTCATGGCTCGCCGCGTGATCCAACAAATGAATATGTTTTTCCCGAACACATTTACGAGGCAAGCCGCATCGAAGCATTGATGAAGCGGATCCAGCAATATTGCTTTCAAGGCCACACGCATATCCCAGGCGTGTTCACGTCCGATTGTCAATTCATTCCGCCCGAGGAAAACAATTACTTGTTTAATTTGGGCTCCGAAAAGCTAATGATCAACGTCGGGAGCGTGGGGCAGCCCCGAGATAACGACCCCCGCGCGTGCTACGTCGTGCTGGACACCGATGCGAAAACTGTTCAATATTACCGCGTGGAATACGACGTCCAGACAACCCGCAAGAAAATTCTCAACATTGAAGACCTCGACGATATGTTGGGAGATCGCTTGTTAACCGGGCGCTAGGGTAAACGGCATGAACGCATCGGCTTGTGCAATCATTAGCGACATCCACGGAAACCTCGAGGCACTTCAAACGGTCCTTGGCGATATCGCCGCTCAAGGTATTCAAAAGATTTACTGTTTGGGGGATATCGTTGGTTACGGCCCGAATCCTTGCGAGTGTGTCGACCTCAGTCTGAAGTTCGACGTCTGTTTGCTAGGCAATCACGACAACGGCGCACTCTTTGATCCGGGCGGATTCAGCAGCGGTGCGGAGCGCGCGATCTTTTGGACGCGTCGCATGATCGAAGACTCAAAATCTCCGGCTGCGCGAGTGCGTTGGAATTTCTTGGCCAAGCTTCCGCGAACTGTGCGCGAGGGTTCAACGCTTTTTGTTCATGGTTCGCCGCGCAACCCGCTTGCCGAATACGTGTTCCCAGAGGATATTTCCAACACGAACAAGATGTCACGAATTTTTGCTTTTATCGAACGCGTTTGCTTTCATGGTCACACCCACGTCCCAGGTGTGTTTGCCCAGTCGGGCCGATTTTTCTCTCCCCGCGATCTTGACGGCCAGTTTGTTATTGGCAGCGAAAAGGTCTTAATCAATGTTGGCAGCGTTGGGCAGCCACGCGACAACGACCCGCGAAGTTGCTACGTCATCGTTCGCGGCGACGCGGTTACGTTTCGGCGCGTGAAGTACCCTTGGGAGCAAACCCGCGAAAAGATCTTGGCCATCGAGGAACTGGATAATTTTCTCGGCGATCGCTTGTTGGAAGGTCGCTAGTCCAGCGTTTCGAATGCGACGGCTAATCCGATTGCCGACTTCGGGGCGGAAGCGCTGCGAATTCCCCCTGGCGAATTTCGCCCCAATATTCGAGAATAAGGCATCATTCGAGAATAAGGCATCGCCAATCTTCCCGAAGTCGATGCGAATAGTTCGTGCCGGGCCGATCACCAACGGGGATTGATCCCCTTGCTTTATTGGAGTCGGCGTCGCCACCAGCATTTTTCCGGAAAGCTCATTCGATCGTGGACCAACGTCAAATTACTCGTTTTATCTTTGTGTCTGCCATCGCATTCCTTGGGATGACTTTGCTGCAGCAGTTCTTGTTCCCAGCGAAAAAACCTGTTCCGAAGGGTGCCGTTGCGAACAACGTACTGAAACCCGGCGACACGGCGACGCAAGACGCCGAAAAACCGGCCGATCCGAATTCGCCCAATGGGCAAGCCGACGATCCTTCCCTCGTCGAAAAAAATCCAGACGCGACACTTTCGACGGAGGAAGCAGCCGACACGAAGTATCCCGACAGCGAGCCTAACCGGTTGGTTTCGCTCGGCGCATTTGGCCCTGATCAATCCGACAAACTTTTGGTGACTCTCGACAGTAAAGGCGCTGCAGTTCGACGAGTCGAACTCAACGCTCGATTTAAAAAGAACGACAGGCTTCGCTACTACGACCAAGAGAGTCGCGGCGCCTATCTTGGCCACTTGGATTTGACACCGCACCCGCGCGGTTCGGAAATTCATTTCGTGGGGCCCGGAACGCCAGCCGCACTAGCTGGTTTGCAAGTCGGCGATATCATCACCGGCGTCAACGGCGAGCCTAATGTTTCGCCTAAAGACTTCATGGCGAAAATTGATAATTCCAAAGTCGGCATTGAACTGGAGATTCAATACGATCGTGGAACCGACACCGACCGCGTCTCCCACAGTTGCCTAGTCAAACTTGTCCAAAAGCCTCTTGAAGTCTTCGGTCCCAGCAGCGAATGGTTCGGCGACTCAAACTCCAAAACTCCTGAATCATTCCTGGTAACGCTTCGAAAAAAACAACTGGATGCGGATTGGCCAGAGTTGGACGAGCAATTGACCCATGTCAATTGGAAAACCGATGAACGAGTCATCGACGGAACTCGCGTCGTCGAGTTCTCACACGAACTCACGAGCGTGGTATTGGCTAAATTGGATATCAGTGGCCCCCTGAAAATCATCAAGCGATATTGGCTTCCCACGCCTTCCGCGCTAGACGACCTGGAAAAAAACTATCACGTCAATCTCCAAATCGAAGTCCAAAATCTCTCCGACAAGCCAGTCGCCGCGTCGATGGAAATCGTCGGCCCAACCGGTACAAACATCGAAGGCTGGTGGTACCAAAATAAAATCCACGGCCGATCAACCGCAGTGGGACACGTTGCCGGCGCTCGCGATATCGTTGGCGGACGAGCCGATAAATTCGTTTTTTGGGGAAATGCGGAGATTGTCAAGAATTTTTTATCAGTCAAGCCGGAGTATTTGCCCATTCTCGAGTCATCGGCAACTGAAAATCCGCTCCATTTTATCGGCGTCGACACAATGTACTTTACAACGGCATTGATTCCAGATGTCAATGGAGCGCTGCCGGGCCAGTCGCCACCGTCAACCCCGACGCCGTTCCAGCCTTTTTCAGCCTTCGTTCACATTGTGGATTTTCCGCAATCGATTCGCAAAAATAGAAGCTTGCAAAAAACGACCGACGTCACGTTCCGATTGTTTTCCAATGAATTTACGATACCGCCGCCGAACGCCAACACGCCGGATGCCAACACCTATCGGCAAACATTTTTGCTTTTTTCCGGTCCCAAAGAGCCGGTACTGTTGCAAAAGTACGACGTAGCAAAACAGAACAACATTCGCGAAGTCGTCACGTACGGTTGGTTCGCCGCATTCTCCAAGCCACTCGTGTGGTTGCTGCGATTTTTCTATGGGATTGTCAACAATTACGGGATCGCGATCGTGATGTTGACCGTGATCGTCCGCCTAATACTCATGCCGATCTCGCGCAAAGTCGCCATGAACGCGCAAACATCCGCCAAGATGATGCAGACGTTGCAACCCGAGATCAAGAAGCTTACCGAACGTTACAAAGACGACATGGAAAAGCGAATGCGGGCACAGCAAGAGCTATTCGCAAAACACGGCTTTAACCCAATTAAGCAACAATTCGGCGGTTGTCTGTTGGTGTTCTTGCAACTTCCGATTTTCATCGGCTTGTACCGAGGATTATCCGTCGATGTGGCGCTGCGTGGACAGCCATTGATTCCAGGTTTGAATTGGTGCTCCGATTTGGCAGCCCCCGATCAACTCATGTATTGGAAGGATTGGATGCCCGGCTTTTTGGCGGGTGAAACCGGTTGGTTTGGCCCTTATTTGAATCTATTGCCGCTGATCACAATCGCGCTTTTCTTGATCCAAACCAAGCTCTTCATGCCGCCGCCAACCGACGATCAACAGCGAATGGCGCAGCGGATGATGACGTTCATGATGATCTTCATGAGCGTGATGTTTTTCAAAGTCCCTAGCGGACTCTGTTTGTATTTCATCACATCCAGCATTTGGGGAATGGTCGAGCGAATATTCTTGCCAAAAACCAAGACCCCAGCCGACGCCCAATCCGGTTCCACTTCCGCAGACAAGCCGGCAAGCCGTTCCGTCCAACGCATCGGCCAAGCGTAACTGGCTTCGAAGCCAAGTCCCGTTTTTTTGGCCGCGGCAGGAATTTCGAATTGCCCATGCTATGAACGTCGTCGATCTAGACCCAAGCCGAACGATTGTTGCTATCGCTTCAGCGCAGGGGTCGGCAGTGCGCGGAATAGTGAGGTTGAGTGGGCCACAGGCGCTGACTTGCGTCAACGTGATGGCCCGGCCGGCAATTGTTCCAGGAAATTTCGCCCAAGCTTATTCCGCAAACTTATTCGTTGACGGAATTTCCATTCCCATTTCGGCAAACGTCTTCATCTGGCCCAATGAGTGCAGTTATACCCGACAGCCGTCCGCCGAAATCCATGTTTTGGGTAGCCCGCCATTGTTAGATGCCGTTGTCGCAACGTTATGTCGACTCGGAGCGGCGCGGGCTCGCCCCGGCGAGTTTACTTTGCGGGCTTTTTGGGCTGGGCGATTAGATCTAACCCAAGCCGAAGCGATCATGGGAGCCGTTGAGGCCTCAAGTGAACATGAGTTCGAAATCGCACTGGCGCAAAGCGCCGGTGGGCTGAGCCATCCTTTGGGTGGGTTGCGCAATGAATTGATTGACTTGCTCGCCCATTTGGAAGCAGGTCTCGATTTTGTGGAGGAGGACCTCGAGTTCATTTCGTCGGCGCAGTTGGCGTTGGACTTAGGTCGCATCGGTTCAACGATTGCGAGAATTCGGCGACAAATAAACGAGCGATTTGTTTCGGCCGAAGGCTGGAAAGTTTTGTTGATCGGTCGGCCGAATGCCGGCAAGAGCAGCTTGTTCAATGCTTTGATCGGGCGCTCAGCGGCAATCGCCAACGAACAAGCAGGCACCACACGCGATTATTTGGTCGAGTCGTTATCCCTGGAGGGATTAACAGTTCAACTCATTGACTCGGCTGGCATCGATCGAGTCCACGCTGAGACCCCAGATCTGCCGCGACGCCCCGGTCGCTTTCACGACGAGTACATTCTGTCGCTCGCGCAAGCTAATACTCGGTCGTTAATCGAAAAAACACATTTGCAAATTCTGTGCGTTGAGCAGGGCCAGCCGCTCGAACCGTGGGAGCGTGATTTCATCGCGACCGCCATCGAGCGGATCATCGTTGTCGCGACAAAAGCCGATCAATCGAAGTGCATTACCCCTCAAGCTTTTATTCAAACGAGCGTAGTCACAGGTCAAGGTATCGATGTTCTTAAGTCCGCGATCGCTCAACGACTGCGTTCCATCGGCGACGGCATGGAAGTGCTGAAGGCAACGGCAGCACGCTGCGTCGAACCACTAGCCGGTGCCGATGCGGCCATCTCTCGAGCGCTCGAGACGCTGTCCGAACGAGGAGGCGAGGAGTTGATCGCCGCCGACTTGCGTTTGGCTTTGGAAGAATTGGGGCGAATCGTCGGCGCAGTTTACACCGACGACATTCTCGACCGAATCTTTAGCCGTTTCTGCATCGGGAAGTAGACAAGCGTTTCGATGATCGCAAATTTTTCATATTGCGAACTTGTGATCGAGTAAGCGGTCTGTTACTGGGTCGTCAAAGCACCTAAAATGCTGCCACTAAATTTCTCATCGTCTCTTTCGGGCGACTGGGAAATGACCGAACTAACGGATTCGCTGAACGATATTCGGCAAGAATTCTCCAACTAATGTTGCCTTATGCTGGCCTTTATCGTCATCGTTTTCGTGCTCGGATATGTTGCGATTGCGTTGGAACGCCCGCTGAAGATTAACAAGACTGCGACCGCGCTGCTGATTGGAGCTGTTTGCTGGGCATTGTATGCACTGAGCGCTGGCGCGTTGGTACCAACGGACAAAATTCCGGCTGAGTTCCTACGTCGCCACAACCCAGCCATCGATTACCTGGTCGAAGGACAATTGTTAACCTTGACCGGCGAGACTGCTGGCATTCTTTTTTTCCTGATGGGTGCGATGGCCATCGTGGAATTGATCGATGCCAACGAAGGCTTTTCAATCATTACCAATCAGATCAAGTCCAAGAGTAAAATTTCGTTACTTTGGCTGATCGGTTTAATTACGTTTTTCTTGTCCTCGGTCCTCGATAATTTGACGACCACGATCGTCATGATTTCACTGCTGCGGAAAATTCTCTTCGATCCGCGAGATCGAATGATGTTCGCCGGGCTGGTCGTGATTGCGGCCAATGCCGGCGGCGCTTGGACCGTTATCGGCGACGTCACCACGACCATGTTGTGGATTAAGAACAAAATCAGCACGCTCCCCGTAATGCGTGAATTGTTCTTGGCGAGCTTTGCCTGTTTGATCGTGCCCCTGATCGGCATGTCGTTTTTCATGCGCGGAACCATACAGACACCGGTCACTGACCCAAATGAACACGCCAAGAAAATTAGTCTCAAAGTGAAATGGTTGTTCCTTGTGCTAGGTCTGGGCGCGTTGTTGTCCGTCCCCATTTTCAAAGCAGTGACGCACTTGCCGCCGTATCTTGGAATCGTGTTCGGTTTGGCAGTGCTATGGATCGTTTCGGAGTTTGTTCATGCGGAAAGCGACGAAAATGTCAAGACTTCGACCGGCTTACTGCAAATCCTTAAACGGATCGATATGTCGAGCGTGCTTTTCTTCTTGGGGATTTTGCTGGCGGTCGGATGCTTGGGTTCGACCGGCGTTCTGCGCGATCTGGCGTTTCGGCTCGACGAGTGGATTAGTAATAGGGACATCGTTACTGTAATTATCGGTTTCGTCTCAGCGGTGGTGGACAATGTCCCTTTAGTCGCCGCGGGAATCGAAATGTACGACGATCCAATCGACTCGCGATTCTGGATGCTGCTGGCTTATTGTGCCGGAACTGGTGGCAGTTGCTTGATTATCGGTTCCGCCGCAGGAGTCGCCGCGATGGGCTTGGAAAAGATCGACTTCATTTGGTACTTCAAAAACATTAGCCTCTGGGCCACACTCGGGTACCTCGCCGGCGTCTGTGTGTTTTTGCTTCAGTCGAGTTTGATCGGCTGATGAGTTGTATCCTCGGCGAGATTTGGCTTGAGTTCGACGGCTTCGACTCCTTCAGCCTTGTGCCGATGGTGAACTAGTTTGGCAACTAGCCGGAATGGACGAAGGGCATCCACCCACGCCCCGGCGGGGGGGCGGAGGGGGGGGGGCGAGCGGGGGGGGGGGTTTTTGGGGGGGGCGGGGTGGTTTTTTTTACAAGCAGGACCCACACGCGCCACGAGGGGTGGGGG
>JANMEB010000435.1:0-1428 GCA_031376585.1 Planctomycetota bacterium | reverse complement strand
CTACACCGCGTCTTCGATCAAGCCGCCTAGCGCTTCGATCCCGATGTGGTCCTATTTAGCGTCCATGCACACTAGACGAGGATTCCA
Source organism: Planctomycetota bacterium (assembly GCA_031376585.1). Lineage (GTDB taxonomy): Bacteria > Planctomycetota > Planctomycetia > Pirellulales > Pirellulaceae > JANMEB01. The sequence goes on along the minus strand of JANMEB010000435.1, from coordinate 1,341 downwards.
ACCAACGTGGCGGCCGGTTCTTCGATCGTAGGCCAGTAGATTGCGCTCGTCAATGATCGCCATGCTGTGCGAAAAAGCACGTCGCTACGGCCACTATAGTTAAAAGCTGATTTTGGGTTTCCGATCCGCCTGAAAATCCAAAAATGTTTTCAAATTTTTTATTTGGGCTTGGGAGGCGTCATCAGCGTTGTAAGTCGCTCCGACAAATCTTTAAAGTCAGGTCGCTCAAGGATCGGTTTCAGGTCAACGTCTTTTCCAAGATACTCATATACGAACTTGGGTTCTTTTCTGGCGGCGGCGAGAATTAACGTCATCGCCTGTGCACCGTCCTCCGGGTGTTTGTCCGCCAAGCGTGCAAAGAGGCTCCCCACGCGGTACAGCGTTTCTCCTGTGTTCGAAAGTTTCAGCGCCGCTTGCGCGTCGGCCAAGGCCGCTTCGCGATTATCAGCGCGGGCGTGCAGTGCACCGCGCGAGGCCCAATGCGTTGAATTTTCCGGCTCGATTCGCACCAGTTCGTCCATGCACCCGATGGCTTTTGGCAAGTCATTTAACTTGTCGGCGTAAACAGCGGCGCAATTCTCCCACGCACCGGTGGAGCGTGGATTAAGTCGAATGGCGTTTTGGAAATCGGAGATTGCCTGCTGGGGGTCGTTTTCGACATTGTAAAATCCGCGCGAGGTCCAACTCAGTTCGTCCCTAGGAATGAGCTTTAGGCCCGTTTCCATGTCGGCGTCAGCGCCTTCTGTGTTGCCCATTGCCGCCCGAACCTGCGAGCGAAAAAAGTATAATCTCGTCGCGGTCGCGCCCAACTCAATCGCTTTAGTCAAGTCAGCTTCTGAATTCTTCAAATTCCCCTTGTTGTAATAGCACAGTCCCCGATTCGCGAAATATTCAGGCGCCGCCGAATCCAATTCAATACAACGGTTGAAGTCGGCAATTGCACCGTCAAAAAGCTTTGCATCGATTCTGGCAACGCCGCGATTGAAGTACGATTCGGCTGCATCGGGGCGAAGCGTCTGGCCAACCAAATAACACATTTCAGCTTTGGAAAAGTCCTTTGCCTTGGCATAAGAGTTGCCCAGGATCAGCCAACTAGGATAATCGCCGGCATGGTCTTTCAATCCGGCTTCGAGCAGTGTCGTCGCCGCCCGAAAGTCGCCCTGACGATAGTGTTCGATGGCCAGCAATCGTTGATCTAGCCAATTGGTTGAATTCTGCGACACATCTGGAGTTTCTTTGATCCACTTGGCGAATCGCTGCCATTCAGGTTCGCCTTTGGCGGCGGTCGATTCGCGCAAAAGTTCTGCTTGCCATTTGACGACATTCGGCAATCGGTGCTGG
>JANMEB010000303.1:0-1401 GCA_031376585.1 Planctomycetota bacterium | reverse complement strand
ATCCGACGGCAAGCCCAGCGAATCAAACCCTGGCGATGCCAATCAACAAGCCAAACAAGGCGAGAAATCCGAACCAGCCCAGGCCGGAGACAATGCCCCCAACCAATCCGCTCCAGCCGACATGGAACTCGACGAACTGGATGGGCTTGCCGAGCAGATGGCCGACATAGAAGGAGAAATGAACCAGTGTGATCGACTCGAAGAAATGGCCGATCTCATCAAGGGCTGCAAAGGTCAATGTCAAAACCCGGACGGCAAGAAGCCCGGCGATGGATTAGGCGAAGGTCGTGGCGAAGGCGAACGACCGTTCGGCGAGGACGCGGCGAATCTTTACAAATCTCAAGTCCGCGCCAAAGTCCAACCCGGTGAGACGGCCAAATACTGCACGGCCGATGGACCCAACGCCCCCGGCGTTTGGCGCGAAACCATCAAAAAACAAAAAGCCACCACAGCCCCCCACGAGCTCGATCCTCTCAAGGATCAAAAACTCACCAAAGCCGAGCGCGAACACTTGCGCGAGTATTATCAAAAACTACGCGATGATCGGAATTGACAAATGGATCGTCACTGAACCAAGTGCTCGATCCGCTGGGCCTTCACGACGAAGTCGCTTACGGAGTCATCGTGATCACTCAAAAAACACAATAGGCGTAAATGTGTTGTGGCCAATCATTAGAAACAGCGTTTAAGATTTTGCCCTAGTGCGTCTTCAAGCCTAGGAATTGGGGTTGTGTGCCATTGGCCCTGCAAGTGCCTTTCGGGAACGCGAGTCATGACGGCGCACTGGCATAGCCAGTGGCACACAAGTTTTAGGTTTGACCAAGCCCTAGAGTCGAAAATAAAACTTTCAGGGCTGTTTGCCAACTTGCGTAGTCGTTGGTGTTTGCGTCAACAATTCCGATGTTGATCGCGAATTAGATTTTCGTTCTACGGGATTTTGGAGATGAATTCCCCAAGCACTGGAATCTTCCATTGCTTTCCGTTACATGCTTGAATCATGCAATAAATGCTCAAGGCGAGAATGCCGAAGCCAAATAACATCGACGCCATCCAAGCGATGAGGCCAATTCCAGGGAGATACGAAAGAATGGCGAGCGCGAAACTGATGACGAAGCAAACGATCGTCAGCAATACTCCTTGTTTGGCGTGCCACAAGATGTACGGATCGTTTTTGCGAACGAAATACGGGATTAGCGAGAAAATTCCAAAATAGCTTAGGATGCACATCAACGTGTCGGGAGTGTTTGGCGAGTTCGATTTTGATTGACTCATTGCTTGCCCTCTAAATGTAGTGGTTGAGTTTCGAATAGACTCGGCGATTGCGACTGAACTGAACGAGAGATTTCGCGACGCGACGGATTGAAAAACACATTCGCCTGAGGTGCCGGGCATCGGAATCAT
>JANMEB010000276.1:0-3603 GCA_031376585.1 Planctomycetota bacterium | reverse complement strand
TTAAAAGACTACAGTCGGCAAAAACAGGCTTTTCTAAAATTGCCGAACGATCCACCGGTCGAAAGCGTCGTCATGCAAAACGAACAATGGTCGTCCAAACGATCGAAATAGCTTGCATTCCTATTTGTTTGCGACTAACTGTTTCCCAAACATTCAAAATCGTTGCACGGCATTTGTTTAACCGGACCGCTTCGGGCCGCGTGAACCCTCCAGCGCCCGGAAGCCGGGCGGTTAAACGGGGAACAAAAAGCCGTCGGTGTAACAAATGATGACACACGACGGCATACTGTTCTCACCTTAGATTTCCCGAGTTTTTTGCGGAATCACAATTTTGTCTGGCGGATGCCGAGTGGATTTACGGCTCTTATGAGTAGAACCAAATCCAACTCAGAAAATGAATCGCCGAACGCCTTGGAAACCTGTCTGCCAAACGCTTTTGCGATTCGAAGACCATCCATTTTTATCGAAGGGGAACCATTATGACTCGAACCAAATCTCTCTTGGCCGCTGGTATGGCCATCGTCGCGTTACTCGCATCAGCCCAAGCAATTCAAGCTCAAGAAGTCCGATTGGAGACCCGACTAACGGGTGCCACGCGGGCGTCGGGCCAGGCCCGATTTGAACAAAAAGGCACCCGCATGAAGTTCAATGTTCAAATTGAAGACGCCGCCGCAAATACAACTTATGGCGTTCTCGTAAAACGCGGATCGCTGATCGTTTACCGTGGCGCGATCCGCACCGACGCACTTCGCCGAGGCGTGATCGACATTGACAATACCGAAGGAGACGTCGTGCCTCGGATGCAGGCTTCGGACACTGTGGTCGTCAATCTGGGAACGACTTGATTCCTGTCCGGAACATTGCAACTCCGATAAGCAATCGTGCCTGCGAGTTGTCAAACAGTCCTTTCCAATGGGTCGAAGGTGCGAGCTTTCGGCCCATTTTTCGTTTCACGGCAAATTGGCCGGAGCGACAATATGCCGAAATTCGCAGCGCAACACAGGAAAATTCGAAACCGGTCGCGGTCCCAAGATTGGAAAGACCGGAGCCGCGATTTAGAATCGGAATTTGGATTGCACGATTCTATCGAGAGCAAAATATTGAGTTCCCCAAATGACCCCGCCGCCGAATTAACCGACGCCTCGTTGTTGCGTCGAATTCAGTCCGGCCACCAGTCCGCCGCCACCGAACTGTACTTGCGCTACGCCGAGCGACTGGGAAGCTTTGCGACCGCCAAAACAGGAGCTGATCTAGTTTCGCGCGTCGATCCGGAATCGATCGTGCAATCCGTGTTTCGTTCGTTCTTTCGTCGAGCCCAGGACGGTCAATACCACGTAGCACCGGGCGAAGAATTGTGGAAGCTGCTGTTGGTCATCGCGCTCAACAAGATTCGCACCGCTGCCACATTTCACCATGCGCAGCGCCGTGACTCTCGTAAGACGGTGTCAATGTCCGAACTTGGGACAGTGCTTTCTGATGAAAAGTGGAACGATCAAAACAGCTTTGACATTCTGCGCATGACGATCGACGAAATTCTCTCGACACTGACCGAGGCGCAAAAAGCAATGGTGACGTTACGGATCGAGGGCCATGAAGTCGACGCCATCGCAAAACAAACCGGCCGTTCCAAACGCTCGGTGGAACGGACGTTGCAGAATTTTCGCGAGCAACTTAGCAAACAGTTGAGCGATTTAACTTCGGCCCCAGACGCCGAGGAACTTAATTCATGATCCAATCGCAGCTTGAACAAATCGTTGAAGACTTCGAACGCGCCCAAAGGCAATCGCAGACTCCGCAAATTTCACCGTTCGTGACCGACGTTCCGGTTGCGGACCGAACTGATATCGTCGTTGAATTAATTCGCAGCGACATCGAGTATCGCTGGGAGAATGGCTTGCCGACTCGCGATGTCGACTCGTATCGGCAGGAATTTTCCCAAGTATTTTCTCGACCGGATCGGTTGCGCGAAATCGCCTTTGAAGATTGCCGGCAGCGACTGCGGCACGGCCAGCCGATCGATTCGAAACAATATGCCAAGCGATTCGGCATCGACATTTCCGATTGGCAGTTCGAATCGATGGAACCGTCATCGATGACCGCGTCTCGCGGATTGCCACCGAACAACGAATACGTCCGCGCGATCCACGACTACTTTTCCGATTTCGTCCCACAGTTGGAATTGGGTCGTGGCGCGGCCGGCCGAGTTTACTTAGCCTCGCAAGGGGAATTGGCCAAACGCTTGGTTGCCTTGAAAATCACGAATGAACCGAATTTCGAGCCATTGCAGTTGGCCCAATTGCAACACTCCAACATCGTGCCAATTTATTCCGTGCACCGGCATGGCGATTGGCAAGCTGTCGTCATGCCGTTCATGGGCCATTTTACGCTTAGCGATCTCGTCAAACATTCGTCCGGCTCTAACGACAGATCGCGTCGCGGTCGTGAACTGCTCAGCACCGTCGCCGAACGTACCCAAGAGACGATTCGCAGCCAAATGCCGCCGGTGCCCGACGAAAAGCACCAAGCAAAGACACCCATTCGCGATGCATTCGATCGGGCCGAACTTCGGTTTGTGCCCGATCTGAATTATGTTGAAACGTGTGTTTGGCTTGTCGCGCGTGTTGCCGCAGGTTTGGCACACGCTCACCGTCGCGGCATCGTGCACTCCGACATGAAACCGAGCAACATCTTGATCGGCCACGATGGCGAGCCGTTGATTTTGGATTTCCATCTGGCCCATCGCCTAGAAGGCGAACGACCGAATTTTATCGGTGGCACCCTGCCCTACATGTCGGCCGATCACTTGCGAGCGCTGGATTGCGGCGAAGCACCTACGGAAGAATGTGACGTCTATTCTTTGGGCGTCATCCTCTACCAAATGCTTACGGGACAGCTTCCGCACGCTGAGCGCAAAGGCCCGATAGATGAAGTTCTGTCGCAGATGATCGCCGATCGACAGGTGGAAGTCGCTCGCCCATCGAGTTTCAATCCGCTGGTTTCGGCCGATGTCGACGCGATTGCGCTCAAAGCGTTGTCGCCCAATGCAAAAAACGGTTATGCCGCAGCCGCGGAACTCGAAACAGACTTGCGGCGGCACTTGGATTCGTTGCCGCCAAAGTACGCGCGCAGCTTTTCTGTACGCGAGCGAATTCGCAAATGGTTGGCTCGTCACCCAGGCGTCCGGTCGGCTGGGTTTATTAGCTTGGTGTCGGCTGCATTGCTAACGGCAATTCTTTCATGGGTTGCATTTCAAGTAAATCGGGACTCGCGAAAATTCGCTGAGACTAGGTTTACGAATGCCACGCGTGAACTCAATGACGCAAGTGCAAAGTTGGCCTCTTGGAATTTCAGTGGAGAAGGCGTGACTGACGCCATCGGCAAGACCATGACCGTGCTGCGGCAAAACGAGATTCCAGACACTTCCCTACCGGCTTGGGACGCGAAATTGCCGCCGGCGGCACGCGACCAATTGCACCGCCAACTTGGCGAAGTGCATTTCTTGGTTGCAGCAACTCATTTGCAAAATCTACGCAACGACTTGGCCGACGACAATCGCAAAGCCGAGTTGGACTCCGCCAAGAAACATCATCAGATCGCGACCAA
>JANMEB010000249.1:0-1372 GCA_031376585.1 Planctomycetota bacterium | reverse complement strand
AGCATCTCTATCGCGGTCAATGCAATTGTGCATATTGGCATGGCGCGTTTGGCGGATTGTATTTGCCGCATTTACGCAACGCCGTTTATCGCGAATTGATTGAAGCGGAGAACTTGCTCGAACTCGCGGCTGGGCGGGCTGCGCAATGGGTCGAGGTTACAGCCGACGATTACAACTCTGATGCTCTAGCTGAAATACGATTGGCGGGTGATCGACTGGTTACTTGGGTCGAACCTGCGGCGGGCGGGCGGATGTATGAATTGGATGTTCGATCAATCGGTCACAATCTGTTAGCCACGCTTTGTCGCCGACCTGAGGCTTACCACGAAAAAGTGAAAGTCGGCGAACACCAGCACGGCGACGGAACCGCCAGCATTCACGACCGCGTGGTGTTCAAACAAAAGGATCTCGATCAACGCTTGCAATACGATCGACGACTTCGAAAGAGTCTCATCGACCATTTTTGGGAAGCCGACGCGAGCTTAGAGCAAGTCGCTCTCGGCCAAGCTCGCGAGTTGGGTGATTTTGCGGACGGCGTTTACCAAAGCAAAATCCGTCGCAATCCAGGCCGCGTTCAAGTCCAGTTGATTCGCCAAGGAGCTTGCGACGGCCGAGCCCTGACGATCACCAAAGGATTGACGCTAAGCGCTGGAAGCGATGAATTGGAAATCGCGTACTTAATTGAGGGCTTGCCTGTCGACCGTTCGCTGCATTTCGGCGTCGAGTTCAATTTCGCTGGCCTGCCGACCGGTATCGACGACCGCTACTTCTACACCGGCAACCACCAACGACTCGGCCAATTGCAGATGCGGTTGGATTTGCGTGAACTGCGGCAACTGAATTTGTGCGACCAGTGGTTGGGGATCGACGTCGGGCTTACTTGGGATCGTCCGACAGCCGTGTGGACTTTTCCAATCGAGACCGTCAGCCAATCCGAAGGGGGCTTTGAACTCGTGCATCAATCCGTAGTCGTAATCCCGCGCTGGGAAATTCGCGGCGACTCGCAAGGCCGCTGGTCGACCGTCATGCGGCTCAAGCTTGACACTTCGCTAGCCGAGTCGCGCTTCAACGAGTCGAAGGAACTTTCGGCGACGTGAGAGTTGGTGGAATGAATTGAGGGCAGATGGCGTAACGAGGCCGGAAAGAACGGCACGCGGAGCGTGCCTACTACTGTAGCAGGCACACTCCGTGTGCCGTCGCTCGGCTGACGTAAAACCTATACATATCGCCCTACGACGAGGGAAATGTTTTGGCCGCCGAAGCCAAAGCTGTTGTTGAGGGCGTAGTCGCATCGGGCGGGGCGGGCGACGTTGGGAACGTAGTCCAAATCGCAATCGGGATCAGGGTTCTCGTAATTGATCGTTGGCGGCAG
>JANMEB010000248.1:0-7254 GCA_031376585.1 Planctomycetota bacterium | reverse complement strand
AAAATCAAATTGTCCCGACGAAGCCTGCGCCAGCGGTGATTGCCCTCTCTGCGGTTCGTCGCCGAATTCCGCATCGCCAATCGAGCGCACCGCTAAACTCGATGAATCAGCTTCCGCATCTGACGCTTGGCTCGGCGGACTGTATCGTCGGCGGTAAACGCTGGAAGATTGGGAACAGAAAATGTGTCAGCACGGACTATCCTGTCTGACGGTAATTTCTTTTTCCCAATTTCTGATCGTTTCGCGGCCCGCCTGACCAAAACCCTAAGCGCCGACCGTTTCTCGCTCGGAGGGTACGACGCGTTCGAACGTGAAGTCGCCGGCGAGGGCGTCGATGCGGATGATGGTGCCGGGGGGGACATCGCCTTTGAGAATTTCGGTGGCCAGCGGGTTTTCGATCTTCTGCTGAATGACTCGCTTGAGCGGGCGAGCGCCGTATTTGGGGTCGTAACCTTGCGCGGCGATGGCGTCACGGGCCGCAGAAGAGACTTCCAGTTCGATGTTATGCTCGTGCAATCGTTGGGCCAGTCGAGCGATTTGCAAAGCGGCGATTCGGTTGATTTGCTTGCGATCGAGTGGCTCGAAAATGATCTTTTCGTCGATGCGATTCAACAACTCCGGCGAAAATCGCGATTGAAGCGCTTGTTGAATGGCCGCGTGCAACTCTGCGTCGCTGACACCTTCCTCAGTGAGTTTTTGAATGATCTGGCTGCCAATGTTGCTAGTCATCACGATGATCGCGTTGGTGAAATCGACCGTGTGACCGTGGTTGTCGGTCAAGCGGCCGTCGTCGAGGACTTGCAACAAAATGTTGAACACGTCGTCATGGGCTTTTTCGATTTCGTCCAGCAGCACGACGCAATAAGGGCGTCGGCGAACGGCTTCGGTAAGTTTTCCACCTTCTTCAAAGCCGACGTAACCCGGCGGAGCCCCGATCAAGCGACTGACGGTGTGCCGTTCCATGAATTCGCTCATGTCGATCCGAACCATCGCGTGTTCGTCGTCGAATAGGATCTCCGCCAAGGCCTTGCACAATTCAGTTTTTCCAACGCCGGTCGGACCCATGAACAAGAACGATCCGATTGGTCGATTCGGGTCTTGCAAGCCGCTGCGGCTGCGGCGGACAGCGTTGCTGACGGCTTCAACGGCTTGGTCTTGGCCGATAACGCGTTGATGCAGGCGATCCTCCATCACCAAAAGTTTAGCGCGCTCGGTTTCCAACATGCGGGTGACAGGGATCCCCGTCCATGCGCTGACGACTTCGGCGATTTCTTCTTCGGTGACTTGTTCGCTCAACAAGCGTTTCTTTTCGCCATCAGCTTTTTCGGTCGTCTGTTTGGTGTCAGCCGCGCTGAGTTTCTGCGTGAGTTGCTTGCGCTGGACATCCAATTGATACATCTGTTGATATTCGGCTTCGCCAACGGGCATTCCCGACGATTGCTTGGATTTGATGTCGGAATCGAGCAGCGCGAATTTTTGTTCGATATCGGCGAGCGACTGGCGGATTTTCTGAACGTCGCCGACACCCATTTTTTCCGATTCCCATTGTTCGCGGAGGCTGGCTAGCTTCTTCCGCTGCTCATGCATTTCCTCACGAACATCCTCCAAGCGGACCTTGGCATCGGGATCGTTTTCGTCGGCCAATTGTCGGGCGGCAAGTTCTAATTGGGTCAAGCGTCGTTGCACAACATCAAGTTCATGCGGGACGCTGTCCATTTCCATCGCCAGCTTGCTGGCGGCTTCGTCAACCAAGTCAATCGCTTTGTCGGGGAGGAACCGATCGCTAATGTAACGGTTCGACAATTGCGCGGCGGCAACGAGGGCCGAGTCCTTGATCTGCACTCCATGGTGCGTTTCATAGCGCTGTTTCAGGCCGCGCAGGATTGAGATCGTGTCTTCGACGCTGGGCTCACCGACCATCACTGGCTGAAAGCGTCGTTCGAGCGCGGCATCTTTTTCGATATATTTTCGATATTCGTCGAGAGTCGTCGCGCCAATGCAATGGAGTTCGCCGCGAGCCAAAGCCGGTTTGAGCAAATTCGCCGCGTCGCTGGCTCCCTCGGCGGCACCGGCACCGATAACGGTATGCAGTTCATCGATGAACAAGACGATTTGGCCCTCGGATTGCGTAACTTCGCGAAGGACGGCTTTGAGCCGTTCCTCGAATTCACCGCGAAATTTCGCGCCGGCGATGAGCGCACCCATGTCGAGGGCGACAACGCGTTTGTTGCTGAGCGATTGGGGGACGTCGTTTTGCACAATTCGCAAAGCCAATCCTTCGGCGATTGCCGTTTTGCCGACTCCAGGTTGGCCGATCAGCACGGGATTGTTTTTGGTGCGCCGCGAGAGGACTTGGATGACGCGGCGGATTTCGTTGTCGCGGCCGATAACTGGATCGAGTTTGCCTTGTTGGGCTCGTTCGACCAGATCGATGCCGTATTTCTGCAATGCTTGATACTTGTCTTCGGCGTTTTGATCGGTGACGCGGTTGGACCCGCGAATGGTTTTGAGTGCTTTGTTAATTTGCTCTTCGTCGATCGCGCAAAGTTTGAGCAGCCGTTTGGCGGGCGAATCGACTTGGGCCAAAGCCAACAAGAGATGTTCTTGGGCGACGAATTCATCGCTCATTTTCGTGGCGTTTTGGGCCGCTCGGTCGAGGACTTGTCGCAAGTCCCGATCGATGGAAGGCTTTGCGTCGCCAGTGACGCTGGGCAATTTATTCAGCTCGGATTGGATCAACTTGTCGAGTTGCTGAGCCTGAGCTCCGATTTTTTCCACAAGCGGTCGAACGATGCCATCCGTTTGCGATAACAATGCGGTCAGCACGTGCAGCGGAGTCATGTCGTTGCCGCGAGATTGGGCCAGCGATTGTGCGGCGGTGACCGATTCTTGTGCCTTTAGCGTTAGTTTGTCGAATCGGAACGTCATAAACGCGGTTAGGTCTGTTTGGGAGTGGTATAGGATTTCAGATTTCAGATTTCGGCGGCGGGCGATGTGTTCGAGCGCGCGGGGGAATCAGGGAGTTGACGCTCGCCTCACACCTCAAGCCTTAGCCAATTGTGTCAGTACTACCGACTCGCGTCGGTAGCTTGTTTGGTTTTTTCCTCAAGCCTCAAGTCTCACGCCTCAAACCTACTTAGTCGTTTTTTACTTCGAATTCGGCGTCGATGGCGTCATCTTTAGTCGATGAACCGTTGCCGCCCGTTTCGGGTTGTGCGCCAGCGCCGGCCTTGGCGGTCGACTCGTAGGCCATTTTGCTGAACGCCTGCGACGCTTGTTCAAGTTCGTTGACGGCCGACTTAATCGCGCTGACGTCGTCCGCTCGAGAAGCGGCGCGGCATTTTTCGATCGCAGCGGTCAATGGTTGCCGATCGGCGTCGGACAATTTGTCCTTATGCTCGTTCATGAGCTTTTCAAGCTGGTAGCACTTATGATCGGCGTCGTTTCGTGAGGACGCAAGTTCGAACTTGCGGCGATCTTCCTCCGAATGGGATTGCGCGTCCTTGGTCATGTTCTCGATTTCATCTTTCGACAAACCTGACGATTCTTTGATCGAGACTTTGGACTCTTTGCCGGTTCCTAAGTCCTTGGCGGAGACGTTGAGGATGCCGTTCTGATCAATGTCGAATTTGACTTCGATTTGCGGCACGCCGCGCGGGGCAGGGGGGATGCCTTCCAAATTGAACTGGCCGAGGCGACGATTGTCGTTAGCCATTTTGCGTTCGCCTTGGAAGACTTGAATCGTCACTGCGGTTTGGCCGTCGGAAGCCGTGCTAAAAGTTTGCTTCTTTTCGGTCGGAATCGTCGTATTGCGTTCGACCAATGCAGTCATCACCCCACCTTCGGTTTCAATTCCCAAAGTCAGCGGGGTGACGTCGAGCAACAGCACGTCTTTGCGGTCGCCGGACAAGACACTTCCTTGAATGGCTGCTCCGATGGCGACGACTTCGTCTGGGTTAACCCCTTTGTGCGGTTCTTTTCCAAAGTAGTTGCGGACGATTTCCTGGATTTTCGGAACGCGCGTCGAACCGCCGACCAAAACGACCTCGTTGATTTCGGAAGGCTTTAAGCCCGCGTCTTTGAGGGCTTGTTCGAGCGGTTTTCGGCAGCGATCGACGAGGGGGTCAATCAGCGATTCGAATTTAGAACGCGAGATGCTGACTTGCAAATGTTTTGGACCGCTCGCGTCGGCGGTAATGAAAGGCAAGTTAATATCGGTTTGCGGCAAGCTACTTAGTTCTTTCTTCCCTTTTTCGCAAGCTTCCTGCAAGCGTTGCAGCGCCATCGCGTCCTTTCGCAAGTCGATCCCGTGTTCCTTTTTGAATTCATCGGCGACGTGGTGGATCAAGACTTGATCAAAGTCGTCGCCACCCAGGTGCGTATCACCGCTAGTACTTTTGACCTCAAAGACTTTGGTCCCTTCGTCGTCGTTGAGCTCCAGAACGGAAACGTCAAAGGTGCCGCCCCCCAAGTCGAACACGACGATTTTTTGTTCCTTGTTGATTTTATCCAAGCCGTACGCCATCGCGGCTGCGGTCGGCTCGTTGATGATGCGAGCGACTTCCAAACCGGCGATTTGTCCAGCGTCTTTGGTTGCCTGTCGCTGAGCGTCGTTGAAATAAGCCGGCACGGTAATAACGGCCTTGCGAACTTTGTGGCCGAGATACGATTCAGCCGCTTCCTTCAATTTGCGGAGAGTCTTCGCGGAGATTTCTTGCGGCGTGTATTGTTTGTCGCCAACTTCGATTTTGACGTATTCATCGCTTCCGCCGACAACTTTGTAAGGAACCATTTTTTCTTCGGATTCGACTTCCGCATGGCGGCGACCCATAAAGCGCTTAACGGAGTAGACCGTCTTCGTCGGGTTCGTCACGGCTTGTCGGCGCGCAGGTTCGCCAACGAGGACTTCGCCTTTGTCCGTATACGCGACGACACTCGGGGTGAGCCGATTGCCTTCGGCGTTGGCGATCACGGTTGGTTCGGTTCCTTCCATGATTGCCACCACTGAGTTGGTGGTTCCAAGGTCGATGCCGATTATTTTTTCGCCTTCTGCCATGATCCGATTCTCCATCAACGAGTTTGAGTTATTTCTGTGGTCGCGCCGACCATTAGTTTAGCGGGGTCGAGCCTAGCTGGCTGAATCACCGTTAGTTGGCAGCAGGACAGCTTGTTCGCTGATTTCAAAGCAAAGGCTGTGCCAGCAAGCGGATTTGCAATTTGGCACGAATCATCGGCGAAAGCTGAATAATCAGCCCGAATATTTGCTGCGAATTGACTTGGGGAATTGCCCGCCTGACAAATTGACATTTAAAGCGTAAAACAAGACCTTCAGAGTCTGATGCCAATTTGCGTCCGCCGCGGCGGATTCAGACAAAATTAGGGTCTGATCCTCTCGATTTCGAATTAAGGATTTGTGTCCAGCACTTGGGCAACAGACAATATTAAGCACGGCTCTGCGAGCCCACTGCGGCAAATCGCACTTGGTTTGAACGATCGGCAGACAGCGTCAGACGACTAATCTTTGTCTTTGCGGCGCTGCAATCCGGCTCGATCCAAGAGCGACTCGCTAAATAGATTGTCGAGCTGCTCGTCCTGAGGTGGCGTGCCGTATGCACCAAGTGCGGTCGGGTCGTATTCCAAAATAAACCGGTGCTTGGCGATAGAAACTTCCAAATTGGGATCGATCCGCTTCCGCAGTCCCGTCAAGATTCGCTTTTCGTCGACCTTAATTCCATTGCGGCTATGTAAGTCCTTGATAAACCAATAGCCTTCAACGACTTCCATCAAGCAATGATGGCCGGAAATATTGGCGAAGTTCAAGATGATGTCGCAGCCTTCGCGCCGACCGATTCGCAACCGGTTCTTGAGAAGCGGAATAGGATCACCGCCGCCGACAGGTACAAGTTGACCGTACATGCTAGTTGGCTCGCCCTTGAAACTAATGACAGAGAACCTAGGATACAAAAACGCTCGATCCGACGGACAAATTACACTTTATTCATGAGTCAACTTGCGGTCAACCGAACCAATTCGCCGTAGCTTTCAGCAGCGTTTCGAATGGCGGACCGCTGGACTGCATTATTATCGTTACAACTTTCATTTTAGGCGCGTTTTCGGTCATCGTGTCCAAAAAGTCAGTATCGACGCCGGTTTTACGTGTCCTAACGTAGACGGCACGGTCGCTTATGGCGGTTGTAATTTCTGCGACAACCGAAGCTTTAGTCCAAGTCGCCGCTTACCCCGCACATCCATTTCGGAGCAAATTGACGAAGGAATCCGCCAACTTCACCGCCGCTACGACTGCGACCATTTCGTGGCCTATTTTCAGCCGGCCACGAATACTTACGCGCCTGTCGAGAGGCTTCGGGACGTTTATGCTCAAGCCCTCGCGCATCCGCTGGTTGTCGCGATGGCCATCGGAACGCGGCCGGATTCCGTTCCCAATGACGTGCTTGAGCTTTTGACGACGATCGGTGAGCAGACGTGTTTGTCGGTCGAATACGGAATGCAAACGATGCACGATCATTCACTGACTTGGATGAACCGGGGCCATAATCACGATTCGATGATCGACGCGGTCGAGCGAAGCAGAAATCGCGGCTTTGAGATTTGCGCGCACGTGATTTTGGGTCTGCCGACGGAATCCCATGACGAAATGATGCAAACAGCGCGCGAAGTCGCCCGCTTGAAAATCGATTCCGTCAAGCTGCATAACTTGTACGCCGTGAAAGAAACGCCGCTGGGAGCCGAAGTCATCGCGGGAAAAGTCCGTTTGATGGAGCGTGACGATTACATCCGCACGCTGGTCGATTTTTTGGAGTTACTGCCTCCAACAATAGTGGTTGAACGAATCAGCGGCGACGCCCCGAAAGATTTCCTGATTGGACCCGCGTGGTGCTTGAACAAGCCTGACGTGATCTTGGCGCTGGATCAAGAATTCGAGCGGCGGAATACTTGGCAAGGGCGACTGTACCGCAACTAAGCCGAGCGGCGGACGTAAATCGTCTCAACGAAAAAGTAGCAGGCACATTCCATGTGCCGTTCGCTTCGCGTTACGGCATACGGACGGGCCACGGCACACGGAGTGTGCCTGCTACTTTGGTTGATAGAAAATCGTGTGCATAATCCGCACAAACCGAATGAGCGTTGGAGTTTGAATGCAATTGTTCGGATTGCGGGATGGCCCCGGCCAACAAAAAAACTCGTTCCGCCAGTTTCAACCTAGGGTTAGTTAATTCGCCCCAAGCACCGAGC
>JANMEB010000208.1:0-4086 GCA_031376585.1 Planctomycetota bacterium | reverse complement strand
TGGTACGCTGATGTTCGCGGCCGCCGACGGTGCCACAGGGATCGAGCTACATCGCAGCAACGGCACAGCGGCCGGGACCGTACTGGTAAAAGATATTCGACCCGGCGCGACGGGCTCGGCACCGCAACAACTGGTGAACCTCAACGGGACGCTATTCTTTACGGCGGACGACGGCCTGACCGGTCGCGAGCTGTGGAAGAGCGGCATCTTCGGCAGCACGACCGCCTTAGTTGCGGACATCAACCCCGGGGCTGGGGGTTCGAACCCGACCTCTCTGACCGAAGGGGGCGCGAGCTTTCTGGTCTTCTCGGCCAATGACGGACTCAATGGCTTCGAACTGTGGACGCCGTGATTTGCCGCCGACGCATTGTTTAACCGGCGAAGCCGCTGGGCGGAGCCAAATGACGCTGCTTACCGCTTCGCCGAGTTTCAACAATCCAAAGCGCCAGCCCGCCTGCGGCGGGGGTAAACAAAGAAAGATGTTTACAGGAGTAGTCTGCGCATCTCGCAAGCGACGGCCGGCGGCGCACGACAAACAGTTCGTGACCACAAAGAACGCATAGATCGCAAAGGAAAGACCGGACCACATTTTTGAGTTCTTTGCATTCTTTGTGGCTTCATTCGCTTTTCGTCTTAGCGAGCCGCCGGGTTTACCCCGGCGGTCTTCGTGCTTTGTGCTCCAGCGCACAGCGCGAATTAGAAAAAGACGGCCGGGGTAAACCCGCCCGCTCGCTGAGTACGGACTGCCCACGAATCTCTGCCTCGGCAACGGACCCAGAAAGACATCCGCTAGCCACAAATAACGTAAAGATCGCAACGCAAAGCCCGACAGACGGTGTTATCATGAGACCTCGACATGGCGGGCTGATCGGTCCGGCCATGCTGGGTGTTTTGGGATGCGTTGCTTGATGGTCAAAAGAGTTTCCTCGGGAGTCGATCCATGTTTGAACACTTGAGAAATCTACTTCGGCAAAACCGTATTCGAAAATCGGCGAGCCGAATGTGTGCTACATCGACTTGGGAAACTCGGCTGGCGCTGGAGAACCTTGAGGCACGGCATTTATTGTCTGGACTGCCGACGCTGATCGATATTGTCCCCGAAGCTGGAGGGTCCATCGCGGATGATTTCACCAACGTGAACGGGACTATGTTTTTCAGTGCCAATGATGGTTCCACCGGCTATGAATTGTGGAAGACTGATGGGACCGCACCCGGGACCACGCTGGTCAAAGATATTCGAGCGGGACTTAACGGTTCGAATGCCTATAGTCTCAGCAACGTGAACGGGACGTTGTTTTTTCTCGCCGATAGCGGAACCACCGGCTATGAATTGTGGAAGAGTGATGGGACCGCTGCCGGAACCACGCTCGTCAAAGATATACGGGGAGGGCTTAACAGTTCGGGGCCTTATGGCCTCACCAACGTGAACGGGACGTTGTTTTTCCGCGCCAACGATGGAACGAATGGCCTTGAATTATGGAAGAGTGACGGGACAACCGCCGGAACCGTGTTGGTCAAAAACATTCGAGCGGGGAGCGGCGATTCGCGTCCCAGTCGCCTCACCAATGTGAATGGGTCATTGATTTTCAGTGCCAACGATGGAATCAGCGGCACCGAATTATGGAAGAGCGACGGGACGACGGCCGGGACCACAATTGTCAAGGATATTAGGCCCGGTCTCAACAGTTCGTATCTCGAGGGTTTCATCAACGTAAGCGGGACGTTGTTTTTCGTCGCCAACGCCGGAACGACCGGTCTGGAGCTATGGAAGAGCAACGGGACGTCGTCCGGGACCACGTTCGTCAAAGACATTCATCCAGGGAGTGGCAGTTCGTTTCTCTTTAGTCTCAAGAATGTGAACGGGACACTGTTTTTTCGAGCCAACGATGGAACCACCGGCTCTGAATTGTGGAAAAGTAACGGGACCGCCGCCGGAACTGTACTCGTCAAAGATATTAGGGGAGGACTCGACAGTTCGTATCCAAATAGTTTCAGCAACGTGAACGGGACGTTGTTTTTCCAGGCCAACAACGGAACAAGCGGCTATGAATTGTGGAAAAGTAACGGGACCGCCGCCGGAACCACGCTGGTGAAGGACATTCGAGCGGGGAGCGGCGATTCATATCCCTCATATTTCACCAATGCGAACGGGACGATTTTTTTTCGAGCCAACAACGGAACGAACGGTTATGAATTATGGAAGAGTGATGGAACGACCGCCGGGACGACACTGGTCACGGACATTCGGGCAGGAATTGTAGGTTCGCGCCCCTTATCGCTCACCAATGTGAACGGAAGGTTGTTCTTCCGGGCGAATAACGGAATCAATGGTGAAGAGCTTTGGGTCATGGACGGCGGGGCGGAACCGATTGTGTCCGCGCCGGGTGTGGCGTTGAGCCCAATCAATGGGCCGGGTGTATTGGGTATCGGAGTATCAGGCGCGGGACTTCCCGGAGCCGGGGTTGCCGGTTTAGGTGTGTCGCCTTCAACACCCCCAAGCGCGCCGGCCTTGATCGAAATCGTCTCCGGCTCCGGCGCGTCCAGCCCGAGCAATTTCACCAATGTGAACGGAATCATTTTCTTTGTCGCCACCAGAGCGACCGAAGGAAAGGAACTTTGGAAAACCGACGGTACGCTCGGCGGCACTGCGCTAGTCGAAGACATTCGCCCTGGAGCTACTGGTTCGTTCCCCACCAACCTGACGAATGTCGGCGGGAGACTTTATTTTACAGCCAGCAACGGCATAGCAGGCGCCGAACTCTGGAAGAGCGATGGAAGTTCCGCCGGGACCACGCTGGTAAAAGATATCGTCGTGGGTTCAGTCGCTTCCAAACCGGACCGCTTTGCCAATGTAAATGGCATCCTGTTTTTCATGGCGCAGACAGCCGCCGAAGGATTTGAGCTTTGGAAAAGCAATGGGACGGCGGCCGGAACCGTGCTGGTCAAAGACATCCGTGTCGGCGTCGACGATTCCAATCCTGGCAGCTTGACGAACGTCAAGGGAAAGTTGTTCTTCACCGCTAACAATGGAGCAACTGGTAGCGAGTTATGGCAGAGCGACGGGACGGCCGCCGGGACCGTGCTGATCAAGGACATTCAGCCAGGAGCGGCAAGCTCGGCACTGAGTAACTTTGCAAATGTCAAAGGGATATTGTTCTTCAGCGCCAACGATGGAACGAGCGGTATTGAATTGTGGAAGAGCACGGGGACTTTGGCCAATACGGTTCTGGTTAAGGATATCCGAGTGGGTCCGTTGAGTTCCAATCCAACTCAATTGACCAACCTCAAAGGAAACCTGATGTTCGCGGCCAATGACGGCGTGGCAGGCATCGAGTTATGGACGAGCAACGGGTCATCCGCGGGCACGGCGTTGATTAAGGATATTAATCCGGGAGCAGCGTCGTCTTCTCCAAGTTTCCTGATCAACTTGGGGGGTACGCTGATGTTCGCGGCCACCGACGGTGCCACTGGGATCGAGCTACATCGCAGCAACGGCGCAGCCGCCGGGACCGTCCTGGTAAAAGATATTCGCCCCGGCGCGACTGGCTCAGTTCCTCAAGGGCTACTCAATCTGAATGGCACCCTGTTTTTCACGGCGGCGGACGGCACGACCGGCCGCGAGCTGTGGAAGAGCGGCATCTTCGGGAGCACGACCGCGCTGGTTTCCGACATCAATGCTGGTGCAGGAGGATCGAACCCGACATTTCTGACCGAAGGCGATGCGAGCTTTTTGGTCTTCTCGGCCAATGACGGGATTAATGGACTCGAATTGTGGACGCTGTGATCCTCGTCTAGGGCTTGTAGGAAATCTTGTGTCCGAAGGGGAAATCGGAAAGCACGTAAACCTTTTAGACTATTGAGAATAAAGCATGGAAGCGGAACTAAAAAAAGAAAACAGAAGCCTGGCGTCAGAGATTGCAACCAAAGCTACGATGCTGGACGATCGCAATGGATTGATGCAGACGCGGATGAAGTCGGATATCACGCCACGGAAAGCCACGCCTCAGTTCACGATTTACACGCCACGATGTTGCACCAATTGGGCTTTGATCATTCGACGTTCACCTACAAATTCCAAGGCCTCGA
>JANMEB010000184.1:0-3670 GCA_031376585.1 Planctomycetota bacterium | reverse complement strand
CAATCAATGCGATGCCAGCGCCTATCAGAAACGCGACTGTTGGACCAAAGCGGTCCCACACTAGACCCGCTAGGAGACTTGCCACGAGCGTCGTCAAGCCCGTGATAGCGTAAAAGATTCCCATCGCTGTCCCGCGTCTAGCGCGCGGCGCGTGATCGGAAATGAGTGCTTTTCCGACGCCTTCCGTGAGCGCCATATAGAAGCCATAGAACGCCATCAGCGGCCACAATCCCCATGCCTGGGTTGCGGGCAAGAATGCGAATCCCGCATAGACAAATGCATAAATCGCCCAGCCAAGTGCGATGATTTTCCAACGACCCAAGCGGTCACTCAATGCGCCCGCGGGATACGCCAGGGCGGCGTAGGTCACGTTGTAAACCGCATAAATCAATACAACCACCCAAGGCGAATAGCCTAGGTCGCTTGCATGGAGCAAAAGAAATGCGTCACTGCTGTTGGCGAGCGAAAACAGTGTTAACACGCCGAGAACTATCCAATACGAGCTCGGCAATCCTAGCCATCGACGACGCACTTCGCCGTTCGGATCGCCGTTGTTTCTAGACGTTCCAAGCTCCGTCGCCGCAGTGGTTTCCGCATCCGTCCTGACAACGTCTCCTGTCTGTGGATCCGACTCAGTCACGAAAAAAGCAAGCGCCATCGACAAAAACCCAAGTACGGCACCGACGCCAAAGATGGCACGATAGACCCACGCTGGCGTTTGCACGGCGGCGTTTATCGCCTCCGCGCTATTCGTTGTTGATGGTGTTCCGGTCAGCCACCACAACAATAACGCCGCAAGCAGCACGCCAAGAAGCGCTCCGCTGGTATCCAGCGCCCGGTGTAAACCGAACGCTCGGCCGCGTTGATCTGGAGTCACGGCATCGGCAATGAGTGCGTCGCGCGGCGCGCCCCGCAGTCCCTTGCCGAACCGGTCCAAGAGACGGCCGCCAAGCACCAGCGGCCAAGCGCTTGCTAAAGCGATTACCATTTTGCCAATGACTGGCAAACCGTAGCCCCAACGAATCCACGGCACCCGCTTACCCATCTGATCGCTGCGAAATCCAACGAATGCCGTCATTAACGCAACCAGCAGTACCGACGATCCTTCGATGATACCCAACTGCGTTTTGGTTGAACCGAGCGAGCCCACGACGAATAGAGGCAACAGCGGATACACCATCTCGCTGGAAATGTCGGCGAAGAACGACACGCCGCTCATCAGCCACACCGTCCGCGGCAAAGGAGCTGGACGTTTCGATCGCTCGCTCGATTCAGTGTCAGACATTATTTGACCAATGGAGACAGAACTTTTGCCTGACATGACCGGGCGCGAAAGTCTCTCGCTTGGATACTAAATGTAATCGGAAACAAATGTCTTAAGGTCTCATGGCGTGCTGTAATCGCCAGATTCTTCTGCCGGATTGAATTCGTCATTAAACTACTTCGGCCCAGTTGAGATGGATCGCATTTCGGTTTCGTATTCATCAAGTAAATCCAAATTGGCGGGATGGCTGTGGAGACGAAGCCAGGTTTCGTAGGAGATTACTTGCTTGCCGCCTGGCAATAAGTTGTTCCAGAGCAATCCGTCGCCTTGGATATTGATCATTGCGTTTTCGTCTTTCAATCGGGCGCGCAGCGCTATTTCGACGCCAGATTTGGTAAAGGTCAAGAACACATAGTCGTCAGCTTTAACGCCAACGTCCGTTGTCCAGCCTTTGGACTCAAGCTCCTTCGTGTATTGATCCGCGACATTCAACAAAGGCGTGGCATCCATTTGAAATTTTAGGCTCTTGTCGTTCGCGTCGAATTCGGCGAACTTCGACTGGTTCAGGATCGGAAAATCTGTCGCTTCAATACCGACTGTGGCCGGCGCCGGCTCAGCGGTTGGTTTCGGTTTGGCAAGTTGCCACGATGAATTCTCTAGGCCTTCGCCAACCCGAACGAGAGTCCGCCCGTCGGCTCTACTTTCAAGTCCAATGGTCAAATCCTGTTGGCCGCGAATATACGGGAGCCAGTTGTAATCATCTTTGACGCTGCGGCCAATTTCACGAATGAGCCAGCCTTGGGCTATCAATTCCTTGTCGTAAAAATCGCGAGTCTGCTCCAAGTTCATTGAGGTCGTCGCGACGAGGTTTGGCTCTGAAGATCCGTCGAACTCAATGAAGCCAGAATCTTGAGGAACAGGAATTGAATTGGTCATTGGAAACATCGAATACTGAATGTGGTAGCTCGATGGATCGTTGGGAACCTTGCCAATCGTGACTCGCAGAACGGAACTGTTGTACAGAAATTCCAAATCGCGTGCGTCGGGAGTTTCGTCATGGGACGAGTGGAGTCTTGAATATGCCGTCCAGCCAGCCTCGCGCATTTTTCGGAGCAACGTCGCCTCAATGTCGATCAAATCCGCTTTGGTTTGGTAGGTCACCGTCGAGTCACTTTCGTAAACAACCTCGACCGGCGCTGCGTCGAACCTGGGTGCCCAACGCGGATCGAAATTTCCTGAATTGACAAGGTTGATATTTGATTCTGAGTCACCAGTCTTTTGGATCGACGCCCAGAGCTTGAACCCATTCTTTCGGAAGTCCAAGTAGTCAGGAGTATTCACATTGCCGGGCAATTCGATCCAACCGCTTTGCCCAAGGTAATAGCGGTAGTACAGTTTGGCTTCGTCTTGATTCACGGGAGCCGTGTACTCGATCATGGTCTCTTCATCCAGTTTCGGAACACTGCCTGGCAATCTCGGGAAAGTCCGCAAGTCAATCGCATGCAGCAACTGCGGCGGCGTCGCAGGTTCGCGCGAATCACTGTCGGGCATTGCGACTTCACCATGCATCGGCTGCAATCCCAGCGGCTCGCCAGACGACGGCGTTCCCCAGATACGAGTGCGCCCATCCTCAGAAGTCACTAGCAACAACTGGGTCTCGGGCATCCAACCCAAGCCCACGATGGCCGGGCCGGCAACGTCGATCACTTGCACGACTTGTTTGGTCTCGATATCCCACCGTCGTAGTTTGTCGCCATTGGCTGTGACGAGCATTTTTCCGTCGGGTGAAAATTCAACCAGTTCGTTCGTCGCAAATCCACCCAGCAACGTCGCTTCAATTTTTGAACCATCGACGTCCCACAGTCGCAACCCTACGTCGTCACCAAAAACAAACCTCGTGCCGTCAGATGATTTTGCCAGAACATTATTATAACGACCAGGGGAAAGCGTTTGTACTCGCTTGCCTGTACTTACATCCCAGCTCGTCGTCGTCTCTCCAGAAGCCGCTAACAATTTTTGCGACATATACAATATTCGCTTGAGACCATTCGTCTCCACCTTGAAACGGTTCTTTTGTTCTAACTTGGTTGCGCTCCAAATTGTTACTTCATCGGCGTAAGTTGTCGTTGCGATTTCCATTGAGTCCGGTGAGATTGCGATTTGAGTTATGTCATTAGAATAAAGTTTTTTTGAAATCAACTCCTTTCGATCCGAGATGTTCCAAATTCGTATCATCCCCTCGGAGTCGCCGGCGGCGAACCATTCTCCGTTGGGAGAGACGGCGAGTGCCCGAAAGGATTGTTTCTTATTCAAGTCGATAAGGTCGAGCATTGTGTGTTCGGGCTCATCGCCAACAAGCGACCAAATCGCCAGCTTGCTTCCTGCCAAGATAAATTGCCGACCATC
>JANMEB010000145.1:0-1202 GCA_031376585.1 Planctomycetota bacterium | reverse complement strand
AGCAATTTGGGCGAGTCCGAAAGAAACAATAGGTCGACGACGAATGTAGACGCTTCGGGAATCGACGTGCCGACTGTGAGGTTGTAGATGCACCGTCCATGGTCGCATTGATCGACGGGCAAGGTTTGATCTATGGGGCAGATAGATTCAGCGTCTGACTCGGGCGAGTCCAAACCGTTATCTGAGCAGTGACGGCAATCTTGGGTTCCATGAACTTTGCCAAGATTGACGTTCCGTCCAATTCCTGATTTGGAATATTCACCGCAACAGCCTTGACGCAATGACGCATGTCCGTGATGTGAGCAGCATCCCAACAATACGTGCGCAACGAAGGCCGTCAACGCAACGAGTCTTGTAAGGAATGCTAGCACGGAACTTTTCCTAGTAGGTTATCGCGACAACGTCTAGTAAGTTATCGGGCGTTCGTACGGCGAATGATTAATTGTGTCAATTGTAGCTTACGAATCAATGGCTTCCGGCAATGGAAATAAGAATTTAGGATCGCAAAAGTTTGTTGTCTGTCCGAGAACCAACCAAGGACCAGCGGCCATCCTCGTGTTTTGTGCGTGCGCCGGGTCCGCAATCTTGTTTCGGATCGTTGTCCGGGGCAAGTGGTTCGACCGACGCGGTGAATTTGATTTTCGGTTTGCCGCCGCCGCAGCGCCACCAATCCAAAAGGAGGCGCACCTTTTTGTCAGGTCCGGCCTGGAGAATGTGATCTCCTTTTTGCAAGACGATTTCGTGCGCACCAGTCCAACCGAACCAAGAGTAGGCAGCAGTGTGTGCGGGAATCCAATGCGGTCGATCCGACTCGTCAATCAACATGAATTCAGCCCAAGCATGATTGGGAACCCAAACGAGTCGCGCGGGAATTCCGGCGGCCCGACACAGCGCGATGAAAACGCCAGCGCGCTCTTCGCAATCACCCGATCGAGTTTCGAGTGCTCGTTTGACGCTGGTGTAATCGCCGGGCACCCCGCGAATGTTGTCGAACACCCATTGGTGAAACGCGAGGGCTTTATCCCAAGGATGATCCGATGCCTTCGTCGTCTCCGCGATGATCATGTCGAGGGCGGCGATTTTCGTTTCGATGCCGGGACTGTCCGATAGATAGGCTTTGGAAATTGGGCGCGGCACCAATTGCTTGGCTGGGAACTGACCGGGGCGGTATCCAAAATAAGATTTGGAGACGCGAAGTTTGA
>JANMEB010000090.1:0-1754 GCA_031376585.1 Planctomycetota bacterium | reverse complement strand
AGCAGATTTTCAAAGTTGATGTTGTCGTCGTCCATTTTGTTGATGACGATCATCCGGCCCAAGCCGAGCTTTCCGGCCTCGTCAAACACTCGCCGCGTGTTGACTTCGATTCCCGAATGCGCGTTGATCACGATGAGTGCGGTCTCGACCGCGTGCAAGCCACAGATCGTCTGTCCAATAAAGTCCGGATAGCCAGGCGTGTCGATCAGATTGAACGTCTTCTCGTTGTAATCAAAATGGATCGACGCACATTCGATCGTGTACTTGTGTTGTTTTTCTTCCGGATCAAAATCGCACAAGCTCGTGCCGGTGTCGACGCTCGGCAGCACACTGACGGTCTTGGTCAGCGCCAGAAAATTGTCGGCGATGGTCGTTTTGCCTGACGAACCATGGCCGCACAAGACAATATTGCGAATCGAATCGACGTTGTTCTTTCCCATGAGTGCACCCCGCGCTACGGTATTCGGTCAATGAAAAAAGCGCTTGCGGGGGCGTTTCGATGAAGCGGCCAAAACGCGAAACACCATCACACCCGCGCTAGCGCTGTCAGATTCAAACCGCAATATGGCACAGTCAATCACGACTGGCAAGTAGCGAAAATAACGGCTAACTATCGGGAAAAATAACCACGGATATCACGGTTGGCGCGGATCGGCAACAATAATCACAGCTTCCAATTTCGTTCGTTATCCGTGTGGTCCGAGTAACCTGCAGTTCAATCTTCTGTTGCCCGTTTAACCTCCCGGCTGCGGGGCGCTGCGAGTTCGTCGCGCGGCCCGAAGCGGTCCGGTTAAACAAAGATCGCGATGCGAATTTTATGGAATTTCAAGACCTGCTGTCATCGATCCCGCAAATCGGACGAGTCCGCTGGATTGGCGTTAGACCCGCGCGCATCGAACCCCTGATCGTCGTGCGCGAAATCGAAGTAGACCAGCAGCGCGGATTGTCCGGTGATCGGTTTGACGGCGGCGCGGGCAAGTCACGTCAAGTTACCTTGATCCAATTCGAACATCTTCAAGCGATGGCCAGTATTCTTGGAAGGGATTCAATTGACCCGGGCTTGTTGCGACGAAACATCGTCGTGTCGGGAATCAATCTGCAATCGCTCAAGAATCAGTACTTTCAAATCGGCACGGCGATCTTATTCGGAACGGGAGATTGCGCCCCGTGTCGCCGCATGGAAGAAAATCTCGGACCCGGCGGCTACAACGCCATGCGTGGTCACGGCGGCCTCACCGCACGGGTTCATCAGTCCGGAAGGATTTGCGTTGGCGATAGCGTTTCCTTGCTGGACGCAGCCGAAGTTCAGAATTCAAACTGACGTCGTGTGCGGCAATACAAAAGTGTTCGAATCGGAGCTTTTCACTCGGGTTCCGGCTAAGTACAATAAAAAACGCAGGGCATTGATTGGTTTCCACGGAGCAAATGAAATGAACAGCCGACCGGCACGTGGTTTTACATTAATTGAATTGTTGGTGGTGATCGCCGTCATTGGGATCTTGATGGCGTTGCTCTTTCCCGCAATTCAAAGCGTTCGCGAAGCGGCCCGACGTACCAGTTGCCAAAACAATTTACGGCAAGTGGCGCTGGCGACCCAAAACTATTTCACCACGTTCGAGCACTTTCCGTCGAGTTTTAAAATCACGCCCGGAACCGTGTTGGCAGGGAACAATGGTTCCTGGTCGATTCACGGTCGCTTGTTACCCTACATCGAGGGCGGAAATGCCTATGACATGGTCAACCTCCAGATCGCT
>JANMEB010000047.1:0-4262 GCA_031376585.1 Planctomycetota bacterium | reverse complement strand
GCCCCGTCGGTCAGTGCCGGATCGATCGGTGATGATGGCGTATATCCGCCGCAGCCAATGTAGTCGCACGTCACGGAATTGAGCCCACCAATCGCCGGGCCGGAAAAGAGTCCGGCGATATCGGTGAGCAAGGTTGGATTCTTCGCTGACGACGGGCAAGTCAGGATCGGCAGCGGCTCGGCGAGAACGCTTTGGTTTGCCAGATCAAACGTCGTCGCTGCCGTCCGTAGCCGGTCGTACCGATTTTGTTGCTCAAGATATGGCAGCAGTTGAACAAACAACCCGCGATCCGACGTATACGCCGCCGTATCGGGCGGTGCATTAAACCAAGGTCCGGGCAAGTATTCGAATGTGTTCTCGTAATTCATTGCCGCCAGTCCCAATTGCCGCAAATGATTTCGGCAAGTCACACCCCGCGCCGCTTCCCGCACCTGTTGTACTGCCGGCAACAAGAGCCCCAAGAGGACCGAGATGATCCCGATCACGACCAGCAACTCGACCAGTGTGAACGCCTTAGCGTGGGCAATGGCTTTCCGCCAATCCATTTTTTGTTTGCAATTCATCTTCGACCCCTTGACCATGCACGACGCTGTCCAATCTCAAATCCCATAAGTCTCATCGCGAAATCGCCCGGTTAAACCGTCATCTCTTCGCGTCGTCGATCGCTGAATCTAATTCTGCTGCAATGATCGCCGTACCGTGGTAGCTGAATCGTTTTGTCAGGAGCTGGCCGCCGGAAGCCACATAAAACTCGACGAATTGCTCGAACACCCCAGCCTCTGCAGGCCAGTAATTCAAGTCAAACTCAACAGCCCCGTTGGCCGGAATGTCTATTGGGACCTGACCGGCCCCGAAATCACACTGTTGACCTCAGCACGCGTTTGTACCCACGATCCGAGCGGGGGACGAACTGTGATTGCTCAACCTCAATCGGATCGTGTTCTTCTGTTGTACGGCGGGCATCAGCTGATCCGCTCGATCGAGCCAATTAAGCGAGACATCAGCGCCGGCCATTGGCGCATGCAACAACAAGTAACCCAATACGACACAACCGAATCCCATCCCCGCAGTCGCGAGCACCACCTGCCGACCGATTCGCTTCACATCTGGCTCCTCACCATTAAATGTTTTCGTTCGACCCCAACGCGGCTCAGCTGCCCGTCAATGTCCCTCTCCGCCTCAAGTATATTCCGAAAAGCGAGCTGATAATCAACGCCGCTGCTCCTGCGATGAGAAGCGTCCACCAAAGAGGCCACCTTCCCGCTTGTTGAGAAATCGGCTCCTCCAGACCGTAATGCCTCAAATAACATCGCGCCGGATCGAACGAACGGGAATAATTGAACTGAACCGTTGCGATTGATTTATGAGGTAGCACTCCCTCAGAAAGATCCATTGCGTATGGAAGCAGTTGCCCTTCAAACTCCCGAAAATCCCAATTCCGGCAGCGCACAACGAAATCGGAACTGCCATCGGCGACACTCCATTCAAAGCCGCGCAGCACCCACCGTTTCGCCGGATCTACCCAAATCGTTCCTTCGATGGGGATGCGTTTTTGTTTGACGGGCGTCGAAATGTCAAATTTCGGATAATAAAACTCGAACGCTCTACATGAAACTCCGTCGTAAATAACGTCGCCGCGACCCGTTAGCGTTGTTTCTTCATCCGTCACAAGGTCGATCAAACTAAGCGTGGTGTTTGCGATAAGCGCTACGTCCAGCGACTTGCAAGAGATCTTGGCGGCAGTGCTATCTATAATCTCCCGTGTACGGGTCCATTCCTTAGGGGAGGCGTCGCGCGGGTTCATTTCCAATAACTCCCACCTGCTCTCACCTTTTTTTTGTTTAACGCAGAACTCGTAGCGATCGTTTGCGGCAAAAATAAGGCGCTCGTCGGAATCCGTAAAAGTGGGCTCAAGCAATACGCAATGCCCCGCCGCGTACGCCAAGGAACCGCCCGCAGGATCACGCGATTCGCACAGAACCCCAGACTTCAGGAACTGAACCAGCGGAGCCCATTCGTCGCGGGCAGCGCTTTGCAATTCCGCGTTTGCCCGATCGGTACTCGGCGGAGCCCCACATCCGATTCCCAGGGCCGCTACCAGTAGAATCGCAATCCCACCAAGAAAAAGGCGATTGGCGACGCTAAAGCCGAAGTGGACAATACACGCAAAAACACTTGCAATCATTACTCTAACTCGCGTCGGTTCGGGCGATGCTGCCATTAAATACCTTTACCAATCCTCACTGGCACGAACACCATTCCGATCCACCCCCGTGTGAGGTTAGATATGTGCACGTCGGTCGGTCATTTGGACAAGTTGGCGATGCATTACACAGGTTCAGCGTCGCATCGTCCAAGAAACAAATCCATACAACCCGGCTATCCGCATACGCCTGGGCGGATACGATTCCGGAAACAGCGATCAACAACAGCCCGATCGTCCTCGAAAAGCTTTTCACAAATGACGACATTCTGCATCTCCTTAGAAAAGAAAACCTAACGGGAATACGACCAAAACGCTCGAAAACAACAGAACCAATGGGACGCCAGCGGTCACCGCATGGACCGGCTCGCACCTCACGTCCCCAACAAATGTCACGTTCACGTACGCTTGCAAGGGTGAATTTAGGTAAAGGATGTACCGCTGGCGGTACGCTCCAAGTTGCCTTCCGGAAACCTGGAAACGGATCGTCGTTTCGCCATTCGGTTTCAATGCGGTGACTCGTTCCGCCAGCTTCACGCACCGGCACGAGCTGGACCCACCCAGGATGCGGATCGATTCGGGAAGCGGATTGCGAATCTGGACATCGACTAGCCGCGCCCCGTCGATCGGAATATCTCCAACTCGCACACGCGGGTGTTTGATCGTAATTCCTCGCAGAGAATAAGCGATCGGACTATCGGACGTTTCGCAAAAAACGCACACTGCCAAGACCAAACCGCCCGCAACCATTAACCCAGCCAACGCCCCGCGCCGGCCAGATACATAGCTCATTCCATCACGGAATGACGCTCGAATGTCAGCCACCAACGTTGGAAATTGCAATGACCAAAAGATCGCCACAACGACAAGGCCATCGACCAGCGCCATCATCCAAGGTGGGACCGACAACGGGCCGACGCACCCACAGTCGGCATGTCCCAGCGCAGTTTTTACTGACGCGACGAAGAAGAGGACCAAAAAAAGCACAATGTGCGACCACCAGAACACGCCGAATCGGCGCGAACCGACGTTGATCGCCACCGCCGCGAATTCGACAACGATCGCCAACCAAAGAATGGAAAAGGCAAATCCGAGTCGGAGATCTGCGAAAGGATCGGAGAGAACGGAGAAAAGCTTCAGCGACGCCGACACGGCTAAGAGCATGCCAGCCCCGAATCTAAACATCGCGACGACGACCCAACTGCTTTGTGCCATGGCTAGATATCGATTATCGACGCAAACACTCACCACTCGATTGACGGATTCTAGTACGAGCGGGGGGGGGGCAATAAGCGTGCCAAGAATTTTCTTGATTTTCCGGTGCGACAAGAGCGGACGATCAAACCGCATGTTTGACACGTCGGCGTGCGGCATCCCCAAACCGGGCTAAATGAGCCCCGATTGCGAATCGCGGGCCCGTCGTTGCGAAGTCAACGAACTATTGCCACTCTAAATGTGCCGCTTAATTACTACCCGCCAGAAACGATTGTCACGGACAATCGACGAGGCGGGCGAAGGGCCCAAGTTCGGCATTTGGCTGCCTCGTTAATTGTCATGTGTATCGCGCAGCGATTTTAGGTTAGAAGTCGATCTTGAGCGGGAACGGAACAACCCTTGCCATTCCTGGGAAACTCCCCCGAAGATTCACTACCCCGAAAGGCCAAAGTGATCGAAATCCGGCAATTACAATTCGAGTATCCCAAAACGGACTTTAGGCTGTCGGTCGACCGACTCGAAGTCGCCGCAGGTGAACGAGTCGCTGTGGTTGGACCCAGCGGCAGCGGCAAGACAACGCTGCTGAACTTAATCTCGGGAATCTCGGTCCCGCAATCCGGAACCGTCGAAGTCGCCAGCCGCCAAGTCTCGGCGCTCTCAGACGCACAACGGCGCGATTTTCGGGCTGGCTCGATCGGTTTCATCTTTCAGCAATTCGAACTGATTGAGTATCTTTCGGTTCTGGAGAATATTTTGCTGCCGTTTATGATCAACCGCTCGCTGCGCATGGACGCGGAAGTCGTTGCGCGGGCAAATGAATTGGCCGCCTCGATGGGCTTGCAAG
>JANMEB010000018.1:0-1609 GCA_031376585.1 Planctomycetota bacterium | reverse complement strand
CGATAATGCCCGTTCTCCAACAGAGAACGATCACCCACAGCAAACCGCTCCAATAGGCAGCGGAAGCAATGACGACAATTGCACACCGCGACCAAAAAGGAAACCGCCGAGTCGACAATCGACCAATTCGCCAGCGAGCTAGTTGCGCAGACTGCAAGACGTCCGGAAAGCAGAATGCTTCCGTCAAAGCCGCCGGTATCGATAGGAACAAGATGCTGGAAACCAAATAACCAAGGAACAGGAACACTCCATATGGCGTAGTCACCGTTACCAGAATGGCCCAAAGCAATGCCGGAATCGCGGTGGCAAGTCTGACATTCAAAAATTCGCGAATCCTTGTCAAGAAAAACTGATGACCGAATAGTGTCCGGAAAAAGATGTTTGACCTTTTGAATGCACCAGTAAACTTTCGTTGGCAATCGACATCCGTTGGATCAAGATTCAATGAGGCCCGGTAGCATTCCACAGCTCGACGCGGGTTCACGTATTCATTTAGATAAAGGTCTCCCAAGATTTCGTGACTTGTTGCCAGTTCCGGATCAAGTCGAAGCACGGCAAAATATTCTGTTTCCAATCGTCGTAATTCTTCGGCCGTTTGTGCTTGAGCAAGTTCAATCCGCAATTGCCATTGGGCAATCGACGCGTTGTTTGGCTCAAGTTTGCGAGCAAGAAGAATATATGCCTTCGCGTTCGCTACCGACTTTTCCGTAAAAACACACACTGATGCGAAGTAATACCCCCACGGATATTCCGGATCGATCTCAATCATCTTTTGAGCGTGGTACAGCCCGTAGCTAAGTCGCTGCCGAATCAACCAATAACGGCAGGCCAATTCATGAGATAATAACCACTCAGGCTCGTTTTCAAGCAAGTATCTGGCGTGCGTCGCCATGCGATTTGAATCGTCCAATCCCATCGCGGCCAATCCTGCGTAGTACTGCGCATACGCGTTCGTCGGCGTCGCGGCTAGCCACTGATCAGTTATTGCCGTGAGTTGCGGCCAGTTCTCTAACTCTAACAGGCCATGCGATTTGGCGTGCCAAGCACTAATTCGGTTGTCCTCGAAAGTTTCGTTCACGTATCGTTTTGACGTCGCACAATGAGGAACCAAGATAGTCGGCTACGGGGCCGTTTCGAAACTGATACTTATCCTACAAGCGGACGCGAGTGCTTTGCAGGCCCATGATCACGAATTGGGAGATGAGCATGCACGTCGAATAAGTACCAAACAGCTTGATTACCCAGTGTTTTGACATGGCTTCGTCCCATTCGCGAAATCGTTGTCGATGTTCCGCATATCGGGCCTTTAGCTCCTGCTTTGCGACTTCCCGCTGAGCATCGTCTAACTTCGCATATTCGCCAACGCCGATCGAAAAATCTTGGATGGATACCGTTCGTTCCGGGTTCAATCCGGAGCCATCGCGTAGTCCCGAAACAACGGAAGTCGCCATGAGAACAACCATCACGGTTAAAACGCCGACGATTGTATACGCCGTATTACGAGGCCAGCCTCGATCACAATGTGCGGCTCCGGCGATCGGAATCGACAATAAACCGATCGCTATTCCCAAGACCAATACGTGGATTGAAACTTGATTGCTGGCCGCGA
>JANMEB010000012.1:0-3170 GCA_031376585.1 Planctomycetota bacterium | reverse complement strand
GCTGAACCGGCCGCTGCCGCTGCCATGAGCAAACGCCACCACGGCTTGCGCCCCGCTAGGAATGCTCAAAGTCGCCAGCATGCGCCGCTGGGCACAACGAATGATTACCTCACGCGTTTTAAACCATTGCGAGGTCGGTGTTAACATTGCTTTTCCCTCCGCATAACATCTGCAATGAATGCAATTTGTGCGCCAAAAATTTCTACCCAAGTAAGCAACTGGAAATCTGAATCAAAGGAATTGTTTTTCGGCCGCTGACCATTACATTAGTTCTTTTGGAAACCGATGGAACTTGGTGCACGACAAGAAACACCGTGCGAATGAGCACGAGTAATGTCCGCAATGTGAACAATTCTCAATTCGGCGCGGTTGGTTTTGCTACGAGGGCAATACGGCCGGATCGTAACGTCACATTCACAATTTAACGCATGAACACCAAACCCATTTCGGATCCCTCGAAACTCCACGGTTGTACCAAACCGTTCATGATTGTGTTTGGCTCTATTTTCTTGCTCGTCGGCCTAGGAACGTTTTGGGGGCTTTTTGTGGGGCCGATGCTTCAAGCGTTTTCGGCCCGGAACTGGCCCGAGGCCCCGTGCGTTATTTTAGCCAGCGAAGTCAAAACGAATCGCGATTCCGACGGCGACACATATTCACCAGAGTTACGCTATCGCTTTCCCATGGACGGCAAAGATCTGGAAAGCACACGCTATGGATTCATGAAAATTTCGGGCAGTCATCGCTGGGCCAAGGAAATCATCGAACGGTATCCCGTTGGGTCAAACACAGTTTGTTACTACAACCCACAGCGCCCAGATCAAGCGGTGTTAAATCGGAATCTCGGTTGGTCGATCCTGTTTGGCCTGATTCCGCTCGTCTTCGTCATCGTTGGCGGCGGAATTGTGTTCGCAACAATCTTTGGATATCGAATTTCCAACAAGTCGATTAGTGGGATGGCCAATATTAAATCGCAGTCCGGCGAGGCGATTTCGTTCGTCGACGACGACGCACGATTCGAAGGTCCACAAAAGCTAAAGCCAACCATCTCTCGCTTCGCCAAGTTCGTAGTCATTAGTTTTTTCATGTTGTTCTGGAACGGAATCGTTTCCGTGTTCTTGGTCCAAGTAATAAGAGTACCCCAAATATTCTTGATTTTGTTTCTCATTCCATTTGTGGCCGCCGGCCTCGGCTTAATTGTTGGCACATTTTACACCTTGATGGCGATGACCAATCCGCGTGTCGAAGTCGCACTCAGTAACGGCGCGGTCCCGCTTGGCGAATCCATCGATGTGGCTTGGCAGCTTTACGGTCGCACCGGCCGCATTCGACGACTAAAACTTTGGATCGAAGGAACCGAGCAAGCGACTTACACTCGCGGCACATCGACTTACACAGATAAATCCGTGTTCATGTCGATTCCACTGGTAGAAAGCGAAGCCTCGAATGAGATTCAATTCGGCACTCAGACCATTCAAATCCCGCGGGAGACAATGCATACGCTGCACGGAGATAAGAACAAGATCCTTTGGCAGATCCGCCTTCGCGGCACAATTCCTTGGTGGCCGGACATTGACGAAATATTTGAATTTTGCGTAAAACCGATCCAACGAACATGATTGCCATCGAATTTGAAAATAACCGAACGGCATTTGACAGCGGCGAGAAAATTGCCGGCCTGATTCGCTGGTCGGAATTGCCCGATCCAATCGAAGGGACTGAAGTTCGGCTGATTTGGTACACCCAAGGCAAGGGAGACCGAGATGTGACCATTGTCGATCAGCAAAATATTCCTACAACTCTGGCCACTGGCCAAAGTAAATTTGAGTTCACGGCACCGGAGGGACCGTATAGTTTTTCCGGAAAGCTCATTTCGCTAATCTGGGCCATAGAAGTCATCGTGCTGCCGCGCCGCGAATCCGAATCCGTAAACATCGTGATTGCCCCCAACGGCAAGGAAGTCGTCTTGTCTGCTGATGCAAAGGACGTCCAGTGATCGCACCGAGCCAGAATTCGGTTGCCGTCCCGGCCAAAGACAATCCATTTGCGACGTTTCGGACCGACTCTCTTGCTTTCCGATTCCCGGCTGGCCAGTGGCCCGAGCAGTTGAACCGGCTTGCCGCGCTGAACTTCCGCGCCGCAATCGTCGGAGCTCAAGGAACCGGCAAAACGACACTTCTAAATGAACTTTCGCTAAAGCTGCGTGATTTGGGTTTCAAACCAGTGCTTGCACGTGCCAGCGCAGCACTTGTTCAGGATTTGTTAGCGAGGATCGAACCCAACCAAATCATCTTGCTCGACAGCGCCGAACAACTTCCGCGACCCCTGTGGTGGAAATTAGTTTGGCGAACTCGCCGACGATGCGGCTTGGTAGTGACCGTACATCGCCGTTGCCTATTGCCGAATTGGGTCAAATGTACGGCGTCGTTGGATTTGGCTCGCGATCTTTTGCGGGAATTAGGCCTTTCTGATTTAGATGCCGCGACCCTCGCCTCTGCTTTCGCACGACATCGCGGCAACATTCGCGACCTCTTCCGCAGTCTTTACGATGACTTCGCGTCCGGTACGTTGACCTAACATTTCTGGCGTTCCCAGCGGGCTCGTCCCGATGGAACGCAAGATTAACAAGCTAATCAGATTGACATCACTCACCGTCCCCAACGAGCTTGCCTCGTTGGAATGAAAGATTAACAAGCTTATCAGATTGACATCTCTCACCGTCCCCAACGAGCTTGCCTCGTTGGAACGAAAGATTAACAAGCTAATCAACAAGCAACACGCCACGTCCTCAGACCCCCGCGAGCTTGTCTCGTGTGGTGAATCAGATTTGGTTGCGTGAGTTCGCCCAGTGATGCGCTTAGCCGAAAGTCTCATTCACCAACGAGACAAGCTCGCTGGGGTCTCCGCTTGGCTCGCCGTCCGCGGTTAGCTTGCGAATCTTCAGCACCAACGAGACAAGCTCGCTGGGGGCTACGGCTATTGCAACATCGAATTCACTACGGCAACAATTAACTGGCGATTGCAGGATTGGTGAATTCCGGACACTTACTATTTCTCGGATTCGGCGTTGATTTGCTTTAGTAACTCTACAGCTTGGCTTTTGAGGAGGCGACGCGAATCGTTTTTGTCGACATTCTCCTCGATCGTTTGGCTAGCCAGCTCTTCCAACCAAG
>JANMEB010000006.1:0-7111 GCA_031376585.1 Planctomycetota bacterium | reverse complement strand
ACCGTTCTTGCGGTTTCACAATTGCCGCACGGGCAAATAAGGGGACATTCTACTTTTTTGGTCGGCCTCGGGGACGAAGGCTGGATTCAAGGCTGAGATATTTGGCCGTTTTCTTTTGCCACGCTGCCGCCCCAAAAGGCGCTCCGCGCAAGAGGCTGTTGCGGAGGGACTGAAGTTCCCCCTCCGTTTCAATCCCGTTCACATAATTCGTCCAACCGTTCCCTTTGGGTAGCGGTCCGGAGTGCAATAATCCTTCGGGAGCGCTTCGTGCGGTGGGCTTCAAGCTGGACCACTCCCAGTCCTGGCTCCGATCCACCAGAGTCGCTCGCAAGGGGTTTCGCTCGACGTAACGCAACACGGTCAAGTAATGTTCATCGTCCTGAACCGGAAAAGCTTTGAAACGTCCTTGCCAAACGTGTCCGCTGCCGTGATAGTGCCGATGATACCTGCGAACATGGGCTGTCATTAGCCACTGCATCCAGCGGCTTAGGTCGCCGTCCTTGTGCGGCCACAGCAACAAATGGAAGTGGTTGGCCATCAAGCAATAGCCCGTCAACCGCATCGCGATCCGATCGTGAGATTCGCGCATCAGATTCACAAAGGCCGCAAAGTCGTCGTCTTTGTGAAATACGTCCTGCCGACCATTCCCACGGTTAAACACGTGGTAAATGTAACCCCCTCTCGAAGCTCGCGCCGTTCGTCCCATCCCCGAATCATAACGGCTCAAACCACCCCAGTAAAGTAGAATGTCCCCTTATTTCTTTCGGATTGATTCTATGGGCAATTCTGCGGCAAGTAAATGTATTTCCTAAAGTTGACACAATGTCAGATCTGACATATAGTCGATTACATGAATGGCGACGCTAAACCACTCGTGTGGCTGGAAGGCCAGATTAAAACACCGCCGTTTTCGACGAAAGCACGAATCGAAGCCGGGACCTTGCTGCGGAGATTGCAACTAGGTGATCACATCGGGATGCCGCATTCGCGACCGGTGCCGTCGATCGGCCCACGATGCCATGAGCTGCGCGTCCGCGACAGGGACCAGAATTGGCGAATCATGTATCGAATTGATTTGGATGCGGTCGTCATCATGGAAGTATTCGCCAAAAGGACACCCACCACGCCAAAGAAAATAATCGACACGTGCAAGGTACGACTGAGGGCATACGATAACGTCGAATAAGGTGCGAAGGATGAAGAAAGCCAAAGCAGAACGTCTGAAAAAATCTGGATGGAAAGTGGGAACGGCCAAGGAGTTCCTGGGGCTGTCCGATGAAGAAGCCGCATTGATCGAGATGAAACTCGCCCTCGCAAAAAGCCTCAAGGATCACCGGATCGCTCATCGGATGACACAAATCGATGTGGCCAACGAGTTGGGATCGAGCCAATCGCGCGTCGCAAAAATGGAATCGGCAGATGTATCCGTTTCGATGGAGTTGCTGGTCCGGTCCCTATTGGTTTTAGGTGCCAGCCGGCAAGAAGTCGGTCGAATCATTGGACGAAAGAAAGCAACCTCAGCCGCATATCGACCAAGCTAACCCGCCGCCAGGCGTTAGCTATGGTTGTAAATCAAACCCGTTCCGGCGATCGGGTTGAGCGCCTTGTTATGTGCCAATTCTTGTAGTCGAGTCGAAAGATATTACCGAATCTGAGTCCATATCCGTCGAGTCACTGAAATTTAGATGCAAACTACCGGTACCCAATTCTATTAGAAACCTTGACAAAGTTGAGCCATCCCAGTTGCCGCCAAGGCAATCCGCCGCCAGTATTTTTTCACCTGCAAGCTTCCAGCGGTCCGTCAAGTCAATCATTCGTAGATCTTCATAGTCTGCGAATGCGTCTGCTTGGCACCATGCCTCCCAGAATCCAATACCAGCGTCAAGAAACAATCGGTGCCAGTCGCTGTCTTCAGTGACGCGGAGAAACAACATCTCGATTACGTCGTCGCTCGTGGAGTCAGTCGCTGAAACTATTTCGGCGACATGCTTACCAACAAGGGATTCGAGTCGAAAGCTGGGGCCGTTCGCAAGTCTAGGCATGGTACAAAACGACCAGATTAACCGAGCGTAGTAGTTGGTTGGGATGCAAAGTTGTCTTTCGGCGTCACGATACGGCAGATTTAGCATCGGTTCAATCGTTTGTTCGGAGGCGGATCGACCAATGCTGCACGGATTCTTAATTGGCGAATGAACCTCGTTGCCAAACACGTTCTCCGTGGGTCAGAAGTTGCGACATCCAGGCATTTGGATCAAGTCGATTCTCCAAACGGCTTACCCGTGAACGGATTTCTTTGCAATTGCGAACCACGGTCCGTGTTGATCCGAATATTAGGAAATGCGTTCCGCAGTCGAGCAATACCCGCCGCCGTAACGTTGGTTTCCGCGAGTGACAATGATTCTAGTACGGATAGTTGCTCAAGGTGACGAAGGCCAACATCAGAGATCGCAGTTTCGGACAGGGACAGAATATGGATTTGCCGCAGAGGCTGCAGCATCGATAAGTCGCCATCGGCAATATTTGTCCGCGCCAAGTTGACAACAAACATGTCCGGCTCACATACGGCCGACCCACCAAACTCTTCAATTAGTTGTATGACTCGGTCAATTTCCCCCATCGGAAGTCTCCGAACAAGATGTATACCGCAAACGAATTATTCGTGGGCGGTTTTAAAACTTGATTGCATTCTGGAGATTTCGGATTGCGCAGTCAATCGACGGTAAAATTTGATTTCGCGGACGACTGATTCCGACACGAGACCGTGTGATACAGAATGGTATTTTACGGAATCAGAAATTGGCTGAACGACGAAATCAGGACACCTACAATTGATCAGCGGGTTGGTTGGATATCGGCCAAGCTTTTGCCGACTTCGACCATGCCGGATTGGCCGTCAAGTTCTAATTTAATCGAGTCGTTTTGAATTTCCGTCACGATAACTTCCACGGAATCGATTTGCGTCGTGTCGCCGGCTTTTAGAAAAAGCGTTTTGGCGTCGGTGCCTAATGAAATCCATGCTTCAAAGACTCCTTGGCGGTCGGAAGTGACGGCGGTGAGCCGCGCGGCGCGAATTCCCGCCGAAATGATGCCTTCGCCAAACAAGTTTCGTTTGGCAATGGCTGCGTATTCGGCCACATTGTCAAATCGCAGTCGGTCAGATGTCAATGCGGACAAACCCGCCTCATTTTTCGAACGCCGCAACGACAACGCTTCGATGGAAATTTGCATTTCCAGGTGATCGCTGCTGCCGGTTGGCGTCAAGGAAATTTGCCGAATCTTGTGGAGACTGCCGGAACGGTAGAATTCGAACAACAACTGGGTGAGTTGTTTTAAGTTCGCTTTACCGCGAATGTTGAATTGCAGACGCGTGACATCCTTTTCGGAAACCGGGGTCGTCGAGTCAACGTTTGGATTGCTAAGTCCCAACGACGAAACGAGATTGATGAGCCAAGTCTGATACGATGACGTGGCTAATTCCAGTTCAGCCGGGAGCGCGCGGCTTTCCAATTCTTCGCGACGAGGCAATTTCGTCGACAGCCGTTTGACTTTGAGTCGAGTCTCCGAAATTTTCTTTTCGAGGTTTGCGAGCGAGCGAGCTTCGGCGTCCATCGGCTGAACATAATATCTGTCTACGAGCAAGTTGAGGAGATAACCGCCGACGACAATTCCAAACACGATGAGCAGTAGTTGGCGTCGTTCAATTTTCATTGACTACTCCTAGCATCAGGAGTCACAACCGGTTGGCTGGCAGGCGGGGTGGGAGTGGAGCGCGACGCAGGAACGATGGTCGATTGGATATATTCCTCACGCTCACGGCGCTTGACCAGAACCGTAGCACCGAATTGCCAAGGAAATTCTTTGTCGGATTCGTTTTGACTGAGCTGGTTGATTCGGATCTGATGCGTCTCGTCGCGCACGTTTTGCTCAAGCTGTGCGATGGCCGAATCGTCTTTGGCACGCATGTTCATCGCGACGATCCCGTCACTGGAGGTGCCTGCGGAAAAGGTCATTGACTTGACTTGAATTTTTGATCGTTCGGGGAAATCCTGACTAAGCTCACGTAATTCATCGAGCCAACTGACGTCGTCTTTGATCCACTGGTCGTAATAATCCACGACGCTCAGACTTGCTTGCACATCGTCGAATTGTTTTTCAATCTTGGTCAAATCTTTTTTCCGCGCCGCGTTGCTTTGGCGGGCTTCGGAAAGATTTTTCGCGGCCCATCCAATTCCCAAGCACAGCAAGATCGTGGCTGCGGAGGCATACACGATGGCGCGGGTTCGCCAGGCAGATGCCTTCCGCGCACATTTGGGAGTATGCAAGTCAATCGTTTGCGCCCGAGGTTGGTCCAGCAGCGAGCCCAACAGGCCAGCGAACTGATGGACTTGTTCGGGCAGTTTGCGGCGCGAGATCGCGAACGGAACGAGCGGGTCCATTAATTCGACCGGCAAGTTCAGGGCTTGGGCAAGTTGATCGCGGAGCGGTTCTTGTTCTTCGGCGCGACCAAACAAATACACCTGAGCTTGGCCAAGCTCGTCTTGGTGGTCGGGCTTGGTGGTGATCATCAAGCTGCGTTGAATTTCAACGGACAATTTTTCCACCAGCGAACCGGAATCCAGTTCGTTGGAAAGATGAATCGTACGCACCATGGCGATTTGATCTTGCTCCAAAATTACCAAGTCGGCGTCAGTACGACTGAGACTGAGGAGGATGCTGCGCTTTAGCGTAGATAAATCTAAGAGCTTGCCGAGCAACCAAGTTGTCGCGACGTGCCGCAACTGGATACTGGAGAGTTTCCAGGATTGGCGATCGCAGCTTGCAACGAATTGGTGGTGTCGAACTTGAGGGAGAACAACGATCGAAACTTGCCGAGTCTGATCGTGATTTTGCTCGATCGTCAAAAAGTCGATTTGGGCTTCTTCAGCCACAGCGGGAAAGTGTTTGTGGGCCTCGTTGGCAACGAGAAAGCCAAGTTCATCGTCCGCGGCCGGCGGTAGCGTAGCTTCGAA
This sequence comes from Planctomycetota bacterium, assembly GCA_031376585.1. GTDB lineage: Bacteria > Planctomycetota > Planctomycetia > Pirellulales > Pirellulaceae > JANMEB01. The sequence goes on along the minus strand of JANMEB010000006.1, from coordinate 2,102 downwards.
CTCGTCGATGTCCGAACGCGATAGGCATACGATGACTCTGGCTTTTTTAATTCCAAGCTGACTCTTTAAGTCGCTCAAAAGAGCTTCGGTTTGGACTAAATTGTCGACCGATTCCTCTGCGGCGATTCGACCCATCGCTCGAATCACTGGTCGACGAGACGTACGATTCGCCCAAACGTACCGCAGCTCAGTGCGGTCCCATTCAATTGCTAAGACGCTATTACCGCTGGGAATCATGGAATTGTTTCGTCGTCGAGGGGAGAAAATCCGCGGTCCAGAAATAATTCGGGACCTTGAATGCCGTTAGCCAAAATTCAGTGGCGCAGGTAATTGAAGCAACGCGAAAATCCATTCCTGAACAGGCGCACCATTTTCATTGTGCCGGCAGGAACAGAGCCGTCAGTGGAAAAGTTAACGGTCGATCCCGCAGGTCCTTCCAGTATAACTGACGTGGTTCCGTCGCGGTTCCGTCAACGGCAACGAAATTTCTTACAAACAATGGATGATCTGTGAAATAAGCAAAAATCTCTGCGTGAAAGACGTCGCCGCTTGTTGTCACATACCGCGCGATGGTCCGCATCCGCGGCAAATCAACGAAGCCTTGTTCGAGCAACCAAGTCGCATGAACGTGCTCGGATTCGCCGAAGGCCAAAAGTAACCGCGTTGCGAGAATTCGATCAACCGTCACGGGATCCATTTCAGGGATCGCCAACAGGACTTCGCGGCTCGCCAATTCAATATTAATTCGTCCGCGAATGCTGGGTTGATTGAGTACTGTGACGCGATCCATGACACGGCTTAGTTGACCAGCCCAGCCTGTTCGATTTGCGGGCAAGGGACTCGCCAGGAGAACGGCGGACTTTCCTGACTGGGCTATCGCGACCTTGGTTCCGATCAAATCCAATTCGGAACGGAAATCAAATTTTGGCGGGATCGCGAAATTCGGTTCGAAAGAAACTGCGGCGATGCCCCGCGGATTGCGGGCGGGACCAAATTGCCGATAGCCCACAACAAAATTGGCCCAATCCAGGCTCAAGCTTACCTGCAATTGTCGGTGCAGATCCGCCAAATCCGGCGAATTGAGAAAAATTCGTTTTTGGCCGTCAAACGCTTCATTTCGCTCGCCGCTTTCAACGGTCAAAAATTGTGACCAAGGCACGTGCGTGGACGAATCGGCGGAGTACGATTTCTCGAGTTTCGTCGAACGAGATTCGGCTCGTTCTGCAGTCCGAACATCTCCGAACAAGTCAAATCGCGTGACGCCGGGAATCAACAGCAACTCGTCCAAGGTCGTTGGCACGGCGTTGCGCGTCGAATAGGGCAATCGCAGCGACGTGTATTTGTCCTGTTCGGCGCCCAACATGCGAGGCATCGAATCCGCGTCGATCCAATCCAATATCTTCTCCGCCACACTTGGCGTCATCCCAGGCAATTGCAGTAAAGCTCGCGTACCCGATCCCGGAAATTTCTTGTCCCAATCCAAAAGCGTTTGCAAATGCAATTTCGCTGACTCGTTGATGAACCCGTATTTGATTTCCGAATCATCCTCTGTCGACATCGATGCAGGCAGGATGGCAAAATGCGGTTCGTCGGATTCAGCCGTCGCCGCGCGCAAATTTTGGTTCCGAAAAATGCTGCCGTTTTCGGTTGGCCGCAATGCCATCGCGCGTTGTTCGCGGGATTTCTGCACAAGTGCCGCCAGCCATTCGCCGGCCGAGGCGGCTGTATTTTCCAAAATCAGTTCATCACCGCGCATGCGCGACGCTTTGTGTTCCGACTGCATCAACGCCACGGATCCGAGGGCAGCCAAGCTCATCAGCGCCAACAAGATAGTCACCACGATCAATACGAGTCCGTGCCGCCGGTTGATATGCCCAGGCCAGTCGTTTTGGAAGATCGCAAAGTTTTCAGATGTTCGATTCATTACTCGGTGAGCTGTGTGGAATTGGATTGTGAATCGTCGGAAGCTTTCGTCGGCTTGGAGTCGCGCGAAACCAGGATCGTGAACTGTTGTTCAAAACGATTGAGAGCGACAACGTTCTCCGGGCTCGATTTACCGGTTGGCAAGTCGGTCAACTCGCTGTCAAGTCGCGCCGTCGGTC
>JANMEB010000727.1:0-1962 GCA_031376585.1 Planctomycetota bacterium | reverse complement strand
GTTGCGCGATGCGTAAACCATCGCTTTCGCGCGGCAACCCGCGCAAAGCAATCGACTTGTACTCGACGACGGGCTTAAAAATCTCGTTGCCGGGAATCAGGTTCAGCCAACGGGCTTGGATGCCGTTCACTGGAGGCTGTGCGAAGTCGCGGCGCAAATCTCGTGGCCTCCGGCGATGTTCGATGAGTCGGCTTGGCGTTCGCGCGGTGGATCGGCGGTACCGCCAGCGGACGGTCACGGCGATGGCGGCAACGATGCAAAACCAACGGTATATCGCTTGCATCGTGGAGACGGAGACTGCGAACCAAGTTTGCCGAACCAGCAGAAAGCCGATCACGAGAATGACGGCGTAGATAATTTTTTCCAACAGCTTGCGCGATGGCCGCGGCCAAGCGGTTGCGTGCAACTGGTTGTAAACGGTACACCAAATCGCCAAGTGCCCGACCAAGACGATTAACAATTCGAGTCCCGCGACCAGTTTCATCATGGTGCAGCGAGTCGCTTAGGTCGATTGGGCCACGGTGACTTCGCCGGCGATCATCTGCTCGACGGTATCCAGCAGTTGGTCCAAGCGGAACGGTTTGTAAAGCACCGCGTTCGGGGCCAATCCTTCGCGCCGCGATTTGACAATCGTGTGTGCTGGATCGTAGCCAAATCCGGTCATCAGAACCAGCGGCGGTTTGTCGATCAACTCTTTGAGTTTGAGCAAAAGCTGATAGCCGTCCATATCTGGCAAGCGAATGTCGGCGATAATCGAACTGTAGGCGTGTTCGGGTCCGGAGTTCCGCACCATCAGTAGCGCTTCGTTCCCTTCCGTCGCCGTTTCGACCACACAACCGAAACGTTCGAGCAAGATATGCGCGCTGTTGCGGACTTCGGGATCGGCGTCGATGACCAGCACGCGGCGATTTTTCAAACGCGGGAGCGAAGTCTCTTTGTGCGTACCCGGCACCGCGACGGTGGGTGCCATCTTCTCACCGACTTTTTGAATGACTTGTTTAATATCGCGGGCGTTTTTCAAAATCGAGCGCAAGCGACGAACGACCTCGGGATCGTGGCCAATGTATTTTTCGATCACGTGCACCGAGTCGTTGAGGATCGAATCGATCGGCAAAGCCACCGCGCCGTGAATCGCTTCGACGCTCTGCATGGCAGTCTCGGCCCGCTGAGCTACCAGCAGTTCCAGCGTGTTCAGTGCGATCGCGATGTCGCGCGAAAAAATTTCCAAAAACTGCAAATCGCTTTCGGAAAAAGCACCGACTTCCGGGCTTTCGACGTTAAACGATCCGATGACTTGATCGTGATAAATCAGCGGTACGGTGAGCGAACTCTTGGCACCCATCAAACCATCCAAGTACAGCGGATCGTTCGTCGTGTCCTCACACAAATAACTTTTGCCGGTTGCGACCACGAAACCGGTTACGCCGTTGCCTTGGGCTTTCGCATACAGCGGACTCTTGCTGATTTCCGAATCGATCCCGACCGACAACAGCGGAATGAGTTGTCCAGTTTCATGCTCCATCAACCGAATCTCTATCACATTAAAATTCAAAATGTGCTGCGTATAGTGCAGAACATTGGCCTTGAGCAAGTCGATGCGTTGCTCAACGTCCATGTCGTGGATTTCCTCGGGCGTCAAGTCGGCGAGAGCCACACCAGCTTCATGCAGAGCCTCGAGCTTTTGCCGCTCGAGCGTCGGCTGTGTTACGTCATTGACCGAGACGATCAAGTTCTCGACGCGGCCTGTCGCATCGGGTACCGGCGTCGCCGTGATTTTAAAATATCGGTTGTCGCCGACCTTAACCGTCGTCCAACTAGATTTGCGTTGGGCCAAGGCTGCGGAAAGCGGATTCGCGGTTGGCCCAAGAATCTGCGGCTTGCTCAAGGCTTCGTAAAAATTCATGCCCACCATACTGGACGGGCTGAACCAGTTTTTCAGCGGCTGGTTGGCCCAGATGATTC
>JANMEB010000722.1:0-7452 GCA_031376585.1 Planctomycetota bacterium | reverse complement strand
TTCGGCCAAGTCATTGTGAATAAGGTGGGCCAAGTCCAAAAGCGTAGCGCCGCGCGGCAAAGTGTAGGGCTTATCGAAGTCGGCTTCTTTTTTTGTCGGTACCTTGGTGTAAACGCGGATCATGTCAAGCATTTCGAACATGCGCTGGCGAAACGGGTCGAGTCCAGTCTTGCCTTTCGCCGAGACGAGAAACTCTTCAAAGTCGGCTTTGAGATACTCACGAAAAAAATTTAATCGGCCTTTAGCATCTGGCAGGTCGATCTTGTTGAAAATCAGCACGCCCGCGGTGTAGCTTGTTCCCAAATCTTCAACGTCCAAATAAGTTGTTCGCGCAAGACGGCTCTTTGTTTGTTGGACTCGATCGAGCACTTCCGCGGCTTGTTGTCCTCCGTCGTCAGAGCCCAAATCAACGACGAGAGCCACGACATCGGCGCTGCGAATGAGGGATTGCACTTCCGGTTCGAACACTTCTCCGGTGATCGGCGGCGTATCGACCAACTGAATCGAAATGTCCTCCCACGGCATCATTCCAGGAAGCGGTTCGCGGGTCGTGAATGGATAATCGGCGATCGCCGGTTGTGCTCGCGTCAAGCTTGCCAAGAGTTGACTTTTTCCACAATTCGGCGCGCCGATGAGAACGACTCGCCCGGCACCTTGTTGGGGCAGCCGGAATCCGATCCGTTTTCCACTAGGCTTGGCGGTGGCGGCATCTTTTTTTAGCCGCGCTATTTTTTGTTTGAGGTCGGCCTGAAGTTTGTCGGTCCCCTTATGCTTGGGCATTTCGCGCAGCATGATCTCCAGGCACTCGATTTCCTCTTGGAGAGTCGAAGCGCTACGGTACGCTTGCTCGGCTTTGTGATATTGCGGCGTTAAATTGGCTGGCATAGGTAATCAAGACAGTTTTGGCGAAGTCCTTTTGGGTTCACAGGATTCCTGGAAGTGCTAGAATTTGACCGGTCAATAAATCCTCCAACGATTTACGAGCGTTCGGCCAAAGGGCGACGTCCGCTCCCAGCAGAATCATAGCTTCAATGGCAGCGACCGGAATCGATGACCGGTTTGTTTTGATTCACGCTCCAGCAAAACTCAATTTGTTTCTGGAGGTCAAGGCAAAGCGGGCCGACGGATATCACGAACTGGAGACCGTCATGGTTGGCGTGTCGCTTTTTGATTCGTTGCGATTTCGCGCCAAGTCGGGCGGACAACTTGACGTGCGCTGTGAGGTCTCGGCGGCATTGGGTTCGGCCAGCCAATCGATCCCATCGGGCTCGGCGAATATTGCTTGGCAAGCTCTCGATCGCTTGCGAACGCTGACTCGTCCCTCCCAGTCGCTGTTCGGCGGCGTTCTGGAAATTTTCAAGCGGATTCCGGACCAAGCCGGATTGGGTGGCGGGTCCAGCGATGCTGCCGCCGCGCTGTTGGCGGCACGTGTCGCTTGGCAAGCACCAGCCAGCGACGACGAACTTTCGTGCATCGCCGCAGAAGTCGGTAGTGACGTACCGTTTTTTTTAAACCCGACCGCTGCACTTTGCCAAGGTCGTGGTGAAATAGTCACGCCGTTACGATGCCGCAGCCCACTTTGGTTTGTCGTTGTGAAACCGCCAGTTGGATTATCGACGCAGGCGGTTTATGCAAGCTTTTCGCCGCCGCGATCGCCTTATTTCGCCGAAGAACTTGCCGAGAATCTTAGAGTCCGCGGGCCCTACGACGTCGGACGCCACATGCGGAATCGGCTACAAAGCGTAGCGGAGGAGCTTGCCCCGGAAATACGCCAAGCCGCGCAAGCTTTTGCGAAACTCGGTTGTTGTGGCCACCAAATGTCTGGCAGCGGCACAGCTTATTTTGGACTGTTTCCGAATCGCATGGCAGCACACCGTGCGACCGTTTTGCTTCGATCGCGATTGCACGGTTGGTTCGTCTGCTGTTGTCATTCACTTTCACGCCGACGGCCGATCGCATGCCGGGCGAAGCTTGCCCAGGAGTTGCAGCGTGATCATCACTGAAGTTCGTATCAAGCTTATGGAGGACACAGCCGATCGCTTGCGAGCTTTTTGTAGCATCACGTTCAACCACTGTTTTGTCGTGCGAGATTTGAAGATCATCGAAGGGAACAACGGTCCGTTTGTCGCAATGCCAAGCCGCAAGATCATGTCCCAATGTCAGCAATGCGGGACGAAAAATCATCTTCGATCACGATTCTGCAATCAATGCGGCGCTCGCGTTCATTCCAGCTCTGCGTCGGCGTCCGATTCCAAATCGAAACTTTACGCGGACATTGCTCATCCGATAAACGCCGAGTCTCGCGAGATGATCCAAAGCCGCGTTCTCAAGGAATTTGAACTCGAGACCGAACGATCCAAACTACCCGGCTATCAGTCACGTTACGATGAAGAATATGGCAACATCGATCCCCCTTTTTCTGTGACAGACGAAGGTTCCGCTCGCCGCGTCGACCCGGCCAAGTCTCATTCCGAACCGTCGCCACATCACCCGCGATCGACCACGGAGAAAGAGAAACCGTAGTCGCGTTGACCTGGACCGCCGCAGCGTCGTGGCACAGCCGGAAAAAATCCCGGTCCCCTCGAAGGAGACTCGTGTTCGAAATCAACTGCGGCGCAAACGCAACTTTTTCCCATTCGTCCTGGCCCGCCGGATTCTACGCGAACCCAGCGAATTTGCAGCTTTCGGCCAAGTGGCCAGATTCAAAAAGTCGAATGAATGCTCATGCCCTGAATGGGCAAAGTGGCTAAAGGCAGATTTCTCCGGCAAAATCGGCTTTGTCGTTACGACCCCCATTCACTGATCAGTCGAAATTCCTTGACGGCTGCGAAAACTCCTAACTATACTTGAACCAAAGCGGCTCGATCTCCGCCCCAAAGCGGGGAGTCTTTATCTATTGGATTTTGAACCCATGAATCGCCACCAAATTTTATTGATCGTCGTTGCGAGCATGGCGTTTGGTTTAAGCAGCGCGGTCGGACAAACCAAGCCGCGCGAACTTGCGCCGGGCGTCCTGAAAGTCGTACCACTTGCGGTGGAAACGGCTGACAGCCAGACCCTCCGTATGTCGCTTCCCGATCTCGACTCTAAGCAGTATGTGCCGAACACTTTCTCTAGCGCACAAACGCTCTACGGAAGCACTCGCGACATCGTTCTGTTCCGCGATATTTGGCAATATGAATTTGCATTCCTCGGCCTTCGGCAAATCGAACTCGAAATTCCTGTCGCCAACAATCGAGTCGCAAAGAAAAATGTTTGGTACATGGTCTATCGGGTGCGCAATGTCGGCAAGACGATCAGCTACGACAAGATCACCGATCAATTGGTAAAGACCGATCAACACGAAATCGTCCTCGACCGCACGGAATTGGATCCGGCAACTTTGCCGGGCCGGTTCTTCCCCGTGTTCACTTTGGTGGGTTGGGTACACAATCCACAAACTGGCGATTATGATCGAGTCGAATACACCGACAACGTATTGCCCACCGCAGTCCGGCAGATTCAGTTAGAGGAAGACGCCGCAAGGCAACTTTTGGATTCAGTCGAAGTTTCGCGAACGGAATTGCCGTTGGCCGCCGGAAAATCTGACGGCGCGGTTTGGGGGGTGGCGACTTGGACCTCGGTCGATCCACGCATTAACTATACTTCGGTTCGCATCAAGGGTCTGACCAACGCGTATCGCATGATCAATAATGAGGACGGCACGAAGAGTTTTCGCTTCCGCGAACTACAAATTAATTTTTATCGTCCCGGTGATGTGTTCCGCGAAAGCCAAGACCGGATTTCGCTGGGCATCCCGCTGGTAGATTCGCCCAAAGAACAAGTCTCCATCGCGAGCCGTTACGAGCTGCCGGGACCGCTTTTCCAAGTCTATGAGACGATCAAAGAACTCGATCAAGAACTCAAATTCGAAGCCGATTCACATATTGACTTGGACACGTTTTTGTCGCCAATGGCCATTTCGCTGGACGAAGGAAAGCTCCCCGAATCGCTGGCAAAAGGTTTTGCTGAAATTAATCTGACCGTACCCGCCGATGTCGCCATCGAATTGCTTGTTCCCGGGGCAAAATGGGGTCTCACCGTCGATCAGCGACGGTTTGAAATCCAGTTGAACCCGCAGTTTTGGGAACGACTGGGAAGGGGAATCCGCTTGATCAAACACCTTGATCATCTGTGGATCTACCGATAAACTACGTGACCAATTCGGCGAAACAGAGTAACGCTACTCTCGATCAATGTTCGGGTTGCTGACCTTCTGTCGTGGCCTTAGCGCCGCGCACGCTTTTTCAGAGATCCGAAGTTTCCTTCATTGCGCTATGGCGCAATTCCCGTTTTCAAAAAACCACAAATTATTTTTTCATAGGTCAATCCATGGCGCATAAAAAAGGACAAGGCTCCACGCGAAACGGTCGCGACTCCAATCCGCAGATGCGCGGTGTCAAGCGGTTCGGCGGGGAGCAAGTCCGCGTCGGCCATATTCTCATCCGCCAATGCGGTACGAAGTTCCATCCCGGACGTGGCGTCGGCCAAGGCAAAGATTACACGCTGTTTGCGCTTGTCGACGGCATCATCAAGTTCGACCAGGAAGGTCGCCGAATCAACATCGTTCCTCAAACGAATTAGGAGGGAGGACGGGGTCAGGTTCCAAAAGCGCCAAGGACCCAAAGGGCCAAGCAGGCTTCAGGTACTGGACTCCGTTTTCCATTCGAATCATCGCGACGGATGCCCCGAGGCATCCGTTTTTTATGCACTGAACATTTCCGCAACTTGCCGTAGAATTTTTCCATGTTCGTCGACCGAGTAAAAATTGAAATCCAAGCTGGCAAGGGTGGCGATGGCTGTTCGAGCTTTCGTCGTGAAAAATATGTCCCGCTTGGAGGACCCGATGGCGGTGACGGCGGCGACGGCGGCGACATTATCATTTCCGCCGAAAGCGGCGTCGATAGCCTCGTTGCTCTCTCTCAGCGCAAAAAGTGGCATGCCGAAAACGGTGGCAGAGGAGAAGGTGCTTTACGACATGGCCGTCAAGGAAAGAGCGAGACCCTCAAAGTCCCACCCGGCACCATAGTGATTGATGCCGAGAACAAATTTGTTATCAAGGACTTAACGGTCGCTGGCGAGGAGTTTATTGCCGCTCGAGGTGGCAAAGGAGGCCGTGGTAACGCCCGTTTCAAGACGTCTACCATTCGAGCCCCGCGACAGTTTACCGAAGGGGGCGACGGCGAACGCCGCCATGTTATCTTGGAACTCAAAGTCATCGCGGACGTTGGCTTGATCGGTCGACCCAACGCCGGGAAAAGCACTTTGCTCAGCCGCCTCTCGCGCGCACGTCCGGAAATCGCTGATTATCCATTCACGACCAAGTTTCCCAATTTGGGTATGGTCGAAGTCGGTCGCGACCGCTCCTTTGTCTTGGCCGATATTCCGGGTCTACTTGAAGGTGCCCACGCCGGCGTTGGCTTGGGGCATGAATTCCTTAAGCACATTCAACGAGCTGGTATCTTGGTCCATTTAGTCGAACCGGCACCGATGGATGGTACCGACCCACTCAAGAACTATTTGTCGATTCGCGACGAGCTTGAGCACTACGATCCCGAATTGTTGAACCGACCCGAAATCGCCGTCGTTTCGAAATGCGAACTACCAGAAGCGAAGTCCGTCGCGGACCAGATGTCCGATCATTTGCAACGACCTGTGATTTGCATTTCCGCTGTGACGGGCTCCGGATTGCCGCAACTCATCGAAGCCATCTTGCAACATCTAATAGCGCAACCCCATGAAACACATCGCCGTTGATGTAGGAAATAGCTCGATCAAAGTTGGTATCCCCGGTCCAACCACAGGCTCATGGGACAAAGTCTACCGTTGGAATCAGCCCAAAGATTTCTCGCTACCGTCGGACGATCCGGCCTGCTGGCTGATCTCGTCCGTCAATCGCCCCAAGTACCGACTATTGGTTCATTGGATCGAGACCCATCGAAAGCAAGACCGGGTCCACCATTTAGACTGGACCTACGCGCCGATCAAAATCCAAGTCGCGGCCCCGCAATTCGTCGGCATGGATAGACTTTGCGCTGCTGTCGCGGGCCACGCAATCGTTGGACAAAAATCTTGCATCGTTATTGACGCGGGGACCGCCGTCACGGTCGACGCCGTTTCGGCTGACGGCGATTTTATGGGCGGAAACATTTTTGTTGGATTGCGCGGCGCGCTCGATCAGTTAGCCCAAACGACCGATGCATTGCCTCGATTGGAATCTCCAAGCACGCCGGATGAAATTGACGCTTTCGGAAAGACGACCGCACAAGCCATCCAATCTGGCGTTGTACTTTCGATCGTGGGCGGAATTTCAGAGATCGTCCGCCGCATGCAAAAAGTCTTCAATGGTGAAGGCCAAGTGGTTTTGACGGGTGGGACTGCGCCGCTTCTCCAACAATTTTTAGCGTTCGAATCGACGATCGTGGAACATCTTGTTCTCAACGGTGTTTTGATGATCGGCAATCGTTTGGCTAGAGCCTACGAATGACCAAGTCCCACGATGAGCCAATCCGAGAATCGCTGGGGTCTGTCGCCGATTTGTGTAGTCTTCGGAGAAAATCGGGGACTGACCCCCTCTCCTTGTGCGAAGGCGAAACCGTTGCCTGTTTGCTAACAGCGCGCGGCCGAGGAGCTGTGGCCACGATTTGGTTAAAGGGCCACAAGGCAATCGAAATCGTCGATCAATTTTTTCGCGCTCGGTCGGGTCGGCCGCTTTCCGCCGCAACGCACCATCGAATCGTGTATGGCCATTGGCAACACGAAAGCGGCTTCGAGGACGTCGTCGTTGTTCGCTCCACGGCCGATACCGTCGAAATCCATTCGCACGGCGGAACGATTGCACCGCAGCTTGTACTGTCGGCGCTCTGCAAAGCGGGTGCGATGCAAGTCGATCCGCAACAAGTTTTTCAAATTCTGCACGCCAACCCTTGGCAAGCGGCCGCCATCTCTGCCGCCACTCAAGCGGCGACGTTACAAGCCGCCGATCGCTTTCTGGCCAACGCCGACGGTCGCTTGGTCCGAGCGATCGACGAAGTCTGCGAAACCATAGGCGTTCATGCGTATCGTGCCGACGCAATACAGCGATTGACCGCGCTTGCCGATTCGTACGCATTCGGCTTGCGCTTGGTCCGCGGTTGGCAAATCGCCATCGCCGGCCGACCAAACGTCGGCAAAAGCAGCTTGATCAATCGACTTTTGGGTTACCAACGATCGATTGTGTTCGACCAACCGGGAACAACTCGCGATGTACTGATCGAAGCGACAGCGATTGCAGGCTGGCCGGTACGCATTTGCGACACGGCTGGCCTCCGTTGGGCCGAAGGAGAAATCGAACGGATGGGAGTTGCGCGGGCCAAAGACACTATCGATTCCGCTGACCTCACCATTTGGGTTAGCGACCTCAGCCAGCCTTGG
>JANMEB010000405.1:0-1723 GCA_031376585.1 Planctomycetota bacterium | reverse complement strand
CCGACCATGACCCGCCCCCGATGTGTTGATTTCGCACTGGATAATGCCCAACGCTTCAAGCAGCATCCTACCAAATTTGATCAGCGGACTGAGCGCTGAGCGGATTGACCATTGGGAAGGCCTATTTTTATAATCGCGAGCCCAACAATTCCCTTGGCTCCAAAAGATTCGGTCCAATGAAGATCCACGAATATCAAGGCAAGCAGCTTTTCAAAAAGTTCGGCGTCGCAGTTCTTGAAAACCGGGTCGCCGCAACTACTGCGGAAGCCGAATCCGCTTTTGAGCAGTTGAAGCAACCGATCGCGATCGTCAAAGCACAAATTCACGCGGGCGGACGTGGCAAGGGAACTTACAAAGAAAATTCACAGCAACGCGGCGTGCAATTAGTGCGCAGCGCCGCCGAAGCGGGCCAAGTTGCACAGCGCATGCTCGGCCATCATTTGGTGACGGCGCAAACTGGACCCGAAGGCCAAAAAGTCCGTCGCGTCCTTGTGGAATCCGGCTGTCAGATCGCGCGCGAAATGTACTTGGGAATCGTGCTCGACCGCGCCGTCGCGAAACCGGTCTTGATGTGCAGTAACGAAGGGGGCGTCGAAATTGAAAAAGTCGCTGCCGAGACTCCGGAGAAAATCTTCAAGGAACACTTCGACCCCGGTTACGGTCTGGAGAGTTTTCAAGTCCGCAAGCTCTGTAAGAAACTAAATCTTGGCGGCCCAACCGTTCGCGCCGCCGAATCGTTTATGAAATCGCTCTGCCGAATGTTCGTGCAACTGGATTGCAGTTTGGTCGAGATCAATCCATTGGTCATCACGCAAGCCGGCGAACTTGTCGCGCTGGACAGCAAAATGACTTTCGATGACAACGCGATGTTCCGGCACGCGGACTTGGCCGAGATGCGCGACGTGGCGGAGGAGCAGGAGGCCGAAGTTCGCGCGGCTGCGGCGGGCTTGAGCTACGTGAAACTCGATGGGAATATCGGGTGCTTGGTCAATGGCGCGGGTTTGGCGATGAGCACGATGGACATAATTAAACTGCACGGCGGCCAGCCGGCGAATTTTCTCGACGTTGGTGGCGGAGCCGACGCCGATCAAGTCACCGAGGCTTTTCGAATTATTTTGTCCGATCCGCACGTCAAAGGAATCCTAGTCAACATTTTCGGCGGAATCATGCGCTGCTCGACAATTGCGTCGGCGATCGTCACCGCAGCAAAAACGGTTGGCTTCAAAGTCCCGCTCGTCGTCCGGCTTGAAGGGACCGAAGTCGAACTAGGCAAAAAGATACTCGAGCAAAGCGATGTCAAAGTCCTCACGGCCGATGACTTGACCGACGCGGCAAAAAAAATCGTCGCCGCCGTGGCGTAGGAGTGGAGGAGTTGAGAGATTAAAGTTGAGAGTCTGGAGTCAGAAGGAAAAGGTGTCATAAGACTACCAAAAGCTTCCAATCTCTTGACCGTTCATTTCTCATTCCCAACTTCCAGCACCCATTTCCTAACTTTCAACTCTTAACTCTCAACTCTCAACTCCCCATGAGCATACTTGTCGATTCGAACACGAAAGTGATCTGCCAAGGCATCACTGGCTCCTCCGGTGCTTTCCACACGCGCGGCTGTGCGGAATACGGCACGAAAATGGTCGGCGGTGTGACCCCTGGCAAAGGTGGAACGACGGCCGAGGGCTTGCCGGTTTTTGACACCGTCGAGGAAGCTGCCCGCAAAACAGGTTGC
>JANMEB010000681.1:0-1215 GCA_031376585.1 Planctomycetota bacterium | reverse complement strand
CGCATGCTGGAAATTCTGCGGCACAGTCCGATTTTGCGATTGGATGGAAACAAGACGGTCAAGTTGACCAATATTCGCCTGCCGGCCAAAACGCTTTCCCTTTCTGCCGAAGCGATTGTTGTTAATGGGAATGGCCCTCACGCCGGCCCTGTCCCGGAAGGAGAGGGAGCAAAAGGGAGGCCGGTCGCGTTTGTGTTCGGTCCGGAGAACGGCGCGATAAGCGAGAACCTCGTTTTTCACTCCGCAAAAGAAGCGGCTGCAAAAAACTACTCCCACTTGTACGTTATCGGATTCGCGATCCAGCCGAATGCTCGCACGCTCATCGATCAGGCAAGCGAGGTTGTTGGAATTCCCGCAACGTACGTTCAAGCGACTCCCGACCTGCTGATGGGCGATCTGCTGAAGAACATGCGCTCGAGCCAAATCTTCAGCGTGTGCGGGTTGCCGGAAGTTCGCGTAAAGAAGGCCAAAAAAGACGGCGAGTCACGATTTCAAGTTGAACTGCTCGGCCTGGACGTGTTCGACCCGATCACGATGCAAACCGAACATCGAAAAGGGAACGACGTACCGGCTTGGCTCCTCGATACCGATTACAACGAGCTTTGTTTCCACGTGTCGCAGGCGTTTTTTCCGCGAACCGGGGCTTGGGAAAACTTGAAGAAAGCGTTGAAAGGAGAATACGACGAATCCGTCTGGGACCACTTGTCCGGCACCACCAGCGCTCCGTTTGAAGCCGGCGAACACGGGCAGATCGCCGTGAAAGTGCTCGACGACCGAGGGAATGAATTGCTGGTGGTGAAGAAACTGGCGGAGGCCAAGGCATGATTGCCAGAGTTACGATCCGTCGCTTCAAGAAATTTCAGGAGGTGACGTTTGAGCTGAATGGGCACATCGTCCTTGCGGGACCAAATAACAGCGGCAAGACGACTGTCTTGCAAGCGATCGCGGCGTTCGGCTTGGCGTTGTACCAATGGAAGACGCTGAATAATTACCACCGACGTGGTGGTGCCTACGAATTGAAGCCAATCGCGCGCCAGGCGTTCGCTGCGGTGCCACTTCGATCTTACGATTTGTTGTGGTCGGACCGAGGATATCGCGGGGACATCGAAATTGAAATCACTTTGTCGAACGGCCGTACCTTAACGATGGAATTTCGCCCGGATAGTACGGAGCAAGTCTACGTGCGGCCGAAGGCCATTCATGAACCAGAGTTGG
>JANMEB010000662.1:0-1037 GCA_031376585.1 Planctomycetota bacterium | reverse complement strand
CCGCGCTTTTAGGTCGAATGCCATCCGCAGTCGGATACCAACCGACCTTGGCGACCGAAATGGGTGCGCTGCAAGAACGAATCGCGTCCACTCGCAAAGGCGCGATCACTTCCGTCCAAGCCGTTTACGTTCCTGCCGACGATCCCACCGATCCCGCCCCCGCAACCGCGTTCGGCCAGCTCGATGCTTTTATCTATCTCGAACGCTCGATCTCCGAAAAAGGTATTTATCCTGCCGTCGATCCACTCGCTTCGTCCAGCCGCATTCTCGATCCGCAATACGTCGGCGAACGCCATTACGCAATCGCCCGCCGAGTCCAAACGACATTGCAACGATATCGCGAATTGCAAGACATCATCGCGATCCTTGGCGTCGACGAATTGAGCGAAGAAGACAAGCTCATCGTACACCGTGCCCGCCGCATCGAACGATTTTTATCACAACCGTTTTTGGTCGCCGAAGTCTTCACGGGCAAGCCAGGTCAAATCACGCCGCTGGCCGAAACGATTCGCAGTTTTGAAGAACTTTGCGACGGCAAATGGGACCATCTTCCAGAAGAAGCCTTCATGTACGTCGGAGTCATCGAACAAGCCGAAGAGCAAGCAAAGAAAATGGCGGCCGCACTCTAGTCATCCGCCACGCGCTAGAGTCCGGTTTTTACGAACCATGTATGAACCCAAATCGAACCTTTAATATTTTTTTTGAAGTTGCTCACTTCTTGTTCCTTCTCCCCCAGGTTCAACGGGCTTTGACGTTGATCTTGGGGGAGAAGGTTAGGATGAGGGGAGACATTTGGCATTACGAAAACACGATCCCTCACCCTTGCCGTCTCCCCTAAAAGACGCGAAACCACGTCTTGTTGGGGAGAGGGAACTTGTTATGACCAACTTCAAAAATAGTTTTATCGCATTTTCCTCAGCCGCCACGCGCCAGCGTACGGTTGTTTGCAATTCCCGTTCGTAATGGAAAAACCTATGGCCGAGTTCCAAGTCGTCATCGTCACGCCAGAAAATACTGCCCTCGATCAGATGGCGGAC
>JANMEB010000638.1:0-6958 GCA_031376585.1 Planctomycetota bacterium | reverse complement strand
TGAGCTTTGGTCGGCGCTAAGCGATAATGCAGCAATGCGTCGATCAAAATGACGTTGAGCAGTCAAGCGATGACCGACGAAGGGCCATAACTAATGCGATCAAATACGGTATTCATGGGCGTTGTATTGCTGCTGCTTCTGTCCGTTCCGCCACTGGCCGCGCAGTCGGCGCCCCCAGAGCCCATTTTCCGAAGTGAATTGGTGACAACATCGACGACCGATCATGCAATCAAAGTCGACGTCGATGTCCACGGACTGAAACAGATTTTCTTGGTGGTTGACGACGGAGGCAATGGTTTTAGTCACGATTGGGCGAGTTGGGTCGATCCAAGATTAATTGGACCCGACGGCGAAGTGTCTTTAGTCGATCTGAAGCCGATTGCTGCCAACGCTGGATTCGGCAGCGTACAAATGAACAAAAACTGCAACGGCCAGCCGATTCGGATTGCTGGTAAGACGTACGAACGCGGAATCGGCACGCATGCAAACTCAGTCATTGGATTTGACTTGCCTGCGGGATTCGAGCGGTTTGAAGCCATCGCCGGTCTCGATAATGGCGGGACGGACCAGGCACAAGGAACCAACGCCTCGATCCGCTTTTTGATCTATTCCTCAGCGCCCAGTCAGATGGAAACGGTCAGTAACGATCGCGATCCGGAATCGGCGGTCGCGAAACTCGATTTAGGCGAGGGACTCGAGGCTACCCTGTTTGCTTCCGAACCCGAATTGCTCAGCCTCACGAACCTCGATATCGATCACCGTGGCCGAGTTTGGGTTTGCGAAGTAGTCAACTACCGGGGCCACAACGGAGAGCGACCCGAGGGCGATCGAATTTTGATTTGCAGCGACATTGATGGCGACGGCATATGTGACCAGACGAAAGTCTATTACCAAGGGCGCGACGTCGATTCGGCGATGGGTATTTGCGTCTTGGGAAACAAAGTTATCGTTTCTTGTTCGCCGAACATTTTGGTTTTCACCGACGAAGACGGCGATGATCTCCCCGATCGCAAAGAGCTATTGTTCAGCCAGACCGGTAGCATCCAACACGATCACGCGGCCCATTCATTTCTATTTGGTCCCGATGGCAAGCTTTATTGGAATTTCGGCAACGAGGGTCATTCAATTCACGACGCCAATGGAAATCCCGTGACTGACTTGCAGGGTAGGGCGGTAAATGATCACGGGCAGCCGTATTGGGGCGGCATGGTCTTTCGCTGCAACTTGGACGGTTCCGATTTGGAAGTTCTGGCCCATAACTTTCGCAACAACTATGAAACGACCGTCGATTCGTATGGCACGCTTTGGCAATCGGATAACGACGACGATGGCAATCGAGGAGTGCGCCTCAACTATGTGATGGAATACGGCAATTTCGGCTATCTCGATGAGCTAACAGGGGCAGGCTGGCAAACCGAGCGAACTGGAATGGAAAGTGATATCCCGCGAAGGCATTGGCATCAGGACGATCCCGGAGTCGTTCCCAACCTTTTGGTCACCGGCGCCGGATCTCCAACGGGAATTACCGTCTATGTTGGATCGCTGTTGCCCAATCGATTTTGGAATCAAGTGATTCATTGCGATGCGGGTCCGAGCATCGTGCGTTCGTATTCTGTGGTTGCTCAGGGGGCAGGCTTCGACGTCCAACAAGTAAATAACGTACTGGAGGGTGCTCGAGACAATTGGTTTCGGCCTGCCGATGTTTGCGTTGCTCCCGATGGCTCGTTGTTTGTAACTGACTGGTACGATCCGGGAGTGGGGGGTCATGCCATGGGAGACCTGGAGCGCGGACGGTTGTTCCGTGTTACGCCACCGGGCTGCAAGTACGAAATTCCAACCTTCGACTTCGATCGCCCCGAGTCAGCAGTCGAGGCACTCAAGAATCCTTGCAATTCCGTTCGCTACTTGGCCTGGACTGCGTTGCACAAAAGTGGCAAACAAGCTGAACCGGCATTGCAGCGGATGGCGAACGACCCAAACCCTCGCTTTCGAGCCCGCGCCTTATGGCTGCTGGCAGAAATCGACGACCAAGCCGACGCGACGATTGGCCAAGCTGCCGCGGACAAAGACGAAAACATTCGTTGCCAGGCGGTTCGCATGGCTCGGCGATACTCAGCGACGTTGGGCGAATGGATTGCGCGATGGATCGATGATCCTTCGTCAGCAGTGCGTCGCGAGATGGCTATCGGGTTGCGCGAATATCGAGGCGCTGACGCGGCAAAATTATGGGCGCAATTAGCCAATCAATACGATGGCAAGGATCGTTGGTTTTTGGAAGCATTGGGCATTGCCGCCGAAGGTAGATGGAACGAGTTTTTGGCAGAATGGATGGATCAAGTCGCTGACGACTGGAAAAGTCCTGCGGGAGTCAATTTAATTTGGCGAAGCCGCGCGGACCGGACTCCCGAGTTGATTGGCCGATTGATTGAAGATCCTTCGACCGATTTGGCGACCGCGATGCGGCTATTTCGATCTTTGGATTTTCAGGATCAGAAGAATCGGGATGCGGCGATGCGAGTATTAGCCCAGCGGGCCGAACAGCTTGTCGGCACGAACCGAAAGCTAAGCATTGAATCCCTAATAGAGATCGCTTGTCGCACGCCGGCATTTTCCGGTCAAGAATTTCCGAACTTGCGAACGGCCCTGGTGGCGTACTTGAATGAGTCGTCTCCGGTCAGCGAGTTTGTGAAATTGGCAGACCGGTTTAGATTTCCGGAACTGGAGAATCGATTGCTGGGGACAATTTTGACTTCAATCGACCGGACCGAGGTCGGTTCGGCCACCAGAACTCTGCTGGGAATGAACGGCAGTGATCGACTGTTGAAATGCATTGCTGAATCCGCAGAAGCACAACAAGTCGCTGTCGTCATCGGCTTGCATTGGTCCGGCGATTCCGAAGCGAGAAATCTATTGGAGCCGCTTTTACAAAACCCCAATCTGAGTGCTTTGGTGCGAAGCGAAGTCGTCAAGGCGTTGGGCAAATGGCCTGACGGCCAACGATTTGTCTTACAACAAGTCATCGATGGAAAAATTCCGGAAGAGCTCCGATATCCTGCAGCCAATGTTTTGTTGACGTCCGAAGATTCCAAGATTCGGGAGGAGGCCGCCAAATACTTGATGTTGCCCGCCTCCGCAGAGCAGACTCCGCTGGCACCTTTGGCGCAATTGGTTCAACGGCGCGGTGACGTGGTGCGCGGACAAGACGTATTTGCCAACGCCGGGACGTGCGCGAAATGCCACAGAGTGAATGGGTCTGGAACCGAAGTCGGACCGGATTTGTCCGAAGTAGGCAGCAAACTTTCGATCGAAGCCCTGTACGAATCGGTTTTGAATCCGAGTGCCGGAATTAGCCATAACTATGAAATGTACAAAGTGCTTCTGTCCGACGGGCGAACGCATTCGGGCGTCCTAATCAGCAGGACTGTCAGCGACGTCGTGCTTAAGGACAAGGATGCCGTGGTGGTAAACATTCCCGTGGGCGAAATCGACGAACTTAAACTGCAGTCAAAATCACTCATGCCCGACGACTTGCAAAAATTACTTACTGAGCAGCAGCTAATCGACGTCGTCGAATTCATGCAAACGCTTAAAAAGCGGTAGCGACTTCCGCATTTTGAAGTTGCGCGTTTCGGAGTGTTGCTCGCTTTCATTTGTCGAAAGCTCGGCGAAAATCGCAACCCGAAGCGTTAGCGAGGCAGAATCGCGATACGGCCCGTAATTCAATTTTCCTCCAATAATTCCTCACTAACGCGTTGGGTTTTGATTAAGAAAGCGAAGCTTCAAAACATAGCAAGAGTCGGATGGCGTTTGGTAAAGTGATACACGTCGATATGCTGAGCGTCGGCCAGGGCAGGGCGCTTGGGATCGAAAGTGGAATGATCGAAAAACGTGCTTCAAGAATAGTTAGCAAACAAAATGGCAAACGGCTTGGCGATCGAAACGAATCAATTGACGAAATATTTTGGTGATCAATGCGCGGTGGACGGGGTTAATATCCAAGTCGCCACAGGAACGTTTTACGGGTTCCTTGGGCCCAATGGTGCGGGCAAATCGACCACGATTAAAATGCTGACCGGGTTGATGCAACCCAACGGCGGCTCGATTCGCATTTTGGGAATGGACCCGACGAACCCGAACGAGAGCTTGAATATCAAGCGACGGATCGGCGTAGTTCCAGAAGATCTCGCCCTGTTCGACAATCTAACGGGCAGCGAGTATCTGACTTTTGTGGGACGGATGTTCTTGCTGGACAAGGCCACGATTCGCAAGCGAGCGGGGGACCTATTGGCCATGATGCAGCTTGATCGCGAGCAAAAAAAGTTGGCATTGGAATATTCGCACGGAATGCGAAAAAAGCTGGCGTTGGCGGCGGCGTTGCTGCCAAATCCGGATATGTTGTTTTTAGATGAACCCTTCGAAGGCGTCGATGCGGTAACGTCGCGCGTGGTCCGCGACTTGTTGGCCGATTTCGTTTCTCGCGGCTCGACCGTTTTTTTGACTTCGCATGTATTGGAAATCGTGGAGAGGCTGTGCACGCACGTGGGGATCATCAACGCCGGTAAATTAGTCGAGCAAACATCGTTGGAGGACTTGCGCAAAGGAAGTTCGCTTGAGCAAAGGTTCTTGGAGAAAGTTGGGAACAGCGATGATCCGGCGATCCAGCTGAGTTGGTTGGAAGAGGAGTCGCGCAAGTGAACTTTCAACATGGGCAGACGATTATCTGGTTGCGCTGGCGTTTGGCCTGTAACCAAATCAATCGAATGAGTTGGATTAACCGAGCATTGCTGTACTTGTTAATCGTCCTGTCGTTGATCATCGGCGGTTCGTCTTTCATCGTTTCACTGACCGTCGGAATTTGGATTCTCCCTCAGGCTTGGCCAGACTGGATGGTCTTTGTTTGGGTCGGCATGGTCTTGGCGTTTCTCGGTTCTTGGATGGTTGGCGTGCTCACCGATTTGCAGCGAAGCGAGCCGTTGTCGCTCGACAAGTTCTTGCACTTGCCAGTTTCGCCACAAGGCGTGTTTTGCTTGAACTATTTCAGTTCGATATTCAGCCTGAGCCTCGTGGTCTTTTTCCCGATGATGATAGGTTGGTCCTTTGCCTTAGCCTGGAAGTACCAGGGCCTGTTATGGCTGGGGCCGCTGTTGACGTTGGCATTTTTCATGATGGTCACCGCACTGACATACCAGTTTCGCGGTTGGTTGGCGGCTTTGATGACAAACAAACGGCACAAGAGAACGATTTTGACCGTGATTACCGTGGTCGTGATTTTGGTTTCGCAAATTCCAAATATCGTTAGTAACACCGTGCTGCGTGCGACCGGAAAGGAAAATCGACAGATTGAAATGAAAGAAAAATCCGAGCGTCGCAGTTTAGACGCAAGTCTAGCAGCCGACGAACTCCAATCTGAAGTGTATGACAAGCGGCTCCTGGAATTGAATCGTCGGAAATCGGAACGCCAGCAGCGACAATTTGCCGAAAAACTAGGCTGGGCGCGGATGGCTAATACCTATTTCCCGCCGTTGTGGCTGGCGGCGGGAATGGATGCAGCGGCGAAGAATCGCTGGACAGTTTCGCTGATTAGCTGTCTTGGGATGGTGGGCCTTGGTTCGTTCGGCCTATGGCGATCATACCAAACGACTTTGCGACTTTTTCGAGGAGGATTTGAATCGAGGACAAAGAAAAAATCGAGCACAAGCCCAGGATCTTCGGCAAAACCAATTCTGGACTATTCTGGGTTGTCCGGTTCTGTGGCCAGTGCCTGGAAACCGAGTTGGCTTGAAAAGTCAGTCCCAGGGGCCAACGAGCACCAAGCAGCGGTCGCATGGATGTCGTTTCGAAATTTGACCCGCGCTCCGGAAGCAAAGCTGGCGTTGATCACCCCGATCGCCGTTGTAATTCTAGTCGGTGCTTCGATGTTATTTGGCAATCGCCAGCCGATTAGCCCATACCTTCGGCCACTGTTGGGGATCGGCATTTGTTTTTTGGCGATGGCGGGCACATCTCAGTTGATTCAAAACCAATTTGGATTTGATCGAGATGGGTTTCGGGCGTTATTGCTTGCACCGATTTCGGAGCGGAATATTCTGATTGGCAAAAACCTTGCACTGGCACCGATTGCCATGACACTGGGTTTAACGGCGCTTTTGATAATGCAATTTTGCGTGCCGCTTCACTGGAGTCATTTTTTGGCGACGGTGTTTCAATTAGTGACGATGTATCTCGTCGCTTGTTTGGTGTCGAATTTGATGTCCATCGTCGTACCCATGGGAGTGGCTGCGGGTTCCTTGAAGCCAACGAACTTGAAGTTTGGCTCGGTGCTGCTGCAGATTTTACTTTTTCTACTGGCACCGCTGGGCATGGTGCCTGCGATTCTGCCGTTCGGCATCGAGATTTGGCTTGCCAATGACCCCCGCTGGAATTGGCTGCCAATCTATTTGATGGGTGCCGTTTTCTATTTGGTGCTATTGGCAATTACTTACCGATGGCTGATCGGCTACCAGGCAAAATTATTGGCTGAACGAAAGTGGCGAATACTGGAGACAATTACTCGTGTTTCCAGTTGATTGGCTGTTGAAAAAGTCACGGCGAGCCGAATCGATTGTTATTCGTCCAAGAAATCTGCGCCCTGAGGAGAATGGGCTTGCGGAAGATCCTCGATGGAGTCCATGCCAAAGAGTTCGAGGAAGCGTTGAGCCGTGCGATAGAGACGAATGCGACGGTTGTCTGGATCACGTTCAACCACCAATAGCTCGCGACGCACCAGCAGGTTGAGCACGATCCCGCTTTGGCGATTGCGCAGTCGATCAACTTCTTCCAGTGTCACTGGTTGGTGATAGGCGACCACGGCGAGGACTTCGATGGCGGCATTTCCAAGTCGGGCATCACGGACGCGGCCGTAAAATAACTGGCGAATCGATTCGAGATCGTCTTCGATGACAAGACGAAAGCCATCGCC
>JANMEB010000628.1:0-3382 GCA_031376585.1 Planctomycetota bacterium | reverse complement strand
TTTCTCATTTTTTCATTTAGTTCTCAAAACGAGACTCGAAAATAGAACGGAATTGTAGGTTAGCCTGGAATTTTTTCCAAAACGCCGTGAAATTGAGAAAATTTATAGATTCTTTCAGATTGGCACCGCGATTGCGTTAATGAACATTCGTGAGCGAGCGTAAGGCCTCTATCTCCTTCCGCTTGAATCCGCCGTCATGAGGCTGCTCGCTCATCCTGCCAAATATCACGGATTGCTGCGAATTATCGTCATATGGAAATGGCGGCATCCGAATTTATAGGGCTGCTCGGGTTCTTCCGAGCAGCCTTTTTTTGTTTGCTTATCTGCGATTACTTTGGATCTGGAATTTCATTTCGGTTGGTTACCGAATCGCCTCAAATACAAAGTTAATGGTTTCAATGGTGGATGAAATTGGTGGCCTGACCTTGATTGTCATGGTATTCTGGCGTCGCGGTCGACCGAATTGCGAATCTTGGACGACACGCATAAAGTCGTTGGAATCCGAGAGCTACCGCGATGCAATTTGTCACGGCAATTGGGTTTAGTTTGTTTTCGCTGGCGTTGTTGACTTTCGCGTGCGAAGCCCAAGATATTTCCGCAAACCAATCGACTCTGGACGTAGCGGACGCCGACGAGATTTTCCTCGACAAAATTTCCCCGATCTTAATCAATCGCTGTTGGGAATGTCATTCAGGAGGATCGCCCGAGAAAGGCTTGCGGCTTGATACGCCTGAAGGAATTCTTAAAGGTGGCGAGTCCGGTTTACTAATTGACAAAACAAGTGTCGAAAAAAGTCGACTTTTCGAAGTGATCTCCGGACCAGAACCCGCGATGCCTGCGGATGGAAAGCCGCTGGAATCCGGCGAAGTAGACGCGATCAAGCAGTGGATTGCGTCGGGTGCGAAAGTCCCCCGCGATTGGCCGGTTCAGCTTGGCCGACTGCCTACCAACCACTGGTCGTTCCAAAAAATTCTCCGTCCCGAGGTCCCAAGCATTCGCGACCAAGACTGGCCGATTAACGAAATTGATCATTTCATTTTGGCGCAATTGGAGGAACGAGGCCTTGTTCCCAGCCCTCCAGCGGATCGTCGTACATTGCTGCGACGGCTGACTTTTGACATGAGTGGGCTTCCGCCGGAACCAGAGCTCGCGCTCGATTTTTCTTCCGGCACAAAAGAGCTGAGTTATGAAATATGTGTCGACAAACTTCTAGCGTCGCCTCGTTATGGAGAACGGTGGGCGCGGCATTGGTTGGATGTCGTTCGCTTTGCTGAGTCAAACGGTTTTGAAACGAATCTCCCGCGCGACAGTGCTTGGCCGTATCGCGATTACGTCATCCGAGCTTTCAATGAAGATATTCCTTACGATCGATTTGTTCTGGAACAACTCGCGGGAGACGTGTTGGGTGTCGACGAGGCCACTGGCTTTCTAGTCGCCGGTTGTTGGGATCAAGTCAAAAGTCCCGATCCTGTGCTGACGCTGAATCAACGCGCGGATGAATTGCACGACATCGTGAGTACAACTGGAAGTGCGTTTTTGGGGTTGACTGTGGGATGTGCCCGCTGTCACGACCACAAGTTCGATCCGATTCCGCAGACGGACTATTATGCGTTGGTAGCTTGCTTCGCGGGTGTTCAACACGGCGAACGACCACTTCCGTCGGCTCGGCCAGCCGACGTTGAGAACCAGATTTCGGCCCTTAAAATGCAATTGGCCTCGCTTGAAAAACAATTGTGGGGCTTGGAGCCATTGGCCGTCGTGGCCAGCGAGCCAACGGATTTAACCTCGGCGGCAACCGTGAAGAGAGGATCGATTTCGGCGCGACGAAATGTCGATCGATTCAATCCCGTCTCGGCTAAGTGGCTAAAGTTCACGATCTTACGGACAAATTCGCTTGAGCCGTGTTTGGACGAGTTAGAAGTTTTTGCCTCGGACGAGTCGACTCGCAACGTAGCCCTGGCGGCGGCTGGGACGCGGGCCACGGCATCTAGCGTTTATCCCAACTCCGACATTCATCGCCTCGAGCACATCAATGATGGCCGGTTTGGTAACAGCCACAGTTGGATTTCCAACGAACCGGGCCAAGGCTGGGTCGAGTTGGAGTTTCCCGACGTCGTGTCGATTGATCGAGTCGTATGGGCTCGGGACCGGGAGCAGCAATTCACGGATCGGCTCGCAGCCGAATACCGCATTGAAATTTCGACGGACCATGAAACGTGGCACGTTGTCGCAACTTCCGCAGATCGCGTTCCGCTGGATGCGGCTGGCTCGCCAAAGGTGTCGCAAATCGAAACTCAAACTTCCGACCCGCAGCGCAATTTATGGATCAAAATAACTGGCCAGCGTGATAGTTTGGAGAAACAACTTGTCGAGTTGACTAGAGTCCGAATGGCGTATGCCGGAACGTTTGCTGCCGAACCCGACGACGTTCATCGACTTTACCGAGGAGATCCGACGCAACGACGAGAAGTCATCGCGCCAGGCGTACTGACGGCTTCCCCGGTTTCCTTTGACGCGGAATCGATAACTTCTGAGCCTCAACGACGTTTGGCACTTGGCCATTGGATCGTTGATCCGGCAAATCCACTAACGGCCAGAGTGATCGTCAATCGTTTGTGGCAATTTCATTTTGGCGAAGGATTGGTTTCCACTCCGAGCGACTTTGGTGCTAACGGACAACCGCCAAGCCACCCCGAATTGCTTGACTGGTTGGCGAGCGAGTTAATTGATCATCATTGGAGCCTCAAACATATTCAGCGACTCATCCTAACCTCGCGAACTTTTCGCCAAGCCAGCGATCCGCGTCCTGATGGCATCTCACAAGACGCCGCATCGCGAATGCTGTGGCGTTTTCCACCGCGACGACTAGAAGCTGAACCGATTCGAGACTCGATTCTGGCCGCCAGCGGAAAGCTAGACTTGCGGATGGGCGGTCCTGGGTTCAATCTGTTCGAGCCCAATGACAATTACGTTCGCGTTTATGAACCGCTCAGAACCTTCGGACCTGGGCAATGGCGGCGAATGGTTTACGCCACGGTGATTCGCCAGCGTTTGGACGGCGTTTTTGGGGCATTCGATTGTCCAGATGGAAGTCAAATCGCACCAAAGCGCAATCGAAGCACAACACCGCTTCAAGCCCTCAACTTACTGAACAGCGAATTCATGCTCGAGCAGGCGACTTTTTTTTCAGAGCGGCTAATTCGCGAATCCGGAACCGATCTTGACGCTCAGATTTGCCGCGCATTTGATTTGGCTTTTCAAAGAGCTCCGTCGGTCGCCGAGTTAACCGCGTCCAAGAATGTTGCAACGCAATTTGGGATGGCTGCCGTCTGCCACGCACTATTCGGCTCGAACGAATTCGTTTACTTGTATTAGGGCGGAT
>JANMEB010000614.1:0-10617 GCA_031376585.1 Planctomycetota bacterium | reverse complement strand
CGAGCGGCCAGCCGACGGCCGCAAGAAGCGAATCGCTGTTTTGGGTGGTTCGGCCGCACATGAGTTCTTGGAAAACAAGTACGCAAACAAAGTCGAGATCGTAAACTTCGACGGTGCGACGGACGCCATGCGCGGCGTCGAATTGAGCGTGGATGGGATTGACGCCAATTTGCAGGACTTGCCGGTTTGGACTTATTTTCAAGATGGATTTCCTGCACTTGGCGCTGTCGGCGATCCCATTGGGCGAGGCTATTACGTCGCGATTACCCGAAAATCCGATGATCGGCTGCGAACTGAAATCAATGTCGCAATTCTCAAGGCACTTCAAGACGGAAGCCTACGCCATATTCTGGAAAAGTATCGAATCTGGAACGCGACTCAGGCTCAACGCGCGCTGGAAATCGACCGGATAGGCAACTTCGTCGGCGACGACGCAAGAACAATCGACGGAAACACTGCAGCAGAATCAACCGAGACCTACGAAGCCGTCCGCGGTTGGAAAGTCATCGCGCAGCGGGGCGGCTTGCTGCTCGCAGCAGCGCTAATGACCGTCGCGTTGGCCGTGGTCGCGATGCCCTTAGCAGTATTCATCGGTTTGGTTTTTTCCTTGGCCCGTTTGTATGGTCCTCGTTGGCTATCGTGGTTGGCCATCGGATACATCGAGATTGTTCGCGGCACGCCGCTGGTGTTGCAACTGTATGTAATTTTCTTTTTGCTGCCGGAAATCGGAGTGTCGATCCATGCCTTTTGGGCTGGCGTTCTTGGGTTAGCGATCAATTACTCGGCTTATGAAGCAGAAATTTACCGCGCCGGCCTGCAAGCCATCCCGCGCGGTCAACTTGAAGCAGCTTTGTCGCTCGGCATGTCGCGCTGGATGGCGTTGCGGCGAATTATTTTGCCCCAAGCCACGCGGCTGGTGATCCCGCCGGTCACCAACGACTTCATCGCTTTGTTTAAAGACACCGCTGTTTGCTCCGTGATTACAGTGGTCGAACTGAGCAAACAGTACTACATTCACGCGCGCAGCACCGGAGCCATCTTGGAACTGGGAATCCTCACCGCGATTTTGTATTTGGCGATGAGTTATCCGCTTTCCATTTTGGCCGGTCAGTTAGAACGGCGAATGCGACAAGAGAGAACCGCATGATTGAACTGCATGATGTGCGCAAGAAATTCGGTGCGGTCGAAATTCTGCGGGGAATTCGACTTTCCGTCCGCAAGGGCGAGGTCTGCGTATTGCTGGGAGCGTCCGGAAGCGGCAAGAGTACTTTGTTGCGTACGATTAATGGACTGGAGACTTTTGACCAAGGCCAAATCATCGTCGACGGAATTTCGCTGGGACCAATATCTGACCCGACGCGCGAAAAATCGCTTGCCATGATTCGCCGCCGCGTTGGTATGGTCTTTCAACAGTACAACTTGTTCCCGCATCGAACTGCTTTGGAAAACGTAATGGAGGCTCCGATCCATGTTCTCAAACAGCCACGTGAACAAGCCCTTGAAAACGCCAAGCAACTGCTTGAGCGAGTGGGACTCGGCGATCGAAGTCATGCACGCCCGGGAGAGCTTTCCGGTGGCCAGCAGCAACGAGTCGCGATCGCGCGAACGCTGGCGATGGACCCGGTCGCGATTTTATTTGATGAACCAACCAGCGCATTGGATCCACGAATGACGGCCGAAGTCATCAACGTAATGACCGATCTTGCCGCCAGCGGTCAAACGATGATTGTAGTGACTCATGCGATGGGCTTTGCCCGTTCCGTCGCACACACGGTTCATATTTTGCACCAAGGTCAAATCACCGAGTCCGGGACCCCGCAACAGATTTTCGAATCGGCTCAGCATCCGGCAACTGTGGACCTATTGGCTCATACCGTCTGAACGCTGCTGTTTCCGCGGCTTTTTTGGGAGAATTGCGCGTCGATGGCAACGCCGGCATGCTGGACGTAATGCCGAGGGTCCGAGTTAATTCTGCCCTCGTTCAAAGATCGAAAGGATTTAGACGAAGTACGTCGGGGCAGTACACGGCGTATCTTCGAGCTGAAAACAAAACCTCAAGGCGAATGGGTTAGACCTTGGAGGTTTTGTTTTAGGTTCTTAGACTGAAACTTCGGTAAGTCTCCGCGGGTAGCCTTGTTGAAAATTCGACGACGACTATGACCAAAACTTAAACCAGTGCATCCGACGTCGAACGTGCGGATAAAAAGGGGGACCTATGTTCCGAGCGATGATGAATGGTTCAACGGCATTTGCGTTTGCTTTCACCGCACTACTTTCGCTGAATGCATCGGCACAGAAGGACGTCGACGACAGCCCGGCGAGATTTCTACCACCGGATGTTTCGATCGTCGTTTCCGTTCATGATTTGGGCCGCCGCTGGAACGAAATTTCCCAAACTGCGTTGGTCGAACGATTGTTTGAGCTGCCACAAATCAAAGTCGCATTAGAGGATAAAAAGATTCGCGACTTGCTCAAAGGTCAAAAATTTATTGAGGGATTGTTCAGTCGACAACTTCCCGACCTCTTACAGGACTATACGCAAAACGGTGCGACGCTCGCCTGGAAAGGCGAGAAGGAGTTTGTGCTTTTGTTTCAACCGTCCGCCGACGCGCTGGGTCGACTCAAGCAAACGCTTAAAGAGTTTGCCAGCGCGGCCGCGTTGGGCAATGCGAACCAAGGCAAAGCGGAATTATTCGCAACGACGTATCGGGACCAAGACGCTTTTGGTTTGGACAAAGCCAGGATTGGTTTCGCCAACGGCTGGGTCGTCGCAAGCTCTACGAGCGAATTCGGAAAATCCGTCATCGATCGCATGTTAGGAGACAAAGCAAAATCGATCGCGGAGGAAAGCTGGTTTCAACAAGCGACGGGACTCGCTCGTTCCGTGACTTCGGCCAACCGGCCAGCGATAACCGCTTTGATTAACGTACAAAAACTGCGACCGTTCATGAAGCTGAAAACCGACCGCGGAATGGACGCTGGCAAAGAACTGATTTTTGGAGGAATTCTCGAAGCGATTGACTCGGCACCTGTCGCAGCCGCTATCGGTGACATTGGTCCCGAGGGTGCTTTCGTCCGAATTGCAACACCGCGACCGAAAGCCAGTGCAACCAAGATGGAATATTTTTTCGGCCTTGCAACGACCGAATCGGCTCCGCAGCCGATCGACTTGCCTAGCCGAGTGTTGTCGACGCGATGGCATCGCGACGTCGGATTGTTTTGGAAAATGGCTCCACAAATCATCAGTGACGAAAACGCACTTGCGGGAATTGCCAAAGCCGAAAGTGACATCTCGACGCTTTTCGGCGGCATGGTTACTGTCAGTGACGTGTTCGAGTATCTCGGCCCGGATTTGGAATTGATTGCCGTGAGGCCGCTGAGTCAAACGGCCGTCGGCAAGCTCTCGATGCAAATACCGGCTTTTGGAGTTGCGGGCAATTTGCGCAACGTCGAAAAAGCCCAACCGGCTTTGCGATTGGCTTTTCAACAAGTGGTAAGTTTTGCAAACTTGAATGCCGGAGCAGGCAAGTACCCGCCGTTGGAAGTAATGACCGAACGCGAAGCCGGTACGACGATGATTAGTGGCAGCTATTTTCAAATGGGCGACGACACCATGTACGACAATCCCGCGGCAGACTTGTACAAGAACTTTTCGCCAACGCTGGGTTTTCGCGGCGATCGTTTTGTATTGGCCAGTCATCGCGACTTGGCTACGCAGATTCTCAACGCACCCGAAGCGAAGCCGGGCAATCCAAATTCCCAAGGCCACATCGATAACACGATCATCGAATTGTGGCCTGCGGAGTTAGCACTCGTCGGCAAGTTGAATCGCGAACCACTCATCGCCCAACGAATGCTTGCCACAGGACAAGAAAGATCGGCCGCGACGAACGAAGTCGATACCGCGTTGGAACTACTCAAGTTTTTTGAGACGGCTCGGCTCCGTTTGTTGGCCGGTGACGACGCGCTCGTGTTAGAATTCGACACGCGATTGGCGGGGGCTGCTGCTCAAACGAAATGACGGAAGTCGTAATGAACACTCACATTCGAGGGCATGCCGAAGACGCTTGGTCGACCGTCGATCTCGATCATTTGACTATCGCAGGAGCCGCTCACTTGTTCCGCCGCGCCGGATTCGGTGCGAGTTTGCACGAGTTGAATGCCGCAATCAAGTTGCCCTTGACCGACGTTGTCGATGGCTTGTTGACGACGAACACTGGCACCGAGTTCGAGCAGCAATCCCAAATCATGAAGACGGTCATTCAAGCCGGAAACTTACCGGTGCATTTGCCTGCTTGGTGGCTTTATCGCTTCATTCAAAGTCCATGCCAAGCTTGGGAGAAGCTTGTCCTGTTTTGGCACGGCCATTTCGCGACCAGTGCCGCAAAAGTCAATTCCGCTTTGATGATGCTGGCTCAAAACGAAATCATCCGTCGGTCGGCATACGGTCCATTTGAGTCACTCGTTTTGGAAATCAGTCGCGATCCGGCGATGCTCATTTATTTGGATAGTGCGACGAATCGCCGCAACAATCCCAACGAAAACTATGCCCGCGAGTTGCTTGAATTGTTCTGCGTTGGGCTGGGCAACTACTCGGAGATTGACATTCGCGAGTTGGCGCGGGCTTTCACCGGCTGGGAAATTCAATCTGGTCGGTTCGCTTTCAACCAATTCCAACACGATCCTACTCTCAAACAATTGTTAGGAAATGCGAATATCGAAAGCGGAGAGCAAGCCGTTGCCTGGATCGTTCAACAACCTGCGGCCGCAAAGTTCATCGCGCAAAAGCTTTACCGGTTTTACGTAAGCGATCAAACTCCCGAACCGGAAGTCATCCAATCGTTTGCGGCAATTCTGCGGGAAAATGAATTTGAAATTCGCCCGGTTCTCAAGACAATATTTACCAGTCGCATTTTTTACAGCAATACCGCATACGGACAAAAAATTCGCTCGCCGGTCGAGTTGGCTATCGGCTTGCTGCGTTGTTTAGATGCAACGGCCAGCCCAGTGCATTTGGCGAGCAGCTTGTCCGGATTGGGCCAGTCGGTGTTCTATCCACCCAGCGTCAAAGGATGGGATGGCGGAAAACGCTGGATCAATTCTGCGACCATGATTGGCCGAATCAATCTCATCACCGAAATTCTCAATCACAAAGAAACACGATTTGTCGTCGAAAAGAATCGACTCGACAAGCGGTTCGATATCGACGACGCCGAATCAGCAGTTCGGCATGTCGAAACGGTCTGGCTTTCGCAGCCGCTGGACGATGAACAACGAAGTAAGCTTACCGATATTGTCGAAAAGTCCACACCGCGACGCGAAAGTCGACTATTGTGCGCATTCAAATGCGCTGCAACGTTGGCCGAGTCTCAATTGGGTTAATCCAAGGAGTTTTCCATGTCACTCAATCGCCGAGGATTCTTGGCCGGAACCGCTACGGCAGCAGTTGTCGCTTCGACTGCTTCTGTGCCGCAGATATGGGCTTCGGCCAGCCAGCGCGCGGCGTTTTCAGCCGCAGACCGAATCTTGGTGGTGATTCAATTGTCCGGTGGCAACGACGGATTGAATACTGTGATTCCTTTCGGTGACGACGCTTATCACCGCAATCGTTTTGCGACGCGGATCGATAAGAAATCCGTCGTGAAAATCGACGATTACATCGGCTGGCATCCGTCGCTGCGCGGTTTTTCCGAAATGCAACAATCCGGAAACTTGTGCATCGTCAACGGAGTCGGCTATCCGAATCCGAATCGCTCGCATTTTGAATCGATGGATATCTGGCACAGCGCGTTGCTTGCACCGCCACATCGAACTGGCTGGGTCGGCCGCTGGTTCGACGAACAAGCTGGCGGAAAGACACCGAATCCGGTCCCTGGGCTGCATATTGGAGACGAGCCGCTGCCATTGGCAATGAGCGGTCTGAATATCATGGTCCCCAGCCTCAAGTCGATTGAAAGTTTACGATTGGCGTCCGACGACGCGGTCGGCTCGACCATCGACGCCATTGGCCAAGCACCCGAAACGAAACAGGACTTGGTCGACTTCTTGCGCCAATCGCGAAACACCGCGCTGGCTGCCAGCCGTCGCCTCGAAGCAGTCGCGGGTGCCAACGAAATACCGAAAGGCTATCCGCGTACTGAGCTTGCGCGAAAGTTAGCTTTCGTTGCCAAACTTATCGCGATTGATTTCGGCCCGCGCGTTTATTACGTAACTCTCGGAAGTTTCGATACTCACAGCCAACAATCCGAAGCACACGCGGCGCTGTTGTCCGAACTTGGTGGCGCCGTCGCCGCGTTTCACAAAGATCTCGCCGCTCAACGTCAAGCCGACCAAGTCCTCTCCGTTTGCTTTAGCGAGTTCGGTCGCCGCGTCAAGGAAAACGGAAGCGCTGGGACGGATCACGGAACTGCCGCACCTTTATTTATCGCCGGCCAAAGTCTCCCGACATCGCTAGGCAGGTACCCGAGTCTGACCGAGCTGGTCGATGGAGACCTCGTGTTCAACGTGGACTTTCGCTCCGTCTACGCCACGTTGCTCGACCAATGGCTTGGCATCGACAGCCAAACCATATTGGGAGTCAAACACGAAACGCTGCGATTAATTTAGTAATAAAGTCCCCTCGCCCCGCTTTCGAGAAGTCTGTTCTTCATTCAGTTCCCCCGTTTCGGGCAGAGGGGTAGGCTGAGGGGTTTTGCTTTTCTTTGCATTTACGTCGGTTGTTTGATACTTCGCCGAATCGCCATTCCGACATACGCACCGACGAAAGCTACGACGAGCGCAATCAGCGATCCAAAATTCTGTTCGCGAATGATTCCCAAAAGCGGAATCCATAGGCCGATCGCAAGCGCCCACAGCCACGGGCGTTTCGGTCCCAAGAATCCCAGCACGCCGCTCGCCACGAGCACTGCAAACGCCGTCACGCCCGTGTCATCCCAACCTGGACGGCTATCAACGTAAGTAATCAAACCGCCCAGCGCGACGGCGACAACCAACAGCACGTTTTGCATGAATCGTTCCTTTAGAAAATTCGTTCCCTCTCCACCGGCTTCCGATGAAGAGGGCAGGGTGAGGTGGCTTATAACAATCGTGGTATCAGTCGCCCTGTTCGGCGCGCGTATTCGTCGTATGCTTGGCCAAATTGATCTCGCATCATTTGTTCTTCGCGCGGGAAGCGAACGAAATAAAGCAGCAAAAATGTGCCCAAGGCCAACCAGCCCGCCAGCCAGTTCGGCAGTAGTAGCCCTTGAGCCAACCCAAACAACAATATCGCCAAGTACATCGGATGTCGAATCAGCCGATAAACGCCACGCGTGATCAGTTCGTGACCCTTTCGAATCTCCAACGTCGCGGACCAATTGGCACCTAAGTCCACGTGCGAGCGCCAAAACAGCCACAGAGACGCCGCGAGAAAAATCGTCCCGCACCACGGGGCAGCGCTGGGCAACGAATAATTGGCGAAGCGCAACAGGGGTGTAAATAGATAGACAATCGGCAGCAAAAGATTTCCAACGAACACGAGCGACAGCAATGCAACCTCGGTCCGATCCACACGGCGAACAACTTTCTCATTCGCCTTCGTGCGGTGAGCGAACTTCCCGCGCGTGAGAATGTACACCACGAACCCTATGAAAAAGACGATTTCTGACCATTGGTAGTGCATGGCGGAGCATTGTACCTTGGAGCATCCAATTTGTTTAATGATTCTTGTCGATGTCTGACAATTTTGGACAGCTACGCGTCAAACCAAGGGATCAAGGATGATGGTTCGCCGTCTTTGTCTGTTCGTTGCGATTAGGCTTGGGAGTTTTTTAGTCGTTAGTTTGGTGCCGGGGCGCGCAAAAGCTCAGCAGACCACCCGCCGATCCACAAGCCTTGTTGTATCGGTTCCGTTGTGATCAACGAGGCGGTTCCAATGCGATAAAGAGTCGAGACTTTGACAAAAGTAAAAAAACCAAAACTGCAGCCTAATGTTCAACCAGGAATTTCATAATTGGCTCCAACCGGTTTTGCCAGCTCGACCAATCAGTTGAATCGTTGACCATGCCACCCGTGACCTGAACTTGCGGATTGCCTTGAAATCCGTCGAACAACTTCTGCGACATGGTCCGTAAGTCCCAATTCTCATGCGGATTGAACATGTCAAAGCGGCCCCATTCCATGTAAACGCGCGAAGGCAACTTAATTTCCGAAATCAAGCGAATTGCTGCTGCACTGGCGTCGGTGAACAGCAATGGCGATTGGGCGCTGGCCGCCGAAAACAAATCGGGGTGTTTTCCCAGTGCGATTAACGCTGCCTCCGACGTGAATCCAACACCCAGTAATGAGCGGGATTGTCGGTCCGCGATTGATGGATATTTGGAATCAATAAATGGGACCACTTCCTTCGCCAACAACTCTGCAAATTGCTCCCCGCCAAACTCGCCGGCAGCCATCGCGTCGACGAGGACCAATATCGGCGCGATTTGTCCATGATCCGCAAATAATAGATCGACAATTTCTGGAAGATGCCCAAATTGCTTGGCACCTGGTCCATCCATTACATAAACGACTGGGTACCGTTTTTCTGGGGGCTTGTGGGAATAATTTGGCGGGAGGTAAACATCAAAAGCAACTCCGGCTTTTGAAATTTTGCTCTCGAGTTTTTCCGCAATCAGTGTGGCCTTAGCCGATGCGGTAAGCTTGGATTGCCAAGCCGGAGCTTTCCAATCGCTCATCGCAAACCAATTCATTTCCAGTGGTTGGTCGGGCTGTAGACGTATGGCGAATTCCATTTCCCCAGCGTACAACGAGCTGAGAACTCGGCGAGGGTTAAGCGAATCGATTTGAGGCTGGTAGTTGACCAGAAAAATGTAGTTGGACCGCTGGTCGTCGGGTAGTTCCATAGCGTAATAAAACAAGTCCGTTTCGGGTACACGGAGCATGGCCCGTTCCTGTCTCGAACCGAACATATCACCGGCCACCGCCACATCGGTCGCTGATCCGCGATACACGAAATGAACGACGTCGCCTTCAATGATCGGAAACGTCGATTGGGCCGAAATGAACTCGTCGACGATCTTTTGTTTGCTCGGCGCATCAGTTGCCGATTTTACTGTTTCCAGCAACGCCTCGAATTTCGGGCCGACGACCGAGTGGGCGTTGGCATCCGCGATAATTCCAGCAGAGCGCGGGATGATGTCGACGCAAGCGACTTCTCCCAAGCTCCGTTGATAAATCGCGTTGTCCCCGTAAGCTGGAATCGACCAGACTAAATCGTCGAACACGGCCAACTGGGCCAACTCGCGAAAGCCATCGGCCGAAGCCTCCGCGACATGCAGCGAACCTGTCTTGGTTGAAATAATTAGCTTGCCATCAACGGCGATCAAAAATCCATCGCCCGGTTTGCGATCTTTCCAACGTGCGATTCCCGTCTCTGGATCGACACAAGTCAAAAATCGAGTTGAGTACGCAAACGCAAAATTGTTTACCAAAGCCGGGACATTGTACGAGTTCTTGATCGAGCGTTCAGTCCACGCGTCGCTGGCGGTGATTTGTTCTCCGCTTGGCGTCAACAAAACTGCCTTGGAAAAATTGTCATCGAGTGTCAGCAAGACATGGCTATTGTCGAGCGCGACCGGCACCATTGCACTTCCATTTTTGCCACCATGCTCGAACTCGAATAGGATCTTGCCATTAATCGGATCGACCCCCATCAGCTTCTTGCCGCCGCCTGCCAAAATCACTTCTTTCCCTTCGACCAACAATCGCCCTGGCGATTGGGCGCTGATCTCGTCATTTCCGACGGTCCAAAGCGTCTTGCCGTTGTCCAAGTCAAATGCGGCGAGCGCTTTGTCTTTGCCGCCAACTTGAACGATTAATTTTCCAGCGGCGATCATCGGAGACGTTGCAAACCCGTAGAGTGGCTTGACCGTCTTTTCCTCGGCAACCAAATCGCGCGACCAGATTTCGCTGCCATCGGCCAGCGACCGGCTGAATAGTTTTCCGCGCGGAGTCAGTCCAAAGACTTTTCCCTGATGAATGACGGGCGTGGCCAGCGGTCCGTCAAAGGAACCGTTTTCGCCAGGGAACTTGGCATCGATTCGTTCCCGCCAGATCGATTGTCCATCTTGCCCGTTGAAGCATTCGATCACATCGTCTGCACCCAGGGTATACATCGCGATTAAACGTCCGCGTTCAATCACGACGCTGGAATATCCGCTGCCGATTTTTTTCTTCCAGCGAACTTTCAAATCGATATCAGGGGTCTGGGCGAGAATTCCCTTGGGGTGAACCACTCCAGTTCCATTCTCACCGCGCAGGGCAGGCCAATCTTGGCCTTGCACTTCCGCGACAAGTACCGCACCGATTACGATCGCACAACCAAGCAACCTTCGCCAAAAAACATTCGCTGAACGGTTCATTTATTTCTTTCGGATCGGCCAATTTTTAACTTCGCAAATCATAACCTAAGCCTCCATCATTCGTCAATTTTGGGACTTAGGACAGAAGGGTACTTGGATTTGACCCTATCGGAGCTTGCGGCAGATCGTGTATGACGCAATTGACGACAAGGACTTAATGTGAAAACGCAAACGGACGAAAGCACGAGAGAAAATTAGTTTGTTTTGGAATCAGGTG
>JANMEB010000397.1:0-2795 GCA_031376585.1 Planctomycetota bacterium | reverse complement strand
ATTCGTAGTGATCGGCGTGGATCGTCGCGATGGAGCCATTTTATGGAAAACAGCGGTTCGTGAAGAAGTGCCACTCGAAGCGGGACACAGTACCGGCAGTTTGGCCTCCGCCTCTCCAGTTACCGATGGTGAGTTTGTCTTCGCCCACTTCGGCGCCCAGGGAGTCTACTGTCTCAATGTGCGGGGGGATGTTGTCTGGGAGCGAGATTTCGGCCCCCTGCACAGCAAGCATGGCCATGGGCATGGGGCTTCACCCACCCTCTACGGCGATTCTCTCATTGTGAATTGGGATCACGAGGATGGTTCCTTTCTCGTGGTTGTGGACAAGCGAACCGGCGAGAACCGTTGGCGCACGGAACGTCGCGAAGATACTTCGTGGAGCTCCCCTATCGTAATTGAATGCAAGGACAGCAAAGGAGTTGTACGTCCACAAATCGTCGTTTGCGGTACCGACCGGGTTCGCGGATTCGATCTCGATTCTGGCGAAATCGTCTGGGAATGTGGAGGAATGTCTTCCAACGTTGTCGCAACTCCCGTTTACGCGAATGGGACGCTCTATGTCGGGAGCAGCTACGAAAAGAAGGTTCTGCTCGCAATCAACCTCCAGGATGCCCAAGGTGATCTTACGGACACCAAGCATGTGGCATGGACTCGCATCCGAGGTACGCCCTATGTCCCCTCCATGCTCCTCTATGATGACTTCCTCTATTTCTTGTCACACTACCAAAATGTCATGACGCGAGTGCATGGTCCTAGTGGAAAAGACCAACCGGGGGCTCTTCGACTTGATGAACTTGAAAACATTTACGCATCGCCCGTCGCGGCTAATGGCTATGTCTATGTGACCGATTTATCGGGAACCACGGTGGTCCTAAGCCACGAAGAGACCCCAAAAACCGTCGCCGTGAATCGACTCGAAGAAACAATCAGCGCGTCAGCGGCCATCGAAGGAGACGAGATATTCCTGCGTGGTGAAAAGCATTTGTTTTGCATAGGAATTACGCCACGGTAGGCGAAGGTAGCTGAAGCCGGATTCACGAGCTATCGCGCTGCGTATCGTACGGGGGCCGTGCTCACGACTTCCGGGGGAGACCATTTGCCGCTGAGAACTTCGTCGTCCGGCCAATAGACTCGCAAATAGAGTGAGAAATTACCGGCCGGGGCTGGCAGCCAATTATTTTGCAATTCGATCTGAGGCGGGTCGCGTTGCACCAAGATCGTGACGGAGCCGTCGGGGGCCGCTTGAATTTGCGGCATAGAAACTCCGACCGAGTGCCGGTCCCACGCGTTGGGATGCAAGACGTGGTTCTCGTCATAAAGCGCCAGCGACCAGTGGCCTTTGGTAGGGGGCAGTTGACCGGCTGCGAACTTGATGCAGTAGCTTTTGTCTCCAGCTAGTCGTTGCCCCTTGGAGTCCAAATCCTGATAAAAATATTTCGTCTCAGCGTGCTGATTCACGAAGATGTTCGACTTCGCAATGGCGGTGCGCGTGAGATAATCTGTGCCGAACGTGGCGCCGTTGATCGTGGTAGTCCAATAGTGTTTCGCTGGCTGGCCGAGTCGCCGAAATTCGAACAAGGGCTCGATCAGCTCTCGTTCCGCCGCCACAGCGGCTTCAGCCAGCAACTTGCGGACTCGCTCATCCTTTTCGGCGCAGTGGACTAATTCTCGAAAATGCGAATAGAGAGATTCCTCTCCAGGCAACGGAGGAACCGTTTCCAGCACTTCGGGAAGCACCTCAAAAAACTTCTCCGGCACAACACGACTGCGCGATTTGCCAGCGGCGCCGAATATACCTGGTAACCAGCGTCTCTTAGACCAATCGCACGATTCGACACGGCCACGAAACTGGCTGAGCGGATAGACCATGATCTGACCGATGGTCTGTTCCAACGAAACCGCCTCCGAGGACTCACCCGAGAGCAATATTCGTGGCAAAACGTATCCAATTCTTGTGGGGCAGCGCAGCACGTCGGCCACCCCTGCCGGCGCAACTCCGTGCCAATCGGGGCCCACGATCAGATAAAAGCCCGGCTTGGTTCCATACATTTTACCCACCTTGGCGAAGCCGTCAGTACGCTGGTCGCCAAGTTGAAATAACCAAAAGTGCTCACCGAAATCCGGGACCTGCAAGATCACCGGCGCCTCTCGCAAATCCAGGATGCCGAACCCGTAAATCACGTCGGGATTCGGGCAAGCGACGGCAGTCAAGTTGGACTTCACTCGATCCGTGAGCATGCAGAGGCGATTAGGGGGCGCCACAGGCGCGCCTCCGCTAATGCCGCTCGACTTTAGCCACGAAAGAGAAGCATGGCAATTCCGAACGTAGACCATTGGCCACGCCCAAAGATACGCTTGCCGAGCGGCATCGCGCAGCGCGGCATCGGAATCCAACTTCGGGAAGTGATTTCCCGCGACAAGTTGCCGAAGAGTTCCTGCCACCTGCGCGGCAGTAACCGGCTGTTCATCGCTGGATTCGACGGTGACTCTTGCAAACTGCTGACTGATCGCCAGGATCATCAGCAAAGAGATTGAGATAGGGTGACGCATGTGTATTGTAACCGTGAGACCCGGTAATATAAGCAACGCTGCGGTTGACTACTTCAGGATTACAACAACTTTGCAACATGGCCGTTCGCGTAAACTTCCCGTCCAATGAGGAGGCACTTCGTGTCCGTACCGATGAAGGAGGGATGACCTCGCTCCTGAAACATAGTTCGCGTGTTAGCTGAGTAAACTTAAGTGACTAGCGGAAAGTCGTTGGCTGGTGGCACATCGTGTACAGTGAAGACACC
>JANMEB010000601.1:0-5841 GCA_031376585.1 Planctomycetota bacterium | reverse complement strand
GAAATCGTCGGTGAAGGTTGGTTGATTCTGGGCGGTGTCCTGGCGATCATTTTCGGACTCATCTTGGTGTCGGCTCCAATACCTGCGGCTGCGACGATCGTGCGCATCTTCGGCGTGTTCGCTGTGATTGCCGGACTTGCGTTGATCAGCGCCGCATTTCGCTTCCGCAATTTTGGGAAAAATCTCAACCGATAATTGCCGCCAATCTCTGGTTCCCATTCCCCGCTTGCGGGGAATGGGCTAGCCGCCCGTTGAAAACGGCCCAATACAGGTTGTTAGGGTGGTGGGGCTTGGGTTACGGTTTGGGTCGTCCCGATGCGCTTGAGAATCGCGCCGGTTACAGCGGTTCGGCGGGAGGATTTCGCACGGGTTTGCGTTGAAATCGCTTCGGGATAGGCCGCAGAAAATGTTCAAAGGTCTTGCGTTGGGCAATCGATGGATTAGTCTTGTTGGCATGTTTCCTGAAAGCGGATTCCCGCTAGGTGTTCCCGCTCGCACAACCGCTTAGTTCAGTTCGAAGGATGACTAACATGACGATTGTCTACCGTTTGCGTTTTTTTTTGATTTTCACACTGATATCGTCAATAACGATTTTCAACTTTGTACAGGCGGAGCAACCCGCCGCGCAAGCAACCGAGGGCCAGTCGTGGACGCAACCGTCGGCCGCGGTTTCGGTATGGAACGGCTCACTCTCCCTGAATGCAACCTCACCGAATACGGAACAGGGATTGAGTTACGACGGAGAAGCGATCGGTTGGCAACTCCCGGCGAACAACGGGCGGGCGAATCGTCAGGTCATTCGCTCGATGGATATCCTGCATCGACCGAATCGATTGGGGCACT
The DNA here is from genome assembly GCA_031376585.1 of Planctomycetota bacterium. Taxonomy (GTDB): domain Bacteria; phylum Planctomycetota; class Planctomycetia; order Pirellulales; family Pirellulaceae; genus JANMEB01. Next base: position 4,998 of record JANMEB010000601.1, on the reverse strand, counting down.
TCTACGGCAACTCAGTTCGCCGCAGAAACTAGAGCGCATTCGGCGAGAACCTCGCACGAATCCAGTTAATCGATCATGGGCAACCGCAGTCCGAGTTCTTGAGCGCATGCGATCGCTTCCGGGTATCCCGCGTCGGCGTGACGCATCACCCCTGTGGCGGGATCGTTGAAAAGCACGCGGGCAATGCGGTGATCGGCTTCGATCGTCCCGTCGCATACGATCACGACGCCGGCGTGCTGCGAAAAGCCCATCCCCACGCCACCGCCATGATGAAAGCTCACCCAAGTCGCTCCGCCAGCCGTGTTCAGCAGCGCGTTGAGAAGGGGCCAATCGGAGACCGCGTCAGAACCATCCCGCATGGCTTCGGTCTCGCGGTTGGGGCTGGCCACCGAGCCGGAATCCAAATGATCGCGGCCGATCACAATCGGTGCAGAGACTTCACCGCGCCGCACCATCTCGTTGAACGCCAAACCCAATCGATGGCGATCCCCCAGCCCGACCCAACAAATCCGCGCGGGAAGCCCTTGAAACGCGATCCGTTCGCGGGCCATGTCGAGCCATTGATGTAAATGTGTATCGTGCGGCATCAATTCTTTGACTCGCTGATCTGTGCGGTAAATGTCTTGCGGGTCGCCCGAGAGCGCTACCCAACGAAACGGTCCGATGCCGCGACAAAAAAGTGGTCGAATATAAGCCGGCACAAACCCGGGAAACTCAAACGCGTCCGGCACGCCGGTCTCGCGAGCCATCTGCCGAATGTTGTTCCCGTAATCAAAAGTCGGCACGCCGCTGCGATGAAAGTCCAACATCGCACGCACGTGAACCGCCATCGATTGTTTCGCCGCGCGGACCACCTCGTCGGGATTTTGTCGCCGCATTTGCGCGGCTTGTTCCAATGTCCAGCCTGCGGGCAAGTATCCATTGAGCGGATCGTGCGCCGAAGTCTGGTCGGTAACCGCGCCGGGCTTCACTCCGCGCTTGATGATCAGCGGCAGAACTTCGGCCGCGTTCCCTAACAACCCGACCGACAGCGGCCGCCGGGCCGCACAAGATTCCGCCATCCACACAAGCGCTTCGTCCAAGTCCTCCGTCATCCGATCGAGATATTTTGTCTCCAGTCGCTTCTTGATCCGCGTTGGATCACATTCGACGGCCAACATCGACGCCCCCGCCATTGTCGCGGCCAGCGGCTGCGCGCCGCCCATCCCGCCCAAGCCAGCGGTCAGAATCCATCGCCCTCCCAAGTCCCCTTGGTAGTGTGTTTTCCCCAGCGATACAAACGTCTCGTAAGTCCCCTGCACGATCCCTTGCGAGCCGATATAAATCCACGAGCCCGCCGTCATCTGCCCGAACATCATCAAGCCCAGCCGATCAAGCTCATGAAAATGTTCCCAAGTCGCCCAATGCGGGACTAAATTGCTGTTGGCCAGCAGCACGCGCGGCGCATCGGGATGCGTCTTGAATACCCCGACTGGCTTGCCCGATTGAATCAAAAGCGTTTCGTCGCATTCCAATTCGCGCAGCGCTTGCACAATCTTGTGAAAGCATTCCCAATTGCGAGCCGCCTTGCCGATCCCGCCGTACACGACCAAATCCTCTGGTCGTTCCGCCACTTGCGGGTCCAAATTGTTCATCAGCATCCGCAGCGCCGCCTCGGTCAGCCAACTCTTGCAGGAAATCTGCTTGCCGGTAGGTGCCTTAATAGTCGAATGAGAATCGGCGATCGCCATAAAAATTTCCCGCGTGTTGAAGCTTAGCGTCTGACGCCATTTTGCGCGGGGACTGGCTCAATTTCACGGGGACTGGCTCAATTTGCGGAGTCATCGGAGTCCCGGCGCGCCGGGATGCCTGTCCCCTTTCGTCCCCGGCGTTGTGAATTAGCCTATTCGAAAACCAATTCGTTGTGCTGACAAGTGGGATTGATGGCAGATCAATCAACCGATCTCGCCGCCGAGTTTTGACTGGCGGGTTTGCGCGTTACTTCGATCCGACAATCCGGCGGGGAAAAACCTCGCCGCTCGTTATTTGGGTTCACCTGGCATCGTCGGTGGTTCAGCTTCTCCCGTTTCGCGTTCATCGGATACAAAGCCCCCTACTCTCGCAGTTCGTCGATGCCAATGTCTTTCTATCCCGCGTCGGATCGCCGAACGCCTTTTCGTCCCGTCAGGCACGACCGACAATAGCCCACCGTTTCAACGGCGGGACGAGGATGTACCCAAGTCCGACAAGTCCCGTCAGGGACGACCGACAATAGCCCACCGATTCATCGGTGGGATCACGAGACACCAAAGCCAGACAAGTCCCGCAGGGACGAAAGACAAGGAACCACCATGCACTCGTTTGTCAGTTGCTTGATGCACGTCGTTTTTTCAACCAAAGATCGTCGCCCGTTCATTACGACGGATCTTCAGGAACGACTTTGGCCGTACCTTGGCGGCATCGCGCGCGAAAACAAAATGAAGGCCTTGAAGGTTGGTGGCGTCGCTGACCATGTCCACATCTTGTTGTCTTTGCCATCGACTCTGGCCATTGCGAAAGCCGCGCAACTCATCAAGGGGAATTCCTCGAAATGGATTCACGAGACATTTCCGCAGCACGCCGCGTTTGAATGGCAGGAAGGATACGGAGCCTTCAGCATTGGAGTGTCCGGCATCGACGACACGATCGCCTACATCGAGAACCAAGCCGAGCACCACCACAAGACGACATTCAAAGAAGAGTTGGAAGCGATCCTCAAGAAGCACGCGATGGATTACGAGGGTTGGATGCTCGATTGAGATTGAGCAAGAGGTGGTCTTCGTTCCGCCAGAGACGCCCGACAATAGCCCACCGTTTCAACGGTGGGCACGAGACGCGATGACGAAGCGAGTCCCGCCAGGGACGAAAGAGATGCCCAACGGAATACGACAACGATGATTGATCAACGAACGATGTCCGTGAAACATCTTTCGCCCCTCCGGGGCTTTTGGGAGGGAGTTCCTCCTCGACCCACCGATGAATCGGTGGGCTATTGTCGAATGTCCCTGCGGGACAAACGCAAAACTGGAGTCAAGCCATGAGCGTCCGGTCAAAACCCAACCGGGAAGGCGATCCGCCGCAGCGGGCCGCCGAGCCGCAGCGCGACGGAAGGGAGTTGCCTGAGGGCGATGTCAAATCGCGTTGCCCAAACACGATGACGACGTGCGGCGCCGTCTTCGTCCCGGTAGGGACGCCCGACAATAGCCCACCGTTTCAACGGTGGGAGACGACACGGGACGACATGAAGAGTCCCGTTTGGGACGAAAGAGATTCGCAATCGTCGCGCGATGACGCACCACGAACCAGCGCCGGATATGGTGAAACATCTTTCGCCCCTCCGGGGCTTTTGGGAGTTTGTTGACTCTCTAACCCACCGATGAATCGGTGGCTATTCTCGCAATGTCCCTAACCGGAAAGAGACACAATCGCGAGTGGACGGGCCCCGACGCGGGCTGGACGCCGGCATTGTGCGCGGGCGCGCGGTGCGCGACAATTCGGCAATGCGACAAAGTAAACGAGTGAAATTTTCCAACGGGCGCGGGCAGATGCTGGCGGGGATCGTGGAGATTCCGACAGGAGATGTTTGGACTTGGGGGGTGTTCACGCATTGCTTTACTTGCACCAAGGACCTCAAAGCGATTGTGCGGATCAGTCGGCGGTTGGCCGAGCATGGAATCGGTGTGCTAAGGTTCGACTGCAGCGGGCTGGGAGAGAGCGAAGGGGAATTCGGCGCGACGAATTTTTCGACGACTTGTCTCGATCTACAAGCGGCTGCACAGTTCGCGGCAGAAGCGTTTGGACCGCCGAGCTTGCTGATCGGACATAGCTTTGGTGGCGCGGCGTCGTTGGCTTGTGCGAATAAGATCGAGCCGGTCCGCGGGGTAGTGACGATTGCCGCGCCGTCGGATACGCAGCACTTGGCGGTTCGCATCTCCACACAGAATCCGCGAATCGACCGCGACGGCGAAGGAGATTTTTCGGTCGGCGGGCAGACCTATCGCTTGCGACGGCAATTGCTGGAGGATTTGCGGGCATTCGATCTGACAAGCGCGCTACGGCGAATGGAAAAGCCGCATTTGATTTTTCATTCGCCCATCGACGAAACGCTGGGGCTCGAACACGGCATCGGACTTTTTCAAAGCGGCGACGGGCCGAAGACGTTTGTGACGCTGGATGGTGCCGATCATTTGTTAGTCAATCAGCCGAATGATGTTGGTTTCGTGAGCGACATGATCGCGATCTGGCTCGCGAGGTTCGTGAGTCGCGAGGCCAATGTTTAGTTCCTTCAATACGAAGTTGGTTTGGCTATCAAGTCGCACGGCCTTTTGTTTAACCGGGCGGCTTCGGACCGCTGTTGCATCTCCGTTAAAGTTCAACGTTCCGCAAATCGCAGCGCCCGGAGGCCGGGCGGTTAAACGCGACAAAGGACGCGGATTTGCCGGGTGCTCAAGGAATCAGGGGGCTCACACCCCCCCGCTCGCCTAAAGACTGTTGCCTCATGCCCCAAGCCTTTTCCGTGGGAGGTTGGTGAAAGTGGGATGAGTTTGCCGCTCAGGCAATCGGATGATTTCGGGCAGGCTCTACCGGATTTTCGGACTCCGTTAAATCTATCGGCGCGAATCAGACGATTTGCGAAAAGACATTAATTGTCTTGGGCCGTTTCCTTTTGCAGGTTCGAAAATGTATCGCAAACTTGTTCTCGCGACCGTGTTGGGTGCCGTTGTCTCGCTTCAGATCGCGGTTGCGCAGTCGTCGCCAAAAAGCTTCGAGCCTCGACCCACTCAAAACACGAACGTGAAGAAGGTTTCTTCGCGAAAAACGGTCAACGAACCGACTCAAGACGAAACGAAGTCGGCTGCCTCGACCGCTACGAAAAAGCGCACTACGACAGCGACCAACTCAAAATCCATTCTGAAACCGATGCCGGAAGCAGCGTCCGAGGAACTCGACGACACCGAAACCTCCGAAGCCCTTGCCGAT
>JANMEB010000587.1:0-2600 GCA_031376585.1 Planctomycetota bacterium | reverse complement strand
ATCATAATTAGCCCTTTTATCGTTTTAAATTGTCGGCGACAGAGCCAGCAACCAAAATCGGCCAACATGTATATTCCACTGCCTCAACGCTCTCAACTGATTCGGCTCGCACTTTCGTTGTTGATTTTTTGTGCAGTCGTTGCCGCCGCGTCGCTCGTTTACGAATGGTACAAAGTTTCTCGAACGATGCCCGATCGAGGATGGAATTTTCCGTTGTTGCGACTGGTGGGGTTGGTCATTACGAATCTCATTTTTACTGCCGTCTTGGCCATTGTGGCGGTATTGTATTTATGGGGACGAGTCGCGAGTAACCTCCCACAGCTTCAAGGCTGGCACCTCCAAAAGCCCGAGTCGGAGTTTAGTGCTGCGGACGCCAAAATTGGTTACACGCTGGATAACTACCTCGAACAGGAAATTCGCGTGTTTAATGAGCTCGCTGCTTTCGTCGACGGTCCCTGGGCCAATCATCAACCTGGCGCCTATTGCCGTTATTTTGCGGATTCGATTTGCAATCCAGAAAATGCTGCCGATCGCAATTGGAATCGCTCGTTCGTATTGAAGGCGCCCAACCCGATCGGCGGCGTGCTGCTCTTGCACGGCCTTAGCGACTCGCCGTACTCCTTGCGGGTGCTAGGCCAACGACTGCACGCCGAGGGATATACGGTGGTCTGGTTGCGCTTGCCAGGACACGGGACAAGCCCTCGGGCACTGGGCGAAGTGTCCTGGGAGGATTGGACCGCTGCGGTGAGGATTGGCATGGTTGGCCTGCGCGACCAACTGCCAGCCGGCACTCCGTTGATCGTGGGAGGTTATTCCAATGGCGGCGCCTTGAGCGTTCATTATGCTCTTTCGTCCATCGCCGATCCTGCATTGCCCAAGCCGAATGCAGTCCTATTATTCTCGCCCATGTTGGGCATCAGCCCGCTGGCGAGCGTCACCCGCCTTTACCATTTGGTCGCCCGAGTCTCAGGCAACCAAAAGGCTCAATGGTCAAGTATCGACGCGGAAATTGATCCCTTCAAATACAGCTCGTGGCCAATGAATGCGAGTATGCAGGCCTGGGCGTTGACGCAAACTGTGGAGAAGAAACTCGCTGCCTTGGAAAAATCGAGCCGAATGCACGAAATGCCCCCCGTGCTGGCCATGCAATCGGTCGTCGATTCAACCGTCGTCGTTCCCAAGCTGATTACGGTATTGTTCGATCGAATGGTTTCAAAGTCGAATGAGTTGTTCTTGTTCGATATCAATCGCGTTGGATGGCTGGGCAACTTGTTCAATCTTTCGTTTGAGAGAAAAGTGCTTCCTCATTTGAAGAGAATTGACTTGCCTTATCGGCTGAGCGTTTTGAGAAACGTGCGTCCCGATTCGCAACAGGTTGCCGTGCATACACGCGACGGCCAATCATGGATCGAACAAGCAACGCAGATGTCATGGCCCGCAGGCATCATGTCGCTTTCCCATATCGCCGTCCCCTTTCCTCCTGAAGACCCAATTTATGGTTGCGCTGAAGCAACCGCTCAAAGTCGTCTGAAGTTGGGCTCGTTGAGTTTGCGCGCCGAGCCGAGCGCCTTATTGATTTCGCCGTCGATGTTTGTGCGTTGCAGATATAATCCGTTTTACAAGTTCATGGAGGACCACGCCGTGAGCTGGCTAGATGAGACTGTCCAGCGCTCCCAGCTCCGGTAGGAACAAATTGCCAAGTGCGTCAAAGCCAGCACATGGAAGGCTGGGTCCTAGGGTGCCGTGCCTATTTGTCCTATGTACCTTTTTCCGGAGGATTCGCTATGCAAAACGTAAACAACGAACGTTAGCGGCGACTTTGGCCACAAAAAAAAGCCCGCTTGGAATCAAGTGAGCCATTTGAAAGCTCCCTGAACCAAACCCTCTTCGAACTAAAAGTCTCGCGCCGGAAATTGGCGAGGCTTTGAAACAAGCATATTTTGAGTTCGATCCGGTTTGGGAGGCGCTGACGCTGAAGGAGCAGGCTCGCTTGCTGCAGCTGCTGATTGACCGAGTCGAATACGACGGGCGCGAAGGTGAGATTTCGATAACGTTCCACGCTAGCGGAATCAGAACACTGGCTGAACAACAAATGGAGGACGCAGCATGATCACGTTCAAGGCGAAGGTGCGGTTTCGGAGCGAGGCGAAGGGGCGGAAGCGACTCGAGGTGGGTGCTGCGCCGAAGGTGGAAACGGGTCGCGTGCCTCGCGTCTCGAAGATGATGGCACTGGCGATTCGGTTCGATGGACTGATTCGCTCAGGCGTGGTCAAAGACCAAGCTGACTTGGCGAGGTTAGGAAAGGTCAGTCGGGCGCGAGTCACGCAGATCATGATGCTGCTTAACTTGGCACCGGCGATTCAAGAGCAACTGTTGTACTTTCCGCGGATTGAGAAGGGCGGCGAGCCGATTGGGGAGAAAGAGTTGAGGCGGGTGGCGGCCAAAGAAAGTTGGAGCAATCAGGAACAACTATTTCGGCTTTTGCTCGCGGTCGAGGATACCGTTGGCGAGGCCGATTAGTGCAGTGGCCTTCGCATAGGGCGACTCCAACGAATTCGCCCATGCTTCACATTCTGCGTCGAAACTTAACACGCCATGCG
>JANMEB010000552.1:0-36409 GCA_031376585.1 Planctomycetota bacterium | reverse complement strand
CTGCGGCGAGCCACTGAATTTTGCGGCGAAAGACTTGTGCGGCCGAGTCGTCGGCAGGCAAGATTTGGGCAAGCTGTTTCGCGGCGTGTTGGGCTAGGATCCTGGCTGACTCGATCGGATCCTGATTCCCTGCAGACGATTCTTCCAACAGCAAGTCATCCCAATATACGCGCCGCCGTGTTTCGACTTGTTGCCGCGATGGATTGAAAAAGGTTTCATTGGCCGTTCGCGTCAAATCAGAGGTCAACCATTCTCTCTCCACGGACGAAATCAAACGAGCCTTTGCGTCGCCGCTGCTATCCTCGACATCCACGCACACGAACAATCGATCAGGGCGGACATTCGATTGCGGATCGATGCGCACGCCTCGCCCGACGACCATGATGCCACGATCTCGTGAGCCAGCGCGAAGTTGTGCCAAGCGGTCGGGATAGGCATCCAAGATGCACTTACGCAAGGCGACTTCGATGTCGGCTTGGGAAAGGGGGACAGGCACAATTGGTTCCGAAGACTTCACCGACTGAGCCAGTCCCCTTCGCAGCAACTGCTCAAATTGTTCCGCCGCGCGAAACAAATTCTTTGCCGCACCGACGTTTACTGGCAAATCGACTGGTGAAGGCCGGCCGGATTCGAGTGCTTCGAGGACTTGGACTCGATCGGCGATGTCGCAATGACTTCGAATGGCGACTCTTTCGCGAGGGCCGGATCCACGCGACACGCGAAATGGGTCGCGCTCGCTCAAAAGCGACGCTGCTAAAGCCGCTTCACGGACAACACCTCTCTCCGCTCCGGCCAAAAGCAGCCTTGCCAATCTCGGGTGCGCCGGCATTTGAACCATGCGTTGACCTAGCGCCGTCAAATGTCGATCCGCGTCGATTGCTCCGAGCCAGTTCAATTGTCGCAATGACATTTGGATCGCGTCTTCCGTGGGCCGGTCAAGCCACGGAAACTCGCCGACGTCGCGCTCGCCCCAATGCAACAGATATAGAATCGGTCCCGAAAGATCAGTGCGCAGGATTTCAGGAACTTCGTAATCGGGCCGCGCCGCATGCGCCGCTGGATCCCACAATCGCCAGCACACTCCCGGCATGAGCCGACCGGCTCGACCACAGCGTTGATCGGCCGACGCTTTGGAAATGGAGACTCGTTCCAAGCGTGGCAAGCCAACATCGGCATCCATCTGCATCTGCCGCGCAAACCCAGAGTCGACAACGGCCGTGACACCTTCGATCGTGAGCGAAGTCTCCGCAATGTTTGTCGACAAAATAAGTTTGCGCTGTTCGCTCGGTTCCAGCACGCGATCTTGGACCTCGAATGGCAATTCGCCGTATAGTGGCATCAAGTTCAATTCGTGTTGGCGTGCCAGTGAAGTAAGTACTTCGGAGCTGCGTTTTATTTCGCCGACGCCTGGCAAGAACACGAGAATGTGCCCCGTAGTTTGGACGATTGCTTCCGAAACTGCTTCAGCAACTTGCTGTTCAAGCACCTCTAGACTGCGCCGCCGCTGAAATCGAACATCGACAGCGAATAGTTTTCCGGGGACGTTGATAATCGGAGCATTTCCCAATAGTTTTGCGACCGGTTCCGCTGCGAGCGTCGCGCTCATGACTACGATTCGCAAATCGGGTCGGATGGTCTGTTGAATTCGGCGCAACATGCCGAGCGCTAAATCCATTTCGACGGTACGCTCGTGAAATTCATCGAGGACGACCGCGTCCACACCACCCAATGCCAGATCGCCCGCCAATTTTCGCAGCAGTACTCCGGTTGTTGCGACGATCAACCGCGTTTGGTCGGTTACACAACTATCAAATCGAACTTGGTAACCGACTTCTCCGCCGAGTTTCGATCCGCGCAGCAACGCAATCCTGCGTGCGACCGCGCGGGCTGCAAGTCGTCGCGGCTGAAGCAAATAGACTTGACCGCTGATCTCAGGCGCGTGGAGCAAGGCTGGCGGAATCAGCGTCGTCTTTCCCGATCCCGGCGGCGACGTAACAACAACAGCACCGCTAGCCGACGCCTTCACGATCGCGTCTAGTGCAGAAAAAACGGGTAGATGGCTGACTTGGTCCATGCGGAATTGCCGTGCACTGCGAACGCAATACTAGTGGGAACAAATTTGCTTGACGCACACGTGAAGAAGCACCAACATTTTCCCACACTTGCGATTCAGGCTTCCGGGGAGCGAGAATGTCAAAATCCTGCCGTGGCAACCCAATGCCAGAGCCAACTGGGAACGATGAACAAAATGAGGGTCAGTGCGGCGCAGATCAGCCCGCCGACAAATGCAGGAAACTCGACCGAGCGTTTTTCATTCGAGGTCGCGGGTTGCAAGTACATGACTCCGATCACACGCAAATAATACCAAGCAGCGATGGCCGCGTTGACTGCCATGACCACAGCCAACAATTGCCCCAATTCGGAGCCACTGGACCAAGCGGCTAAAAACAAATTCCATTTGCCAAGAAAGCCGACGGTCGGAGGAAGCCCAGTTAGACTCAACAAAAATATCGTCATCATCAGTGCTGCGCCGGGACTCGTTTGCGACAGTCCCGCCAAATCGTCAATGGATTCGGCGCGACGATCGCGCCGATGCAACATTGATAGTACGGCGAATGCCCCGATGGTCATCGCACCGTAGGCGATCAAATAGAACAACATGGCCGTAATCGGCGGCACGGGCCCCGCGCTTTGATAGGCCATAGCCAAGCCCACCAAAAGATACCCTGCATGCGCCACGCTAGACCAGGCCAAAAGCCGACGAATGTTTGTTTGCTGCAGTGCCAAAAAATTACCGATCGACATGCTCAAGATAGCAAGAATGCCAATGATCAAACTTGTCTGTCCGAGCGGCGTCCAAAGTGTGCCGGCAATCGGCTCGATCGGAGCCAAAATTAGCAGCCGAATCAGCGCGATTAGACCGGCGATTTTCGGCACGAATGACAAAAGCGCTGCGCCACCGTCGGCGGCCCCTTGCATAACATCGGGGGCATAAAAATGAAACGGTACTGCCGTCAATCGAAATCCCAATCCCACTAATACCATCACCATAGCCAGCCCAATCACTGCGGGCATCGAAGAAGTTGCGCCCGCGGTCAATGCTTCTTTGATCGCAATCAAGTTCGTCGAACCGGCGATCCCATAAAAGTAACTCAGGCCGAACAAGACGATCGCGGACGAAAAAATGCTCAACAGGAAATATTTGATCGTCGCCTCTTCGCCCAGCGAGTTTCGGCGTCCCAAATACAGCAATAGATACGTCGGAATACTTACCAACTCCAACGCCAAGAAAAGCACGACTAGATCGTTGGCTAGAGCCACCAAATTCACGCCCATCACGATCAACAGCAAACATGCGTATTGCTCGGCTGCGAATTCATCTTCGGTCTGATTCCAGCTAATGAGCAATAGAATCAAACCTGTCACAATGGAAAGTAGTCGCACAAGAGTCGATAGCGGGTCGACACAAAACTGGGCACTAGCGGTCGCTGGGCCGGTTAAATCCGCCGACAAGGCAGCCCAAAACGCGATGATCAATGCCAGCACCGCGGTCACTCCCCAGCGATGTCGGGTTCCGCTCGGCACGGCTTCACCCGGTCGTGCCATAAATGGGCCGACCGCGAAATGAATACATGCGGCAACAACCAAAATCAATTCCGGCAGCAATTGCCGCAAGGTACCTTGGATTTGGACGATGGCGTCAGACACTTAGCTCACTCCGAAATGGTAACAGGACTTGCGTTGGCCAGCGTCGACGGTGGATCGTAAATGCGCACGATCCGCTCGACATCCGGCTGAATCTCCTCAAGGAGCGGCTGCGGATACACGCCCAAGAACAAACAGAAAAACAAAATCGGTGCCAAGATCACTCCTTCGCGCCAACTCATGTCGGCAACCGGATGGTGGATATGATGTGGCTCTCGCAGCGGGCCGAAAAATGTCTTTTGCAAAAGCGCCAGCAAGTACCAGGCTCCCAGCACTACGCCCAATGTTCCGACGATCGCAAAAATCGGCTGGGCCTTGAACATTCCGGCCAACGACAAAAACTCGCCAACGAAACCGTTCAAGCCCGGCAGCCCGATGCTGGAAAGGCAAATGAAGATCATTGAACACGCGATCAACGGAACGCGCGACGCCAACCCACCCAACTCGCTCATCTGCCGAGTGTGGTAACGTTCGTACAAAATTCCAACTACCAAAAACAATCCGCCAGTGGACAATCCGTGATTGAGCATCTGCATGACGCCGCCAGTAATCCCTTGAACATTGAGGGCAAACAAACCCAACATGCAAAAGCCCAAATGGCTCACGCTGCTGTATGCCACTAAGCGTTTGATGTCCGTTTGCGCAAGCGCGCCCAGTGCGCCGTAAACGATCCCGAGCACTCCCAACGTCCCCATCAAGGGAACGCCAACATGGCGACACGCTTCCGGAAACATCGGCAGGCATAATCTCAAGAACCCGTAGGTTCCTAATTTAAGCAAGATGCCCGCCAACAAAACGCTCCCGGCCGTCGGAGCTTCGACGTGCGCCAACGGCAACCACGTATGAAACGGCACGAGCGGCACTTTTACGGAAAACCCGGTTGATATGGTTAAAAACAATCCGACTTGAACCATGTACGGCAATGGGTCGGCATGCAGCGAACGCGCGATCTCAATCAAGGAAAACGGAGAATCCACCGTACCTCGCTGAATCACCAGTGAAACCAACCAGACCAACCCGACGAGCGTCACGAAGCTGCCACACAACGTATAAATGAAAAACCGTTTCGCGGCGCGTTGTCGGTCCGTCCCTCCCCAAACCCCAATCAAGAAAAACAACGGAATCAGCGTAAATTCGAAAAAGACATAGAACAGTATTAAGTCAAATGCACAAAACACGCCCAGCATGCCCGTCTGCAAAATCAAAAGGCAAACAAAATACTCCGTCACGCGCTTGTCGATTGAACGCCACGAAACCAATACCGATACCAACGACAGCAGCGAAGTTAGCAAGACCAGCGACATGCTGATCGCGTCCAATCCTAAAAGAAATTCCAGCCGCAGTCCTTGCGAAAGCGTACTACCATAATCCATCCAAGTGTGCGCGAGCTGCCAGCGGGTCGCGATCGGATCGGATAGATCTCCGGCCAGATTGGGGATCGCAAAAAAATGAACCGCCACTGCAACGCTGCACGCGGCAGACGCTGCGGATACGAGCAACGCCCCCCAGCGGGTAACATTGGCGTCCGGCGAACGAAGGATCAACAGCAGCACTGCACCAGCGGCTGGCAATCCAATCATCAACGGTACCAAAATGTCCACTTGTTTATCCTTCGAACTAAATCGCTAAATCATCGCTCGTTACATCGACGCCAGCATGACCCAAAGCAATACGATCATTCCAAATGCCATACCAAAAACGTAACGCGGCGTCATGCCGTTTTGCATGGGACGAAGTACGCTTCCAATCCAACCCGGAATCCCAGCAACGACATCCAAAATCGGATCAATGAAAGTCCGGTCAAACCCAACGCAAAGCCACGCCAAACCTTCCAACGGTCGAACCATGAGCAAGCTGTAAATCTCATCAAGGTAAAAGCGATTGAACGATAAATTCGTCAATGGACCTGCCAGTTGTGCCATTCGGCGCGGTGCATCGGATTGCCTAAAGTACATCATGGTGGCAACCAATACTCCGATCACCGCCGCCACACTACTTACCACCATGACAAGCCAATTCATGGAATGCTCGGGACCATGGGGCAATCCCGGCGTGTGGTGCAAGTAATTTGCGAAGAGTCCTGTGGGGCCGACCGCGAAACCAATGAAAACGGCTGCCACCGCCAAAACCATCAGCGGGAAAGTCATCTCCTTGGGAGATTCGTGTGCATGATGGCCGGCCTCAGGCGGAATTCGGACTTCGCCCCAAAAAGTGAGATAATAGGCTCGAAAGGTATAAAACGCTGTTAGTGTCGCGGTGAATATCGCCACTCCAAACAGGATCATTGCATATAACGAATAAGTTTCGTTGTGAAACCCTGCGGCAACAACCGCCAAGATCTCGTCTTTGCTCCAAAAGCCCGCGAGGAGTGGAATTCCAGCCAACGCACCAGCACCGCACAAGAACGTCCAATGTGTCACGGGCATTACGCGGCGCAATCCACCGAACTGTCGAACGTCGATTACATTTCCCATCGCGTGCATAACGCTGCCGGCGCCCAAGAACAATAGCGCCTTGAAGAACGCATGGGTGAACAGATGAAACATCGCCGCCACAACCGCAAAGGTCGCTAACTCTTGGTTGAACCCCGCGCAACCCAAGGCGAGGAACATAAACCCCAATTGGCTGACGGTCGAATACGCCAAAATTCGTTTCAAATCAAACTGTGTCAAAGCAATCAAGGCGGCAAGCAAAGCCGTGAAACAGCCGATGCCGGCCATTATTAATTGCACCTCTTGTGCCAACATAAAGAGCGGCGTACAGCGAGCGACTAGATAGACTCCTGCGGTGACCATCGTCGCCGCGTGAATCAGTGCGCTGACCGGTGTTGGTCCTTCCATCGCATCGGGCAACCAGACGTGAAGTGGAAACTGAGCTGACTTGCCCATCGCTCCCAAGAACAGCAGACTGCATATCGCCATAATCATGTTGGGCTGGTCCGCCGCGACAAACGTCAGCAGGCCTGGGTCAAAAATGGTTTTGAAATTCAAACTGCCAAAGGTTTGCCAAATCAAAAACAACGCGATTAGAAATCCGAAGTCGCCAATGCGGTTGACGACGAACGCTTTTTTTGCGGCTGCGGCCGCTGACGGCTTTTCATACCAAAAGCCAATCAATAGATAGCTACACAGGCCCACGCCTTCCCAAAAAACAAACATCACCAAGAAATTACCAGCCAGGACCAACATGCACATACAAAAAACGAACAGGGCGATTTCGGCAAAAAACCGGCCGTAGCCCGGGTCGTCATGCATATAGCCGCGCGAATAAACGGCGATCAAGAAACTGACGCCGGTCACCATTGCCAGCATCATGCTGGTCATGGAGTCCACGTGCAAATCGACATCGACTTGCAAACTGCCGAGCGAGATCCAGGTATAACCGGTGGCGATCTCTGTGCCGCCGTGAGAAAAATGCCACAAGAAACCCAAAGCGCAAACGAACGCCGCGCCGATGCCACCCACCGTTAGCCAAGACGCGAACTCGCGGTACTTGGAGCGCGACAGAGCAGCGCCCAACAGTGCCGCCAATAACGGACCTCCGGGTATTGCCCACAACGCAGCAGAAGAAAACGAATCAGGCATGGGTCGTGGCCTCCTCGCCATCCAACGTCGGCACTCGTCCAGTCGGGGTCAGCTTCGGCAATTCGGGTTCTGCCTCTGTCGGGGTTTCTACTATCGGCGAACCCCGTAACAATTCTTGGCTGGGAGACGATTCACCCAACTCATGCCACACGTGTACGTCCAGTGTCTTGCGTCGCCGATAGAGTGCCAAAATCAAAGCCAATGAAATTCCAGCTTCACAGGCCGCGATGGTCAAAACAAATACTGTGAAGGCTTGTCCATCGTAATGTCCGTAATGCTTCGAAAAGGCGACTAAGTTAAGTGAAACTCCGTGCAGCATTAACTCAGCCGACAACATCATTAGGATGAGGTTGCGACGAATCAGGAAACCCAAGGTTCCCAAGCCGAACAACATGGAACCGACGATCAAATAATTAGTCAGAGCCGGAGTCATAGTTGGCCCCCCACTCGTTTGGGCGAAATCGCGATCGCGGCGATAGCTGCCAGCAAGAGCAATGTGCCCGCCAATTCCACGGCGTATAGATAATCTCCAAAAAGTGACCTCCCAAGTCCTCGCATCGTGCCAAACGACTCGTCGGATGCAGGGCGGCTCAGCGGATTAGGTTCGATGCCCGCTGGATACGGCAGCAGTCGAATGGTTTGCATTTCAGAATCTTTGCTTAACCCACGTCGCACATGACCATTGTCTAAATAGATCAGCATTGCCCCCAAGAGCACAAATGCAATCGCGGCCGCCCAGATGGGTTGATTGGAACGTCGGTCGTAATCTGCTTTCCCGGCTTGCCGGGCCAACATGATGACAAACAAAAAAGTAACGATAATCGCGCCTGCATAAACAATCGTGGTCGCGGCGGCCAAAAATGGCGCTGACTGAATCACAAATAAACCGCAGACGCTGAGCGTGACCAGAGCAAACCATAGGGCGGCGTAAACTGGATCGCGGCAAGTGACCATACAACCGCCTGCGCCCAACGCCACTCCAGAAAACACGAGGAACAAAATGTTCTCCACCAAATCGTTTGACGGTTCAAACCAAATCATTCCGGCTGAAGTTAGCGCGCCCAGTCCGACAAACAACGCCAAGACGCGCTGCGTTCGATGCGTGGAGGTCAACATGACCGCCATCGCGATACAACCAAGCAAAATCGGCAGATAATACAAATACATTGGTGAACTATCGTCCTTGTTTGGGTTCAGGCGCGGGCATGGCGATCTCCGACGGTTCGTGGATCGGCGCGCTGAGAATACCCGACGCCGGCCCCAATTCGCCGCGCCGAGTTCGGACCGGATCGACCTCAAGTTTGATTGTTTCGTCGTAAACGCTGAGCAGTTTTTCTCGGTCGTATAACATTTCTTGACGGGTCATCCCGAAGATATCGTACAAGCTAGTCATTTCGATCGCGTCGACGGGACAAGCCTCTTCGCACATGCCGCAGCCGATGCACTTCAGCTCGTCGATCACAAATACTTCGGGGAACTTGTCACGATCCGGCAAAGGTGACGGAGCCGCCACGATTTCGATGCAATGTGCCGGGCAGGCAGTGGCGCACAAAAAACATGCGACACATTTGACGCGCCCTTGCTCGTCTCGATTCAGACGATGCACACCGCGATACGTTGTCGGCAGATCCGGTTTTTCTTCGGGAAATTCCTGGGTGATTGGCTTGTGCTCGATCACATGTCGGATCGTAGTCTTTAGGCCTTGGACGATGGCAGGCAGAAAGGTCGCTTCCCAGAATCCGATCTTGGGCGCGCTGACCCAATCGACGTCGTCGCGACCAATTGGCTGCGGTGACGCGTCGGACGACATCGGCGGCGAAGCGGTTTCATTCTTCGATGGTTGAGCGCTCATTTTTACTTCCTAATTAATCCGACTCGACGTTTTGGTTTAATGACTTGTCACCCTTCGCGTCGTCCCCGCCTCGATGGAAATGACGCCGGCGGCCACGAATAACCCGATCGAGAACAGACCCAGCCAAGCAGGACTCCAACCATACTGAAGCACAACCATTGTCGCCACGACGTTGGCCATTGCCAACGGAATCAATACTTTCCACGCCAATCCCATCAACTGGTCAAATCGGAATCGCGGCAAAGTCCACCGTAGCAACATGATGAATACGATGCACGCCAAGACTTTTGACATCAGCACCATGATCTTCACAATCCAAGCACCGGTGAACGCGCTGTCGGCCGTGGCGATCCAAGGGAAATGCCAGCCACCGAAATACAAGATCGAAACTAGAAAGCTAATCGTAACGACATGCGTGTATTCTCCGAGGAAGAACATGGCGAATTTCATACCGCTGTACTCAGTATGAAATCCACCAACGAGTTCTTGTTCGCATTCCGACAAGTCAAACGGCAACCGGTTGGACTCCGCCAAGGCACTTAAGAAAAAAATCAAACAGGCCAGCGGTTGCACCCAAATGTTCCAGCCGAGAATTCCAGCGGTGGCCTGCTGATTCATGATTTCCTCTAAATTCAGCGACCCGCTCAACAAGGCGACACCCAACACCGACAAGCCCAACGGTATCTCGTAACTGACCACTTGAGCGCTCGATCGCATTGCACCCAAGACGCTGTATTTATTATTGGAAGCCCAGCCGCCCATGATGATCCCGTAAACCGCCAAGCTAGTGATTGCAAAAATGAATACCAAGCCGATGTCGACTTGGGGCGCAATGATGAACCGGAGCCAATCTGGAAATCCACTGGCGGAAGTTCCGACGGGACCAAACGGCACGACCGAAAACGCGAGCAACGAAGTGAAGACCGAAACGCACGGCGCAACCACGAACAAAAACCGATCGACCTGACCGGGAACGATTTCTTCCTTGAAAATGAACTTCAATCCGTCCGCCAGCGGCTGCAAAAGTCCGAAAGGCCCGACGCGATTGGGACCGATGCGGTCCTGCATCCACGCAGACAGCTTTCGCTCGAGCAGAATCAAATACGCGCAGCCGGTCAAAATCGCACCTAAGACCAAACCGATCGCAATCAATGTTGCCAACAATTCCATGTTTGTCTCTTTTAACGACCGTTCGTCGCAGCCAAAATCGGTTCGGCGGCAGACTCAAAAATCCGCACTCCATCGTCACCCAAATCGGATCGCAATCGTCCGAGTTCTGGAATCTGTTTGGCTATTTCCTCGCGCAGCTTGCCCGCGTGAAATAACCCTGTACGGCCACACAATTCCCATAGAATTCGACCATCCGGTCGCGCTTCTCCCGGCGAACGAATCGAGCGGCGGATGGCTTGAGCCAAGCCCGCATGATTCACAAACGTACCGTCTTTTTCCGCGAACGAGCCGGCGGCCAATACGACATTTGCGGCCGCCGTGAGTGGCGAGGATACGATGTCTTGCACGACCAAGAATCCGAGCTGCTTAAGGCGATCAACTTGTTCGCCAGTCCAACGATGCTGATCGTAGCCACCAGTTAGATATAGGGCGTCAATCGGCCGGCGTGCCGTCTCGCGCATTAGCTCATCAAATCCAACGACTTGACCGCGAAAGTGTCGTAAGACTGCTTCGACGCCTCGCCGGTTCGGGCATTTTTCGGCGCGTATCACGAACGTCGGATTGCCTGACGCCTTTCCGTGAACGTCTTTGGGATAGACGTCGTCGTCGCCAATCGTCGGAACCGGACCCAATGCCATTCGTGTCTTCGGCGAAAGCACTTGCAGGAAACTTGCCAACAAGTACGCCTCTTCTATGGTCATCCAAGGCGAAAATACACCGACGGCCGATTCTGCAGATTGCTTCGCTGCGCCGGACATCGCTTGCCGAACCGTCTCGAGGGCGACTGACCAATTGCTGTTCGAAAGAATTCCGTCGGTCCCGCGAATTTGAGGAGCGCGAATTCGATCCGGACTGTGAATGTATTTCCAACCGAATCGGCCTTCGTCACAAATGTAATGGCCTTGAGCCTGCAAATTCACGCGCGGACGCAACCGATGCACTACCTCGTTGTTTTGTTCAACGTGAATACTGCAACCGCTGCTGCATCCCGGACAAACGCTTGACGTGGTTTGCAGCCACCAAACGCGCTGCTTGTACAAAAAATCCTTGCTGCACAGTGCACCGACCGGGCAAAGATCGACGACATTGCCGGCCAATTTATTGTTGCACGGCTGATCGGGAAATATGTCGATCTCGGCATGGCTCCCCCGCTGAATGACTTGCAGTTCAGCAGTGCCGCTGATTTCGCGAGTGAATCGAACGCAGCGTGTGCACATCACGCAACGGTCGGTAAATAGCGTGATCTGATCGCCGATGTGGTCTTTGTCATCGCGCAGAAGTTTGGGTTCCTGCAGCCGGGTATGACCGCGGCCGAATCGATAGCTGTAATCTTGCAAAAAGCATTCGCCGGCTTGATCGCATACCGGGCAATCCAGCGGATGATTCAGCAGCAGATATTCCAAGGTCGCTTTTTGCGCTTGCTCGACACGAGGACTATTCGTGATGATCACCGTGCCGTCTTTGACCGGCAACTGACAACCCGGGACAAGTTTAGGGACCATGTCGGTCGAACCATCCGCTTTGCGCTGGCCGGTTTCGATCAAACACATTCGGCAACTGGCGACAACTGTCAAAGTCGGATGCCAACAGTATTGTGGAATTTCGATCCCGACCCGCTGTGCCGCTTGGATGGCATTCAGCGATTCACCGTCCTCCAATTGGAGTTGCTGGTCGTTGATTTGAACGGTAAGCATCCGTTATCGATCCTTAGTGAGCGGCCGCCAAAGTGGATTGCGGAGCCCGTTGCCCGCTTTGGATATAGTCCACGAAGTCCTGTCGAAATTTCGTCAAAGCGTTTTTGATCGGCCACGCGGCACCGTCCGACAACCCGCAGATCGTCGTTCCCGGAAGGATGCCCATCGAATCGGCCAGTTCCTGCAACAAATCCAAATCGCGCATCTGGCCTTGACCCGCGCGAATTCGTTCCAAGATTTTGCGCATCCACGAGGTGCCTTCGCGACAAGGCGTACATTGGCCGCACGATTCGTGTGCAAAGAAACGGGTTGTGTTGTAAACGACATCAACCATGCTGGTTTGATCGTCAATCACGACGAGCGCAGCGGTTCCCAGTCCCAAACATCCAGCCTTGAGCGGCGCTTCGAAATCCAACGGCACGTCTAGTTCGTCTGCCGACAGAAATCCCATGCTCACTCCGCCGGGCACGACCGCTTTGGCCTTGCGATTTTTCCAAACGCCACCGGAATGTTCGTCGATCAATTCGCGTGAGGTCGCTCCCAGCGGCAACTCAAAACACCCCGGACGATTGACATGCCCGCTGACGCAATACAATTTCGGACCGTAGCTACCGACGTCGCGCGGATTGGCGGGGTCGGCGGGAATCCCTTGTGACTTAAACCATTCAACACCTCGAGCCAAGATGTGCGTTACGCACGCAAGGGTTTCGACGTTGTTGACAATCGTCGGCTTGCGGAAAAGTCCTTCGACGGCCGGATAGGGCGGTTTGATCCGCGGCCATGCCCGCTTCCCTTCCAAACTTTCGATCAGCCCAGTCTCTTCGCCACAAATGTAAGCGCCAGCCCCGCGGTGCAAGTAAATATCCAAGGAGAAATCTGTTCCCAAAATGTTCTTGCCCAGTAGATTCTTGGCGTAGCATTCATCGATCGCGCGCTGCAAAATTCGATAGCTTTCTCCAAACTCGTAACGCAAATAGATGTAGGCAGTCTGCGATCGAATCGCATAGCACGAAATGATCATCCCTTCCAAGACTTGATGCGGATCCTTCTCCATGAGAATCCGATTGTTGAAAGTTCCCGGTTCGCTCTCGTCGGCATTGAGGCACAAATAGATCGGGCCTGGATGGTTTTTCGGCAAGAAGGTCCACTTCAATCCGCAGGGAAAACCGGCACCGCCTCGTCCGCGCAAACGTGAATCGATCACCATCTTAGTAACATCGGCCGGAGCCATTTTCAGCGCGGCGCGCAAGCCTTGATATCCGCCGTCGGCTTGATAGCCAGCAAGCCATGGGCCGGCGGGGCTGTCGACTCGCTTAAGAAGAACCAACTCGTGTTTCATCGAATCGCGCTTTCGTTTTTAGTGCCGCCTGGGCTGGAACTGCCAGACTCTAATTTTTCCAAGACTTGAACGGCTTGATCGGCGTCCAAGTTTGAATGGCACACGTCGTCGACCAACATGCACGGCGCGCCTTCGCAAACTCCCAAACATTCGCCAAACTCCAGCGAGAACCGTCCATCCGCTGACGTTTTCCCTGGCACACAATTCAGCCGCTGAGTCAGTTGTTCCAACAAGTCTTCGCCACCGCGCAGTGCGCATGACAAACTTCGGCAAACCCACACACGACGTTTTCCCAGCGGGTTATCCGACTCGCGGAAAAAGCCGTAAAAAGTCATCGTGTCATGGACTTCGGCGGGTTGAAGTTCCAGCAATTCGGCAATCTCGCGGACGGCGTCCAAAGATACGCACCGCTGTCGATCGTGAACGATATGCAACGCCGGCAAAACGACCGCTTGAAGATTCGGATATTTTGGAAATTCAGCGCGGATTAAATCCCGCATCTCATTCGTCAATGCGCTCATCGATCCAACTCCGCAGCAATAATGTTCAAACTGCCAAGCACGGCGACAATGTCACTGAGCATGTGGCCGGCAATCATGTGGGGAAACACCGAGAAATGAATGTAGGACGGAGGACGGGTCCGCGCTCGATACGCACGATTGGTACCGTTGGCAACCAAGTAAAAACCTAACTCGCCATTCGGCGATTCCGTTGCGGCATAAATCGATTCCACGGGAACGTCGAAGCCTCGATTTGGCATAATCAACTCGAAATGATTGATCAGCCCTTCGATGCTCCGAAACACATCTGGCTTGGATGGCAGTACCGCTTTGCCTTCGGGAGCGACGTTGATCGGACCCGATGGAATGTTCTCGATCGCCTGTTCGATAATGCGCAGACTCTCCATCATTTCACCCATGCGAACTTGGTATCGAGCGTAACTGTCACCCTCCGAAGCGCAAATGATCTTAAAATCGAAATCGGCGTATGCGAGGTACGGCTCATTTTTGCGCAAATCGCGAACGACGCCGCTGGCTCGTGCGACCGGCCCCGTGCAACTATAGTTAATGGCGTCGTCACGGGTCAGCACTCCAACTCCGCGAGTCCGATCGATAAAAATGCGATTTCGCGAAAGCAATTGATCGATATCGGAATGAGCTCGACGAAATCCCTTGGTAAAATCGCGCACCTTCTCGACCCAAGCATTATCGATATCAAAGAGCACGCCGCCGACTCGCGTGTAGCTGCCATGAAATCGCTGACCGGAAGCGGATTCTGCAATGTCGTAGATTTTTTCGCGCTGTGCAAACGCGTAAAGAAATGCCGTGAAAGCACCTAGATCCAAGCCTGTCGTGCCGACGTTCAACAGATGATCGTGCAACCGCATTAATTCGGCCAAGATGGTCCGGACGTAGCGACATCGCGGAGTCAGTTCGATTCCCAACAGCTTTTCGACCGTGTGGTGCCAAGAGATCTCGTTGGCCAACGGTGAAAGGTAGTTCATCCGATCGACAATCGTGACGTATTGGTTGAAGTCCAAATCCTCAGCCAATTTTTCGAATCCGCTGTGTAAGTAACCGATGTCCGGTTCCGCTTTGATGACTTTTTCGCCGTCCAGCGTCAGAATCAATCGCAACGTCGTATGGGTTGCCGGATGCTGCGGTCCAAAATTCAACTTCCACAAATACTCATGCTCGGCGACGCCGGATTCAGAGTCGATTGCCGGCAGCTCGGATACTTCGAAAGGCATAAATCGTGTCCTGGACGTTGGGGACTTGGATACCCGTGTAACAAATCCGTATTCAACTTTCCGCGCGCGTAATTACTTCGAAATTGTGTCGCTCGCCACGACCCTTGAGCGGGTAATCTTTGCGTAACGGATAGGACGTGAATTCGAATGGCATCAAAATGCGCCGCAAGTCCGGATGGCCTGCAAAGCGAATCCCAAACATGTCGAATACTTCCCGTTCCATCCAATCGGCCCCGCGCCACAAATCTACTGCGGTTGCCAATTCCAATTCGGGTTCATTTAGCAACACGCGAATTATTAGTCGTTGACCCGAATTGGTGTCGAGCAAACAATAAATCACCCCGAAACGATCGGCCGCGTCGGGATAGTCCAAGTAATCGACGGCAGTGATGTCGATCAGCATGTCAAATCCAGCATCGTTCTTGAGCCGACTCAAGACCCGATGAAGACTTTTTGCTGGGATGGTTACGCAAACATTGTCGCGAAAACGGTGTTCTGCCGCTGCCGCACCACAACAATCGCTCAAAATGCTTTGCCACTTCATTTGATAACTCGCAACTGAAGATTGGCATCACGCAATCGCTGAATCTCGTCCGGATCCAACGGGCTCGGCCCGGTCGGAGTCGTCCGTGCGGCGAATTCTCGGCCGTCGAATGTTCCGGTCTTTTTGATCTTGTTTTGCAGTTCGATCACAGCGCGCAACAATTGTTCGGGTCGCGGTGGGCATCCGGGAACATACAAGTCCACTGGCATGAATCGATCAACCCCTTGAACTACGGCGTAGGTGTCGAAAACGCCTCCAGTACAAGCGCAGGCCCCCATCGAAATGCACCACTTCGGCTCCGGCATCTGCAACCAAATTCGTTGCAACACCGGCAGCATTTTCATCACCACTCGACCGGCCACGATCATGACGTCGCATTGGCGGGGGGTAAACCGCATGACTTCGGCGCCAAACCGAGCAATATCGAACCGTGACGACGCGGTCGCCATCAATTCGATTCCGCAACAAGCCGTTGCAAACGGCATCGGCCAAAGACTGTTCGTACGTGCCCAATTGGCTACCGCATCCAAGCGAGTGACAAAGATATTGTCCACCATGCTTTTTATCGCCATCGAAAGACTCCCTTTCGCCATGCGTAGACGTAGGCAATCGCCAGTGTCGCGATGAAAAACAACATTACCCCAAAAACTGTATCCCGCAATTCTGGAGCAATACCACCGTCCGCAACATAAGCGCTGACCGCCCATGGATACATGAATAACAGCTCGACATCGAACACCAAAAATAGAATTGCAACCAAATAGAATTTGACGTCGTAAGGCTGCCGAGCATCGCCAATAGGATCCATACCCGACTCGTAGGGCATCTGTTTGACCTTCGTCTTGCGGCTCGGTCCAATCAAGTGCGCTGAAGCAAGGATCGTCCCCACAAGGCCGATTAGAATTACGATGTAGATCAGTACGGGTTGAAAAGTCGCGAATTCGTTCGGCATGTAATCAACCTCGTTCGATCGGGTTTGCAGTCACCGATGTCCCAATGAAATCAATCGACAAGCAGTCTAATGTCGAAGAGAGGGGCACAGTCCCCAGTTTTCTCCAACGCGTACGCAAATCGGCGGCTTACCCTTTGGTTCTCAGTCGCAGCGATATCAGTTCCAGGTCCTGCCAAAAACATTGTGAAAAAATTCACAGACAAAAGGCCTAAAAAAGACCCCAAATAGGCTAATCGCTTTGAGGCGCGATCCTAATGATCATTTTGCCTTGCACATTTGTCAACCCCAGTATCCGGGTCGCACGGCCTTACGCTTTTCCCCTTCCGCCCTTCGGCTTTCGCGACGCTGATTCACTTTCTTGAGGCAGCCCTTTGGATTGCGTCGAAAAAAACGTCGAGCTTTAGCTTGGCGACGATTCCCGATGCGACCCGCAGCACGGTTTGAACTTGGGCTTGGTCCAAGGGTTTGTCGGAGTTGTTGACGAGCTGCAGAATGTAGACCAGAAGTCGAGATCCTTTGTCTCGGTCTAGATTCTTGTTTCCGAGTTCTTGGATTAGGTTGACATTTTCCTTTTGAGCGGCCTCTGGATTCAACGAACGCGCAATTTCCATATTTAAATATACGGCCAAGGCAACGTTGCACTGCTCGACCGCCACGTTCCTGGCGAATTGCAAGCGAGCGAGTCGCTGCATCGGATCGCCTTCAAGAAAGGCTGCCCGAACGCATTCATGAATCGCGTCCTCCGAATGCTCCGCCGCCGCCGGTAAAGCCGCAACATGATTCATCGCCTCCGTGAATCGTGCGTCGCGCAAGTCAACTGTCTGCCTTGGATCCCCAAGCACAAACGCGCGATCCGTTTGCAGCCAAGCCAAGACTGCTTCCTTCGTCTGTTGGCAAACCGAATCGGGTGGATTGTAGGCAGTCGCTTCAGCGATCGCTTGTTCGATCACCGGAGGTTGCTCCCAGTGCTTGACGCAGTGTTCAAGCGGTTTGAGGATGGGCACCAAAGGATCACCCACCTGCATTTGCTCGATGACAGCCCAACAAATCGAACTAGGGACAAGCTCCAATGGGTACCGATAGTTGACGCCGCGATCGCGTAAGATCATGAACTCCCGTGACGCTTCCACGATTCCAATCGTCAACTTTTCGGTACCAATCTCGAGCGACGTCCCTCCCGGAATCCGCTCCGCGCTATCGAGCAGTCGCTCGCGATAAAGCGTATATGAGTTTGCTATGGTCGCGAGTCGAAGAAAAAGATCCATTCGTTGATCACTGATTGCCTCAGAATCTAATCGACTGTACAAGTCGACCGCTGCGTCGATATCGTTTGCCGCGAGTGCCGCAACAATCGATCGCTCATAAAAGTCAACGGCGGAGTCCGGAATCGCCGGTTGTCTGGGCGGGTCGATCACCGAAAAAACTTCAGTTTTCAGAATCGGTGCTACTTGTGCCGGCGGGGTCTCGGCAAGCAGTTCGCTTTTCGCCGGCTCAATACTTGGCGGCTGCAGCATAGGTGGCGGATTGGTGATCGAGTCGTTGGTTGACGAAATCGAGTCATTCGGACCCACAATCCCCGTTTCGTTCGTTGGAGTCGCGCCAATATTCGGTTGAACATAAACCTCAGACGCTATGGGAATTGTTTTCGGCAAGTCGCTTGAAATTGGCGCCGTTCCAAAAAGGTTTTCCCGCCAAGCGGGTCGAAAAACGACTGCAGCGCCCGCCAATGCCACCAGCGTCATCAAGACACTCAGCACCAGCGGCAAAGCACTCCGCGGTTTGCGAGGTTTGACGTTTGCTAATAGTTCGATTTCTAATTCTGCCCTTGTATTAACGTCATCGAAAGTGCTTAACCTATTGCCGATTGATTCTCCGTCTGTTTCTTTTTGTGTGGGCTCGTCGACAGGAATTGCCAGGGGAATCGCGGCAGGAATGGCTTGAACCGATAGCTTTGTTGGTTGTATCGCCGAAGGAAATTTGTCCTGAGACTTGGAGCTTTGCAGCATTGCCGTGTTGAGTAGCTTGGCGTTGTACTCATTGCGGAAATCGGCATTCGCCAAGCACTTTGCGGCGCTCTTGATCTCTTCGACTAGCCGCTGAATCGCTGCGTGATTTTCGGTTGACTTGAAGGGCCTGAGCTTGGCCAGTTGCCGATTCGCTGCTTCCAATAAGTTTTTCTTTTCGGCACAATTCGCCGGCCCAAGTCCCAGCAACTGGTACAAATTGGGATTCCCGACGTCAGGCCCAATCCCCAACCAATCGCGATATGGATTCGACGGAGACATTCAAGAAACCGAAGCGGCCAACATTGAAACAGAATTGCACGGCTTCAGTATACCAAACCCATTTCCGGTTTTCGGGCCGGTGGCCGCAAGCGGAATTTAGTGAAGACATGACCGCGTTCAACGACTCACACATTGCTCAAATGCGTGCTATCTGAACATCAAGGACCTTCCAATGGCCCTAATTCTCAATTATTAAATACTGCCGACCATGGTCAGGACTTCTTGTAGGCGTCGCCGAATTTTTTGCGGAATTTTTCCACGCGGCCCATGGTGTCGACGAATTGCTGACGACCCGTGTAGAACGGATGCGAGGCGCTGGAGATGTCGACGAATACAACTGGGTATTCATTTCCGTCAGTCCACTTTATCGTGTCTTTGGTTTGAATCGTCGACTGTGTGAGAATTGCGTAGTCGGCGGTCTTATCTTTGAAAACAACCGGACGGTAGTTGGGATGAATGTCGTCTTTCATGGCAACCGAGAAAAAAAGACTTGTTGAAATAGACCGCTTTTCGCGCGCGAAGAAGCATTGGAGCGGAATAATTTACCAGAAATATTGGCCGCCGCCAAGCCTTAGAAAAACCTGAATTGTGGCGCGAGCCCGCCGAATATGTGATCCCGGCGTGGTGGGACGACCTTCGTCACGCAAAGCCAGGGAAATGGAGCAATCGGTCGTTTTCGTTTTGCCGTGTTTAGATGCTCGTGCGACATTATTGTGTCCAATTTTCGGCAAGCTCGGCAAAGGTAACGCGGTTATCGACATTTTTATCCAACGAGGTAAATCGGCCGACGACGGGTGGCGGAACTTCGGCCCGCTCGATAACGCCGTCATGATTCTTGTCGTAGCGGTCCATCACTCGCACAAGAACTACGTGCCGTTTCAAGTCAATTTTGTCGGATTCAAAATCGGTCCGATCGATTGCAATATCAAAATAGCCGATCATCATTTCCTCGCGCGTTTGGTCCCCCCAGCGGATCGTTTGAGCCGGGTCCGGATTGTTCGGGTTGTCCGCTGAATTATCAAATTGCGCGATGCAACAAATTCGGTCATCCGCCTTCAATGGAACCGGTTCGGCAAGTCGATAAGACGACTGCCAATGGAAATCAAAACGAGGCACATCGAGCAGTCGTGTGATCGTGCCGTCTGCAGATTGCAGCTCGTACCGAAAGGACTTGCCGCGCAAGTGCATGTGGGGCATCATCCCTAGCAGCATTGCGTCCTTCAGCGTGCGATGCGAAAACGCAGCAACTTGATGATCGGAGCTGGCCGGTGGAATCTCCAGCTTGCGTCGAATCGCACTGGTGGTGATGACTTCACGCTGCACTGACTTCGCATCGGCGAAGTACAGTCCGATTTTGCTGTGGTCGGTCTGCGGCGAGCCAATCGGCGTGTAATGGACTTGGAAAATCAGCCGCGAGTTGGCGGGAATGCGTTTTGCGGTACCGTTAGGAAACGGTGCCACAGTCAGACCCGGAACATAGCCAGCCAAGTATCCGTCAATGCCTTCGAGATCACCTACGACTTGGCGACCATTGGGGCTCTCGATGAACGCCAAGATATGATGCACGACGGCGTGATTTCCTGGCAGAATTTGGATTGCTTGGATCCATTTTTCTTCCTCGAAAACGTATTCGGACTGAAAGTGCTGATAGTCGAGTTCGCCAGTTGCTTGAATTGAAATCGGCTGCGCAGACACGGGGATGACCAAGTCCGGCTCGCGCTCCAAATGCCAGCCCGCGGCGCGGGCTTGGTAAGCGGGTATTTTGGTTCGGTCGCCGATGGGAGCGCCGTTGCGGACCCAATTCGCGATCGTCGTTTTTTCTGCCTCCGTCAATCGCCGCTCGTTCGAAAACTTGCCGACCTTGGGGTCCGCGTTCCAAGGGGGCATACGGCCGTCGCGAACGACTTCGTCAATCATCGCCGCCCAACCAACGACTTCGTCGGCATTGGTTAGTGACATTGGTCCAATTTGTTCGGGCTGATGACAAACTGCGCAGTGCTTATTCAGAATCGGAGCAACGTGAGAGGCAAAATTGATCGCCTCGCCGTTGCTCGCACGAGCGGTTCGCCCAATAATGCAACCGATCGGGTCGGTCTGCGGCGTCCGAACCTCTTTTTTCGCGCAAACTTGATCGATTGCGTCTTGCAAGTATCGAGCCGCCGGTTCTTTCTTGGTGTAACCGATTCCGAACTGATCATCGACTCGGCCGCGATAGCGAATCGTGCGCGACTGATCGAGCAAACAGACTTCGGGAGTGCGGCGTGCGGAAAACTGGTCGGCAATGCGCGATTCGACGTCTTTCAAAACTGGAAATTTGATTTCTTGTTGTTCGACATAGGCTCTGACTTCGTCTATCGAATCCTGTTCGTTCGAAAAGACCATGACGAATTGAACGTCGTCGTGCAACGACTCAGACATTTGCTGCATGCGATTCGCGTATTTCTTGGCTAGGGGACACTCAGTACCCCAAAAAGCTACCACGACCGGTTTCGAAGAATCGATGGCGCTTAAGGCAAATGGCTTGCCCTGCAGATCAAGAATTTCCAATGCTTCAATCTTCCGACCAATCACCTCGTCTTTGATGTCGGTGGATATCTGTGCCATGCACGTTGCACAAAACACAAGTAGAATTGTCGCCAGAAAATAAACGCGACACCGCGAAAAATGATGGTGCATCTGAAATTTCCTTGACACGAAAAAAAATTGTCGCTTTATTGTACCCTGGTTTTGAGTTGCCGGTTTCACGAAGCTTTGCCAGCGAAGCCGCAACGCAATTGCTTCCTTTGACGACCTGCAAGAAAGTAGCAGGCACACTCCGTGTGCCGTCAGCTGTTGGCCACGGCACACGGAGTGCGCCTGCTACTTTGGTAATTCTGTTTCCGCAGATCGCCTTAAAGTACGGTCTCCCAATCAGACAAAGGATCGCCGTACAATGGGGTCATGTACACCGATTTGATTTTGGGAACGGCCGGGCATATCGACCACGGCAAGACATCGCTAGTCCGGGCGCTGACCGGGGTTGATACCGATCGACTGCCGGAGGAGAAAGAGCGCGGGATCACGATCGAGCCGGGGTTTGCAAAACTGCAGATCGGGCCGTATTGCCTTGGTATTGTCGATGTTCCAGGTCATGAACGATTCATTCGCCAAATGCTCTCCGGAGCGACCGGCATGGACATGGTGATGCTGGTCATCGCGGCCAGCGAGTCCATCAAACCGCAAACCGTTGAGCATTTGGAGATCTTGCGGCTGCTGGATTTGCCTGCGGGCGTTATCGTTCTGACCAAATGCGATCTCGTCGATGGCGATTGGTTGGCATTGGTCGAAGACGAAGTCCGCGAGTTGGTTCGCGATTCCTTTTTGGCCACGGCACCCATCGTGAGGACTTCGACGACGACCGGTACAGGGATCGATCAACTTAAGAGCACGCTCGAGTCGATTGCCTCCCAAGTCGTCGAGCATCAAAATCGTTTTAGAATTTTGGCACCGTTTCGCATGGCGATCGATCGATCGTTTTCTGTCGCGGGACATGGTGCCGTCGTCACAGGCAGCGTCGCCAGCGGCACAACCGAAGTCGGCGCAACGTTGATGATCGAGCCTGGAAATCACGTCGTTCGTATCCGCAGTTTGCAGAATCATGACTTGCAAGTCACGTCGATCCATCGCGGCCAGCGTGCGGCGATCAACATCACGGGCATCGACCACCACCAAATCGTGCGCGGTCAAGAGATCGCAGCGACTGGCCATTTGGCGGCAAGTCGCATCATGTCGATAAATTTGCAGATGCTGTCGACTTCGCCGCGTCCGTTGAAGGACCGTGCCCGCGTCCGATTTCATTTAGGCACTGCGGATCTGGTGGCCAACGTTCGCTTGTTGGAATGCGATTCGCTCGAACCCGGTAAGGCAAGTTTGGCCCAAGTCTTTTTGAACGAGTCGGCTGTGGCGACGAATCAACAGTCCTTTGTCATACGTGCCGAATCTCCGGCGGCAACCATTGGCGGCGGACGAATTTTGGATCCCAACGCGCAGCGATTGTCCCGTTCCAACCTAACGGATTTGGCGATGTTGCGCGACTTGGCTAGCGATCAAGCGGATCGTCGATTGGCGGCATCCATTTACCTCGCACCCCTGGGCCAATGGAAAAAGGAACTTGCGCCGCGATTGACTGCGGTAATCGATGCCGAACCGGTCATTGAGAGCCTCAAGTCCAGCGGCGAGATTTTGGAAAAGAAGATATCGCCGTCCCAAAATATCTTGGTACACGCTAAGACGATTCAACAAATCGCGGCTCGAATTCAAGCGGCGCTGGGCAAGATGCACGACGACAGCCCGCTACGAATTGACTTTCCGTTAGCGACGCTCGAACAACGCTTTGATTACCTCAAATTCAAAGCCATCTTCGACACCGCTTTGCAGCAATTGGTAACAGCGAAAACGGTCGACAAAGTTGGCACGAACGTCGCTTTGGCCGGACGCGGCCCACAGTTGAGCAAAAACGAACGTCGCTTGCTGGATGAACTGATTCAAGCCATTCGCGCGGGCGGATTGCAGCCACCGGATGTCAAACAGCTTCGCGAACTCGCGCAGAAGAATAAGGAGAGCGTCACGAATCTTTTGCAACTTGCGGTGTCCGCTGGAGATTTGCATCCGGTTTGCGACGATTTTTTTATGCACCGCGATGTGCTGTCTGAAATCCAGAACCAGCTCAAAACTCGTTACGGCCACGATGCAGGCTTTACCGTTAGTCAAATGCGCGAACTGCTGGGAACCACTCGCAAATACGCCGTTCCGTTGGCCGAATACCTCGACAAAATCGGCTTCACTCGACGATCGGGCGATTTGAGGTCTCTGGTTGCTAAGCCTTAATCGACTACCGTCGTTTTGAGTCTTCGTCCTTGATTGTAAGCGCCTTGGCGGCGGCGCTGGCTAGAAATTCGCGAGTGTTTTTGTCGATGGGTTGGTAATCGAACGCTCCGAGGGACGCGGGGCTTTCGCCGGTGAGTTGGCCGCAAAAAACGGCGGCGGTGAGGAACGCGCCGATTTCGGATTGGTGATTTCCGTCGACGGCGTACATGGCAAGGTCCGGCTTTTCGGCAAGCGCAATATCCCAGGCCCGACCTACCGGGGCCAAAGAAACGTCCGCAGCTTGAGCCATCGACTCGTAAATCTTTTCGATGGTCGCGCCATCTCCATCAACCCCTCGTCGTCCCCATTCGGAATAAAAGTAAACCGTCGCGCCGCGGGACTTGGCGAGTTTCGCGAAGTCGATTCCTTCTTGTTTAGAGTATTCGTATTTACCGCTCATACTGATTTTTTGCGCTTGCAGCACAACGAAATTCCATGGCTGCGATTCAAGTTCTTTTCGATACATCGGATCGTTGCCGACTTCCTCAAGAAATTCGACCCCAACCGTCTTGGAATAAACCTTCTTTTCTGAGTGTTGATGCTCCATCATTCGAGCGACTAAGTTTGGCAAGTTATGAAAATAAGTGTGGCTATTGCCAATGAATAAAATGCGGATATCCGCGTTCCTTATTTTGTCGGACTCGGACTCCTGGTTCGCTTGATCGGCTTTGGAAATGGTGCCGAGTCCGACATTTCGAACCGGGTCGTGTCCGGATTCTTCGTTCGCTTGTTGGTTGCCGCCTTGACGATCAGAAGTCGAGTCACACCCTAGCGAGCACGAGATTAGGCAAATTATCAATAATTTCGAGGCTTGAAGACCTGCGGTTCGTGAATTGATCAATTAAGTCTCATTCGTTTGGGAAACTTCATTTGTGGCTGGCACACGGGAACGGACGATTGGGGGGTGAGACGGCTTCGTCTAGTTGACAAACATCTACACCATCGGCACAAGGCCGAGGGAGTCGAAAACGGGACGGTGGAATTATCGCTCGACGGAGAAAATCTGCCAGTCGCGAAATTGCGTGGGCAACTCGATGGTAGGGTGCGGTTTGAATTGGATGCCGGCACCCGCGACAAGGTCCTTCACAATGCTGGACACAAGGACTTGATCCGGGGAAGCTTGCTCGGCAATTTGAATCGCTAGGTCGACGGCGACGCCGCTGACTTTATCGTCGAACACATCACATTCGCCTGTGTGCAACCCGGTTTGTAATCGCAGTCCCAATCGTCGAGCTGAATCGCCGATGGCCAAGGCCGCGCGAATGGCGCGTGCCGGACCATCGAATGTTGCTAAGATTGTTTCAGCGGTAATTTCGGCAGCCTTTCCTTTGAAAAGTTCAATTTCGCGAACTGTGTGTGAATGATGCACTGCGACTTGTCCGCTCTCGGCAGCGGTAACGCGCAAGCCTGACGCCGATCCAGTTACGCGGGCAAACAGCACTGTTGCCAAGACTCGATCCAGTTGAGGCGCATGTCGAACGCCGGTAAGAAATTCTTCGATCTCATCGAGAATGGCGTCTTGATCGCCGACGAAAGGCAAATGATCATTGCCGGGAAGCTCGACGAATTTGGCTCCAGGAATCTGCTGTGCTAGAAAGCGCCCCTCCTCCACAAGCAAACAGCGATCGTCGCGGCGATGAATCACAAGCGTCGGGACTTGGATCGTTGGCAAGATAGGTCGAACATCGATTTGAGCGTTCATTTTCGTCAAAGCCAATGCCGCACCAGGGCTTGCACCCATTCGCAAATAGGTCCCCCACCAATCGCGAAATTCTGGATCGGCCGCGCGGCTGGGGGCGCGGGCTTCGATGCCAACGGGCCCGCCCCAATCGCGGCGAATTTCCTCAAAAAAATGTTCTCGCTGTTCATCGGTTGGTCCCCAAGGATAGTCGGGGGCCTGGATGCGACGCGCGTAGCATCCAATCATCGCCAGCGCAATTGTCTTTTCTGGATACGTCGCGGCGAACAAGCTACACATCGGGCCCCCTTCAGAGACTCCGCATAGCACCGCGCGCTGCGATCCGATCGCATCCATGACGGCACGCACATCATCCATTCGCAGTTCCAATGTCGGCAACTGATCGAGCGGCACGCGATCGGACAAGCCGGTTCCGCGTTTGTCGAACAAGATCACTCGCGCGAATGAACCCAACCGATTCAAGAACCGCGCGAACGATGGCTCCTTCCAAAACCACTCCAAGTGCGAGACCCAGCCCATCACAAACACCAAATCAATCTTACCGTGCCCGAAGACTTGGTACGCGATATTGACGTCGCCGCTACGTGCGTAGCGAACTTCCGGGACAGTCTCGTAGGTTAAATCGGCGGATTCGCGCAATGCGGATGGATTGACCAGCTTTGACTTGGCGGTCGACTTGCCAATAGCCGGCCTTTGCGCAGGTTGCTTAGATAGTTCGTCGGATTCGCGCTGAAGGTGCTTCAGATCCAAGTGTAAATCCTTGGCGGTTTGATAGCGTTCGTCGCGGTCCTTCATCAAACATTTGAGAATGATCCGTTCAAGTTCAGCCGAAGCCTTGGGACAAAATCGCGCCAAAGGTGGAGGGTCGTGTTCCAAGATCGCCGCCATAATGTCGCTAGCCGAACCGGAGTCAAACGGTCGGCAGCCGGCGACCATTTCAAATAAGACGGTCCCAAAACTAAAAATGTCGCTGCGCGTATCGACGTCCGTGCCGCGGGCCTGTTCAGGCGACATGTAGCGAAAAGTACCCACGAGCACGCCCGGAGTCGTGAGAACTCGCGCTTGGCCGATCGTCGGTTCGTTCAAATCAACGTCAACATTGGTTAATGGTTCGAGTTGTTTCGCGAGGCCAAAGTCGAGTACTTTGAGCCAGCCATCGGGTCGTACCATAACGTTTTCGGGCTTGATGTCGCGGTGGACAATGTTGGCCTCATGTGCCGCCGACAGGGCACTGGCAATTTGCGTTGCGAAACCGATGGCTTGTGGCAGCTTGAGTGGCTTGTTCGACAAATGCTGTCGTAAGGTAACGCCATCGATGAATTCCGTGGCGATGAAATGAATGCCATCGGCCTCGCCGACCTCGTAAATGGTCAGGACGTTGGGATGATTGAGTGCGCTGGCCGCGCGGGCCTCGCGCTGGAATCTTTGCAACCATTTTTGATTCTTGGTGTAATTCGGGGCGAGCAATTTGAGTGCGACCTTTCGACTAAGTTGTTCGTCGCGGGCTGCATGGACTTCACCCATTCCGCCGGTTCCAATGCGTTCGATGATGGAATAGCGACCCAATCGAGTGCCAGGCCTTAACCACTCAAACCACGCGGGCATCAATGGTATTGGCAGGTCGTGTTCGCCGGACAATAGTTGGGACTGAATGATTTGCGGAATGCGGTCCAATGCGATTTGAGGCTGTTCGTGCGCCGCCAACAGTTTTTCCAAGCGTTGTCGAAGCGATTCGTCGTGCAGGCAAACCGACTGCACGAACGTGGATCGAATCTGAGGATCCGAGATCGCGACAGCCGCCAGAAAAATGTCTCGCTCATTCATATCCGCAATATCCGCCTCGAAGGTTGGGCACTGCTATTGTGCTGGATGCCATCGCTCAATGCCAGCGTTTAGCGTGCTGGTTTAGTGAACTTTCGATCCTGAATCGCTCGATGACGCAGACATTTGCAGACTTCGCGGACAGGAAAGCATGCCACTCCTTTGCTGGCATTTTCCGCGGCTTTCACCACTTGTCAAGATTTATCAAATAAACCGGTTGTGTCGATTAAACTTTTGAAAGCAACTGTGACGATTTGAGTTAGGACATCGGACACATTGCCGTCGTCGTTGTACGCCAACAAGGTTCAAGGAGCAATCAAATGCGTCGGCTTATTATCGCGACGCTGCTGGCCATCGGTTTTAGTTGCAATGTCGGCTGTATTATCCCGATTTACGATGCCGACCCAGCGGTGCGAGCCCGTCAGTTGATTTACACCTCCGAAGATCTTCGCAATATGCGAATGGAGTGGCAGCGATTCTGGTTCCTGGATCAACCAGACCATATGTCGCCGTTCCGCACGCACGGTGGCATTATTTAGTACCGAGCGAATCCGCCAATACGTATAACCACAACGCGGGCAGCCATTCGGTTGTCCGCGTTTTTTTCGTGCCGCTACGAGTAACGGCGAGAGCGGTGAGACGACAGGCTTGAGGTAGGAAGCTACCGACGCAAGCCGGTAGTATTCGTACAACTGGCTAAGAGTTGCTTTTGCGGTTACGTTTTTAGAGTTTGGCCTGAACCATTACCGAGTTGCGGCAGTAGTTTCCTACAAGCCACCATTTTTGAGAATTTCGTTTCATGCGAGTCTTATCCGGAATTCAGCCCACCGGTCGCCCCCACTGGGGCAATTATTTTGGTGCAATCCGACAGTACGTTCAATTGCAATCCGAGGACGAAGCGTACTTCTTCATCGCGAACCTTCACGCTTTGACTACGATCCGCGATCGGGCCTTGTTGAAACAATACACTCTGGACGCGGCGCTGGATTTGTTGGCATTGGGGCTCGACCCGAACCAAGCGACTTTGTTCGTGCAATCAGACGTGCCGGAAGTCTCTGAGCTTTGTTGGCTATTGATGACGGGGACGCCGTTCGGATTGCTCGAGCGCTGTCATGCCTATAAGGAGAAAAAGGACAAAGGCCTTACGGCCGACGCCGGCCTGTTTACTTATCCGGTCCTGATGTCGGCCGATATTTTGGCGTATGACTCGAATATCGTTCCGGTCGGCCAAGACCAAACCCAACACATCGAAGTCTGCCGAGATTTAGCCCGGGCCTTCAATCACGCTTACAACGCCGAAGTCTTCGTGTTGCCGGACGCCAGAGTTTTACAAGATTCCGCCAAAGTTCCCGGGACCGACGGCGAGAAGATGTCCAAGAGTTACAATAACTTCATCGAGATTTTTGAGCCGCCCGCTTCGGCACGAAAAAAAGTCATGCGAATCGCCACCGATTCGCGCGCCATGGATCAACCGAAAGATCCGACAAACGACCATTTGTTTCAGTTGTACTCGCTGTTCGCCAACCCGCAAGAAATCGAGGACATGTCCGCGCTTTATCGCCGAGGCGGTTTCGGCTACGGCCAGATCAAGCAAGCTTTGGCGGACATTTCGGAAAAGTTCTTTGGACCAGCGCGTTTGCGGCGCGAGGCTTTGGCGGCGAAGCCTGCCGAAGTCCATCAAATTCTGGGTGACGGTGCCGCCGTCGCGCGTAAGAAAGCGTCCGAAGTATTGCGCCGCGCGCAGGACGCTTGCGGGCTTCGACTGTAGTCTGCAAGTGACCAGCGGCGGTCAAATCCGCCGGTTCGTCACCAAAAAAAGTTGGCAAGCACTATGCCGATTAATTTTCCAACGCCCATTCTTAGGTTTTTCGAAACACAAGGGCTCTATCGGCCCATCGGAGTTACGAAATCGCTATTTCAAAACTAATGACTCGGACCCGGTGCGGGTGTTGCGTTGACTGGCAAGCATTCTTCGAACACCGTGGCGCGAATTAATGATGTGATAAAGGGTTGCGATACGTACGAGACGACTTTATGTTGCCGTCCGACCAAATCATCGACCGCGATTTTGTCGTGCTGACTCCCTGGCGCCAACTCTTGTTCGTCGACGGATGTCCAACTTGCGTAACTTCCACCCATGAATTGCGATAGGAAATGGTGCGCCCGCAGTGCGCGATCCACAGAGCTAGTCATCTGCAGCGACTGTGTCACGCATCCCGCACAAGCCGAGAATGGGTCGGCAACTTGCGACCAGGGCTTTTGCAATGCGGGTGCCAAACAGCAGATTCGAAATTTGAACTGACCAGTCCCGTCAGCCGCCCCTCGACTACAGGCGTGTTCAGCGGCCAACAATGTGGTTTGTGCCCCAAAGCTAAATCCGACGAGCCCGATCGGCGAGTCATTTCCCAACTCGCCGATAAACTCCGCCAGAGCATTGGCTTCCCAAACGCTGCGCTGTGAATTCTGCTTGTACTCCTTGGCACGCCGCCGTTGCGGGTCGGCAGGCCAAGACCAAATGACAAAACGGACTGGTGGCCGATTCAAGTCACTGCCAAATACGCCGTTGAAAACTTGCAAGCCGCGTGTCGCCGCCCACTCGAAATTCGTTCGGTTGCCGTGCAAGAAAATGACGGTCCGCTTGTCCGTTGGTTCGCGGTGCTCTGCCACAAGCGCTCGGTATTCGTCCGAACTGAATGACAGACCACACCACCGAAAGCAATCAAGCCGCGATAGATCGACCGGACCGCATGTCGGTATGCAGCGGCTTGAAATCAGCCATATTTCATCCCCAGACTGCATGTGCAATTGACGGGGATCGAACTCATCTGTCGCGTCGCGTCGACAACCGAAATTGCGATCGTCCGCGCTGCCGAATGTACAGCAAAGGACCAAGCAAAGTGCAGGCAGCGAGCGGACGAAGGTCTGGATTGTGCGGAACATGAGGTTTCGAAGTGAGTCGTGCAAGTCGTATCAACTTGGCCGATTAAGCCGGCGGCCAAACGAGTTTGCGAGGCCGCAAACTTTTCGCAACCCAAAAATACATTGCGGTTGCGCAATTCGAATCGGAATTTTGGAATTGTGGCCAATTAGCAACGTGATGTTCTTGCACAACAGTATCCTCGGTGTACCTTTCGCTAACCATTGAGCCCTTGTCTGGATTTCTGAGCTCATGGTTTTCACAGGAGGACGTACAATGAAAAAAAGCATTATGATCGCCATTCTCGGAATAATCATTTTGGCAACTGCGGGATGCGCAAATGGTCCCTTGCGCCGTTTCTTTCACGGCGGAGCTTGTAACGCTTGCCAGCCAGCGATGGGCCAAACGCTTTGGGGCCAAGAAGCGTCCGAAGACACCGGAAGTTGCCCTAACGGAGTCTGCGGACAAAGCCCTGAAACTCTAAACGGAAACAACGCGCCGGGCCCAGCCCAAACGCAACCCGTCGGGCCAAATAACCCTGGCGTTATTTACGGCCAGCCTAATTTCGACCCGTTTTACGGCAACCAAATCGTCACTCCGCCCGCCACTGGCACGGTCCTTCCGGGTCCGAGATAGAAACCTGACGGATCAAAATTGCGCAAAACACGTCTTCGCACCAAGGTGTGAATGCTATGGAACGCGAGTGGCCGAAAGGCTTCTCGCGTTTCGGCATTAACTGCCCAGTCCATGTTTCCTTATTTTAGGATAAGGCTTGGTGCTGTGGGTGGCACCCTCTGAGGCTTTGCGAAGGGCTTGGTTTGCGGCTCGATTCCCGGCACGCCTTCGAAGATTCCGCGACGGGCCGCCCCAATTCGTTGTGGAAACAATAAACTAGTCGCTAGAACCGGAACTCGCTTCGATTTGTCGTGACGGACAAGCAGCCGAATCCCCGTTGTTTGGGAGATTCACGCTACTATCGAGGCGGCACAAGTACAATTGACCTATTGATCCAGCCGATAAACCTGGACAGTTGTATGCATATTGATATCCACAGCCACCGCCGAGTTTTTTCTTTTTGGTTGCTCGCCATTTGTGCCAGCACACCAATCGCATTAGTCCGCGCGCAAAATGAAAGCACTCCGGTTCAGCCCGCAGTTGTCGTATCCGCGCCCGAAGCTGCATCGAACCCTGCTTCCAACACCGTGACTACGACACCCGCGCCGCGTACTACGTCGTCACCTTCGTCGCGCGAAAAAATAATGTACTGGCAAGTCGGCGTTACGGTCACGCCAAAGATTTGGCCGGTCAAAGGTGGAAAAGCACGGATGCCCATCCCCAGCGAATGGCCCGAACAAAAAGTAATTCTGTTCTCGGAAGATCCCGGTACCGGGTTAAAGTACGAAGAAAAAGTCTTGGAAGGGGGACTTCATATTTTGGAAGTCGACGTTCCGTCAATACCCAAAGGCGAGAAAGCGGAGATGTTGGTTACTTACCAGATATTGCTCAGCCCATTATTGCGTCCGGAACCAACAAGCGGATTGAAGAAGCCCGACAAACCCGACCGCACGGTTACGCCTTATCTTCGATCGACCCCTTTAATCGACACGCGACATTCGTCGATTAAAAAACTCGCTGCGGAGTTAACGAACGATCAACCCGATGATTGGACGAGCGTTGAGAAAATGTACGATTGGGTTTTGACAAATGTTCAATTGTCCGCCGACCAACCCGTCGGCTCGGTCAAAACGCTTGCCAATAAAAAAGGATCTCGCGAGGACCGCATCAATGTGTTCGTCGCCTTGTGCCGTTGCTACAAGGTCCCAGCCCGAACCGTGTGGGCCAACGGAATGGAATACGCCGAGTTTTATTTGCTCGATGCCGCTGAAACCGGCCAATGGATCCCTTGTCAATTGTCCGGGGCGCGCGAGTTTGGGGCACTGCCGAACCCGTGGATCATCTTGCAAAAAGGTGAAGATTTCGAAATGCCCGGCAACAAGGACAAGAGTCGCTTTGTGAACAATTTCGCTGAAGTATCCACAATACGAAACACTCGGGGCGATCCCGAACGACCGGACGTCACATTCTTCGTTCGACCGCTCCATCAGCCACCTGTCGAAAAGTAGTTTTACAAGGCACCGAATCCGTAATCATGGCCAAACAAAATTCTTTGCGACAACGAATGCAATTTTCCCGTCGCGCTTTGGGAATCATCGCCGCCTTCGCCGCGATGCTACTAATACAAAGCGGATCGGCAGTGGGCGCCACTCAATCTGCGGCAGAGGACTCGACTAAGCACGTTCTGCCGTCGCGTTCAGTTTGGGAATTCGGCGTCCGCGTCACGGCTCAGTCCGAAACCGCGAAAGTTCTTGTGTCATTTCCAATTCCGATGAATTGGCCAGAACAATCGATCTCGATCCAGGGCGTCGATGCTTCGCCCCAAGTCCTGAAACACGAGGAGAAAGACCTACGCACGGCCAATCTCATCGTGGTCAACATCGGCCCGCTAGCCGCCGGCGAACAAGCTCACCTAATCATCACAATGGCAATTGAGAAAAAGTACATTACTGGTCCGCCGTCCACCGCGCAATTTGTGTTCGCCAAAAAGTCATTGAACAAGATGCAAATCTACTTGCGCGCTAGTCCGCTGATCGAAAGCAACGACAAAGCAATCCGAAAACTTGCCAAGGAATTACCAATCGACGAAATGGCAACCCCGTGGCAGCAAGTCGAGACGATCTTCAAATGGGTGCGCGATAATATCGAATATCGCTTTGAGGAAACGAACCGCTCCTGCCTCGAAGCCCTTGCGACCAAGCAAGGCGACTGCGGCGAGATGACCGGTTTGTTTGTCGCATTGTGCCGCGCGCGAGGAATTCCCGCGCGAGCCGTTTGGATTCCGCAGCACACGTATCCGGAGTTCTATCTTGAAGACAAAGATGGCGTCGGTCACTGGTTTCCTTGTCAACTTGCCGGGCCGTATGAGTTCGGTGCAATGACCGAACCGTCTCCGATCTTGCAAAAGGGCGATAATTTCCGATTGCCCGGCCTACCCAAAGCCCACCGCTACGTTCAACCGAGTTTGTCTGCCGACGGCGGGCCTGTTCAGCTTGAGTCGATCATGCGAAGGACCGACAAACCCTCCGACGGGAAAACCGCTGACGAAGATACTGCTGCAAGTCGAGTTGAAACTGATCGATAACGATGCTTCCCTCGTCTCCTCCTACAGTTTTCGGATTGGTCTAATTTGCGGTCTGAATCATCCATCAATTGCTGGCCGCCATGGTCTCAAAACAGATTGGAAAAAGGCCGGAACATCCGCCGACAAGCAAGCGGTGTCGTTTTTTTTCGTGGTGCGACCTGGAATCGCCATTCCTCGATATTAATTCTCTGCGGTTCCGCGAGAGTTTTTAGATGCTTGCAAGCGACAACCCGAAGTTTTGCGCAGGAGATTGTTGATGATGATCGAAATGGAACTGGTTCGTCAGCGTCGCGCTAGCCATTCCACTTGTCAACGGTTGCGGATTGAGTTCTTGGAACGCCAAAGCAGATCTGCCCGCCAAGGTTGTGCTGCGATCGCTTACCAACAAGCTGACTGGCAAATCCAAGCTGCGATTCTCAGTGTCTAAGTTCAAGGTGATGCGATCGCTCGTCCGCGACGCTGATTGCTGACCAAGGATATCTCGTTGAACGATGTTGATTCGATAGGCCCCTTGGGTTTCTCCGTAGGTCGACACTCGAACATAGTATTCCTTGTTCGCGTCAACTTGAAAGAGTGTTCGCGAATTCAACGTGTTATTCCAATCGTCGTTGTAAGCAATTCTTTGCCCTTGTGCATTGTAAATCTCAAGGATCGGATCCATGTTTTCCGACAGGCCGGTCGCCCGAACCGCATAGCTTCCATTCGCCGCTACCTGAAAGCGAAACACGTCGACATCGGATCCAATTTCGGCCACAGCATTTACCACAGCCCGATTCAAACTATTTAGCGTAATTGTGCTTGCGGTTGCAAAACTGTTTCCGTGATCGTCGCTCGTTGCGACCGCATGTTGCACATTCAACGAGAAAGTTCCGGTTCCCGAATCGTCGTATGAGCCAGCCGAGGCGTAGTACGTTCCAGCATTCAAATTCACCGTGACACGACTGTTCAGCGTGTTGCCGAAGTCATCGTTTTGGTCAACCAACTGACCTGCGGAATTGTAAACTCGCAAATAAGCGTCCAAGCCATTGTCGCCGATCAGATCAAGAGTCGTGTTT
Source organism: Planctomycetota bacterium (assembly GCA_031376585.1). Taxonomy (GTDB): domain Bacteria; phylum Planctomycetota; class Planctomycetia; order Pirellulales; family Pirellulaceae; genus JANMEB01. The sequence goes on along the minus strand of JANMEB010000552.1, from coordinate 1,938 downwards.
CCGCCGATGCTCAAATCAAATCGAAAGACATCGCGGTCTCCTCCTGTTTCGAGAACACCCGTTCCACGTGCAATTCCAATCGTGTTGAAAGATAGTCTCGTCGCACTGGCTCCCGGGCCATTCGCATGATCGTCAGTTCCACCGCCGACGCCAGTTCCTGTCCCGACAATACTATCGACCCAAGTCTTGAATGCGTCGACGCGAGTATCGAACGATTCATCGCCAATGCCGGCATCGGCATTGGAGCCCCCAGACGTAATGCCGGCCAGGTATTGAATTCCGTTAACTGTGAGAAAAGCAGCGCCGCCACTATCGCCGGGAGCGGTGTTAGACTCGCTGTTGTTGTCAAACCGCCATGTGATTAATGTCGGCTCGACGCCATCGATCGGAGTGGTCCCAACTCGCTTGGTGCCAAAAGTCCCATCATGTCCCGAGTTCCCTGTACCGCCTGCCCCAAAGCCGACCAAGGTTAGCAACTGACCGACTTGCGGCGTGCCGCGAAAGATTTGCGTCGGCGTGACTCCCACGACGTCTCGGTTTAATTCGTAGATCGCGATGTCGTTTGCCAGCGTATTATCGTTGTATTGAGGATGCACAAATACGCGCGACGTCGAATACGTGACGCCATTGACCGTGAAGCGTCCATTCGTCGCGGCAACTCCGACCGCGCAATGGCCGGCGGTCAAAACATATCGCGAGCTAATAAGAGTACCGGAGCAGAAAAATCCTTGGCTATCCCCAATCAAACCGACCGAAGCATAGCCGTTCGTCGGCGTGCCGTTGACGATACGCGGCGCAATCGGCTCGTTAGGTTCTTGAATGACGCGTTCGAGGATCGCAGACGACTCGTTATTCCAAATCAAATCTGAATTTTGGAAAGTCCCAGATGCGAAATGCCCGCCTCGATTCAAATTGGTCGATTCAGGGTAATCCGCAATCTCTGGCAGTCTTGTTTCCCAAGTCGGAGCGTGGGAACTGGAAACGACGTGATGGTTCGATGGTGCCAGTACGGTTCGCCCCCAATCGAGGCTTGTCGATCTGCGGACGTTTCGTTCCCGGGTTTCGTTCGCCGCATCGTCGTCGCCAAGGAATTGAGAAAAGCCGAACCCGATGTTCCCTTGCCAATGTCGCATGGGTGACCTCAATGATTGAAATTGCTGACAAGGCGTCACTGGAATACCACATACCTATCGCGACCGATCAAAAGGTGGCGATAGTGTGACTACGCACTTGGACGACCGATGGTTTCCTCAGCAAGTCGATGAGAGCCAAAAAAGCACGTCTTGGCTCTGAAGCCCGACGCATTAAGAGCTATCGCTTATCGCTGGCGTGTATATTTCTTGTGACACCTGATACAAGTCGGGATCACTCCATTGGTAAACTTTGGAAGATGCAAATTTTTTTCCCCGTACCTGCACTTACGTTTGAATTCATGCAGTCCGAACAACCGTGAAAACGGACAAGTTACGGCCTGTCAATAAATTAGGCATGAATTGATCGAATAAAAAAAATTGCCATGAAATTGTTTTTGATTTGGGGCGGAGAGCACGGGGATCGAACTGGCAACGCAACGATCTGTATCCGTTTTCGAACCAACGTGAAATTTATGTTATAAAATACAAATCGAATCACAGCCTTGCATTGAGCGCAACTTATGAAACACAAGCAACGGATTACGGTCCCGCAGTTCATCGGCTTCAAGACGGCACAACACAAGATTTCGATGCTGACTGCTTACGATTTCGCTATGTCAAAAATGCTGGACGAAGCCGGCGTCGAAGCGATTTTGGTCGGCGATAGTTTGGCGATGGTTGTCCAAGGCCACGAAACGACGCTCCCTGTGACGTTGGACGAGATCATTTACCACGCCGAAATGGTTGGCCGCGCCGCCCATCGCGCGCTCGTGGTTGTGGATTTGCCGTTTCCAATCAATCACTT
>JANMEB010000510.1:0-1427 GCA_031376585.1 Planctomycetota bacterium | reverse complement strand
CGCTTTGCAACAAGATGGCCCGTGCGCGATTCGCTATCCAAAAGATAATGCGGTTGATCTTCCGCGACCGCTTCAGCCGATTGAGTCTGGCAAAGCCGAAATCCTGGGCTGGGGCAGCGATGCGATCATCCTTTGTGCAGGGACCTTGCTCAGCGATTGTGTCGCTGCCGCCGAAGTATTGCGGCACGATCAAATTCACGTGGGTGTCGTCAACATGCGATTCGTCAAACCGCTTGACCAGGCAATCGTCCGACGCGCTTTGGAACAAGCTCGACTCGTCGTCACCGTTGAGGAAGCCGCTCTGATGGGCGGTTTCGGCAGCGCCGTGTTGGAATTCGCCGCAGACGAAGGACTGCCAACCGCGCACATCAAACGATTGGGAATTCCCGATCATTTTGTCGAACACGGCGAACGAACCGAATTGCTCAAAGACCTGAAATTGGACGCCGCAGGAATTGAGCATACGATTCGTGCACGATTGTCGCGCGCCATTCCCAATCCACATTCGACCGAAAGTGCAGTCCATTGATCGGCGCGACCACTGCCACTGGGATGAGTTCCAACGAGGCCAAGCTCCCTTGGTCCGGTCGTCGACCGAAAGTTCTTTTGTTGGGTTCTGGGGACCGACGGCCCGCCATCATGTCCGCGATCGAACAAATGCGTCCCCAGATTTCGCGGCTGGCAGATGTGGTCTTAGAGGATCTGAATTTCTCAACCAGTTTGGCGGCGACGTCGGCTGACTTCGCCATTGTATTCGGCGGCGATGGGTCGATTTTGCGCGCGGCGCGGCAAATGGGGGAGAGGCAAATACCGGTCGTCGGCGTGAACTTTGGAAGGCTTGGATTCTTGGCCGACTTGTTGCCGGAGGACTTGCTGCCAGCGTTGGAACAGATCGTCGCCGGGAATGCCTTGATCACGCCACACCTAATGTTTCGCTGCCAAATCCTGCGTGGATCGCGTGTCATCGCCGATCATTTAGGGCTTAACGAAGTTGCTATCATGAGCGGCCCTCCGTTTTCGTTGCAGCAAATTGAGCTTTACGTTGACGCGGAATTTGCGACTTCCTATAGTTGCGACGGATTGATTATCAGTACACCCGTTGGTTCGACCGCTCACAGCTTGTCGGCCGGCGGCCCGATTGTTCGCAAGGACTTGCGCGCGTTTGTTATCTCGCCGCTCAGTCCGCATACGCTGACGGTGCGGCCGGTCGTGGACTCGGCCAATCGAGTGTACGAAATTGTCGTTCGCGACCCGAACGATTCGACGCACGCGTTAGTCGACGGACAGTCGATCTGCTCGCTGACCGTGCACGATCGCGTTCGCGTGATACAAGCCGAACCGACATTTCAGATGATTCAAATCCAAGGTCAAAGCTACTATCGAACGCTTCGCGAAAAACTTGGCTGGGGCGGTGCCATCCGCGACGC
>JANMEB010000459.1:0-1930 GCA_031376585.1 Planctomycetota bacterium | reverse complement strand
CTCCGCGCACTAGACCAAACGACGCTGCGCTTTCCGCAATCGTCACCTGCGTCCCTAGGTATAGTTCGGGCGAAACCGCTTTCTGGCCATACGGCGCACGAATCCCCGACAAGCTCGCCGCGAGCAATTCGCTCGTACGGTGCGGAATAGATGAGTACTCCAGGTTCTCACCCATCCCCAGCGAAATGACAAGTGCGACGTTCGGGTCGCCGCTCGTCGAAAGCGATCGGTCGATGCCTCGCACGAAGCCAATGATCGCTAACACCAAGACCACTACGATCGTCAGCGCAAGTAGAGTCAGGCCGGTCCGTAGCGGACGACGCAATAAATTGCGAATCCCGTATTCCCAAGGCAAAGTGCGCACGCCTAACATTGAATCCCAATCAAAAAACCGCGTTTGGTTTCGCATTGAAGCAATTCGATGCCGTCAATCGCAAGTCGTTTTGGGAGTTAGCATGACCAAGATTGCAGCCAAGCGCATTTGCCGCGGCTTGACGCAAAAACGCTTTCGCGCGAGATTGCCTTGCCGCAGTTACACCCAGTTTGTGCGGCATCCAGCCAATTCACTGCTGTAGAATAACAGTGCCAAGTCGCTTGCAGCTCGCTGATGTCCGGGCCAACAAGGCGATCCGTTGTAAGAGCGCCATGACAGACGCAATTAGAATTACCGCGCGGCTCGGCCGGAGGCATTGAATCCTGCCGCTGCGAACGCTCGACGGATGCCGCATTATTTGCGACATTGCGAGCCGATTGGCAACAACAGCTAGAATCGCAAGGCTGCGGAGAATCCGCGCACTTTATCCCAAACCCTGTCGCATTTTCTCCATGGCCGGCTGCTGGATCACAGCACGAACACGGCCCCAGCCGACAAATAATCGGACAAAAACCAATTTGCAGAACTAGCGCCAAAATTAATGCTGTTCGGACCATGTCCTTATTCTATGCTACGCCAGCCCAAGTTGAAACAGCAACTCTCGACTCTTTCCGCTGACGATTGCAACCCTCAACTTTCAATACTCTTCAAATTCGATCCAGCGGACTGCGAACGCCGGTCGCGCCAAGTGTGCTGACGTGGGTATAGATCATGGTCGTACTTACGTCAGCATGCCCCAGCAATTCTTGTATCGTGTCCCGGCGCGCCGGGATCCCTACCTTCTTCCAGCAAGTGGGTCGCAAAGCTGTGTCGCAGGGTATGACAGCGGACCGGCTTTTGCACACCGGCAGCTAACACCGCGCGCCGAAGCGTCTTGGGAAGGACGCTCTCGTGACAATGATGCCGCCGCAGCGGGCCGCCTGGTTCGCGTGGGTCCACGCATAATCCGCTGGACGGGAACAGGTATTGCCAACCCAATTCTCGATCGGCATTCGGATACTTTTTGGAGAGGGCATTCGGCAAGGATGCCCGGCCGAAGCCCCGCGAAAGGTCCTCTGCGTGTATTCGCCTTACCCGTTCGATCTGTTCACAGAGTCGATCCCGCGTCCGCACAGGCAACGGAACGCTTCGATCCTTGTCACCCTTGCCCTCCCGAACAATTACTTGGTTCCGATCAAAATCTACGTCTTTGATTCGTAGCCGGCAGCATTCCATCAGCCGCATGCCGGTTCCATACAGTAATTCGGCCATCAAACCGGCCTGATTGCGCGGAAGCTTGCCGAGGATCCGCCGCACTTCGTCCAATGACAAAACGGTCGGCAACCGCGCCGGCCGCTTGGCTCGAACGGCGTCGAGCAGCGGCAAGTCGAGTTCGAGGATCTTTTGATACAGGAACAGGATCGCTGACAAGGCTTGGTTCTGCGTGGATGCCGTGACTTGTCTTTCCACAGCCAGATTTGACAAGAAGCATTCGACTTCCGTTCGGCCCATATCCCGCGGATGTCGCTTGCCATGGAACAAGATAAATCGCCGAATCCATCGGGGTCTGACGCCAAT
>JANMEB010000453.1:0-8206 GCA_031376585.1 Planctomycetota bacterium | reverse complement strand
CCCGTGCTTGAGCTTCATCAATTCCACGCTACTGGCACATCGCTCGGCAACCTCGCGCTGGAGATCTGCACTGCGCAGCTCGAAGTGCTTTCCGGCGGGCGTGCGCACGTGAGTTGGCAGGGGCTCGCCAGTGCTCTCGTCGAGACCGAAAGGGTGATACAGGAGGAGTTCAGCGAGGCGGCTTGCCTGAAGCCACGGGAAGCCGCTGTCGTCTCCTAAGCGGCGGAAGGCGAAGCGCCGATCACCGGCGAGACCGTGCCACCCGAGAAATGCAGACTCCGTCGCGGTACCTGCCATCGACTTGACGGGATACCGCACAATTTCGCAGACATGCCCGACTTGATTCATCATTTGATAACTTTACGTTACGCCGTGGCAATCCAGCGAACGGGGGCCAGAAGCCAGAAGGGCGTGTCGGAAGGACCAATAAGTGATTTGGTCGTCGGAATGTTCAAGGCGTGAGCGCGTTTCTGTGAACGCCGTCAGCTAGCGACCGAGCGTTTGCGTTGCGAAAGCATTTTAGGTCGCGGAACTTCTGAATCTGGCGTTTGAGCGATGGTCACGTTCGGTTCCGTGGGCGAGCTTTTTTTTGTGCGAAATACGCGGCCCAATGGACCGGTCAAAATCGCTGGAAGCATGAAAAGCTCCGCGATGACGCCCGCGATCAAGATCGTCAACATCAGGAAGCCAAGCCTCTGCGTCGGGGTAAACGAGCTGAGCGTGAATACCGACAAGCCCAGACCGCTAATCAGCGCGGATTGCATGGTCGGCGAAGCGCAATGTCGGTACGCCATAATGATGGCTTTTCGACGACCGTGGGTAACGGCCAATGATTGGCGGAACCAAGTCATAAAGTGAATGGTATCGTCGACGGCGACTCCCAGGGCAATACTAGCGGCCATCATCGATCCGATATCGACTTTGGCACCCAACCAACCCATGCCACCGAAAATAATCAGTACGGGCAACGTGTTTGGGATCATGACAACCAATCCCGCCCAGAAACTGCGGCACACAAACATCATCAGTGGCGTGATGGTCAAAAACGACCAGACGGTACTATTAATCAGCCCTTCGAGTAGCTTGCGTTGCGATTTGTAAACGATCGGAACGACCCCGGTATAAATGGCTTGAATGTCATTTTGAGCCAAAGGATCCGGGCCGCTGGCGTCGTCCGCTTGGGCGGAATATGGCAATCCGATTTGCTTCACTTCTGGCAATTCAATAATTGCAGGGGACCGATTTGCAATTGCGACGCGCAGTTCCGACGTCGGTGAGCCCGTGACAATTTGAACTTCGAACGAATTGGCATTCGCCGGCGGATTGCTTTTAGCAATGTTCCAAGCCTTGACGTGGACGCCGTCGCGGGTCAACAAATCACTCAGCGCGCGAAGAAAAAACTGCTGCTTCTCCGGCACCGAGTCGACTTTTCCATCCGCCCCGTCCGGGCTTGAATACCAAATCATGGCGGTTGCGATCGAACTGTTGGGATCGCTGGCCCGCTGTTCTTTGATCAATTTGAGAACTTGGGTGCGACATTCGTGCGCCAGCAAGACCGGCTGAATCGTCTCCTGAGTTTCGTGCAGAAAAGTGCCAAAATCGACGCCGGCAAAAGCGCGGACGCGCATGCTGATGCGCCACAGCTCGGAGTTGTCTTTGGCGTCAACTTGTAGAAAACCGCTGGAAATAAATCCTTTGCGGTTTTGCCATAAGACGTCATTCGTCGCCGATCGTAAGGCAATCGTGGCGGCGTCATTTCTCGCCGGTAGAAGCTCCGGTGAAAACGTAACGGGAGACATGGATTTACCGACGAGGTCTTTGCCCTCGGCTCCATGTTTCCGTTCGATCATTTTCTGGCATAGGTCGACCAATTCGCAGCGTTCTAGGTAATTGAGCAAACTAGGAGATTGGTTCGTTTCAAATTCTTTTTCGGCCGCAAGTTCATCGGGGCTCGCTAACTTGACATCATCGATCTGAAATCGCTCTGGGCCAACATTCGCCTCTTGTTGAACGGAAGCGGGGAAGCGAACCACGATTTCCAACGGGACCAGCGGACCAATATTTTTTTCGAACCATTTGTAGTCTTGAATGATGCGTGCTTGCGGCTCAAACAGTTTGAGCAAGTCGATCGACGTCTCGAGCCGGGACAAGCCAATACTTGCAGCGATCAGCAGCGCGGCGCTAATCGCAGAGACTTGCCAATGCCTCCGGATTAAATAAATGGCGCACCACGACCAAATCCTCTCAATGCGTGTCTTCTCGTGTCGATGTGTCCAAGCATCTTTCTCAATCGGCTTAAGCATGGCTGAATCGGTTTCATCGAACGAAGCCAACGCGACGACCTCGCCTTTTTTGCCTCTGCGGCGAGCGGCCAATTTTGCGGACTTTTTCGGGTCGATTCGCTTGTCGAACAACTGTATTGCGGACGGAAGATAGACAAACGTGGTCAGCAACGTAGCAATGATGCCAATGGCCGAATACAGTCCGAACTTGCGAATCGGTTCCAAATCGCTTGTGCAGAGAGACCCCAAACCCACTGCCGTGGTAACCGCGCCTAGCATCGCCGGCTTCCACGCCAGTTGAATCGCCCGACCCGTTGCGTTTTGCCAATCGCCGTCACGCAGTGCCTCACGATAATAGTTGACGATGTGTACCGCACCGGCGACCGCCAAGACATACACTAACAGCGGCATCGACATTAGCACGGCGTCCATCTTTTCGCCGGAGTACCACACTGCCGACATCGCCAACATCGAGCTGATAATTCCGTTAGCGAACACGACGGCCGTCAGTCGAATACTTCGCAGCGACCACCAAGCGAGTCCGAGGCCAAAGAGCATCGACAAGCCCGCCAATCGGACGAGCGTTTTTTCGCCTTCTTCATCGATCGCGACGTTATCGATGGGTGGACCACCAATTCGAACAGTCGCTGGGTCGACGCCGCATTTTTCCAAGAGGTTAAATAACTCGCCTTGAGCTCGTGCCAGTCGAAGCGGTGCGCGCGCATGGCCACGACCTACCGCAGAGCGCAAGTTCTTCGTGGCTTCTTTGGTAAGTGTCACGACGACGCAAGTTTGCAGTCCATCGGGACCGATCAGCGCGCCTTGAAGCCGGGTAATCGCATCTTTGTAAGGGACACTCGCTGGAGCCGCGAGCAACACGTCGAGAACTCGCCGACCCGTCGTCACGGATTTGAAAAAACGATTGGAATCATTTGATTTCGATGAACCAAGGAAAATATCTTCGTCGATCGAATTTGGCACGAGAGCTTCGGCCAGCAATTCGATTCGCGGGTCGTCTTTGGCTTTGTCACCGGTCGCGTTGGGATCGCCCAACCGGCACTCCGGCCAACTAATAATGACGAACTGGTCTGCCGCAAATTGCTCGCGAAACCAACCCAATTGGCGGGTTTCGTGAAAGCTGGCGGGCAACCAATCTTCGACTTGGTTGTTGTTGCTGCGCACCGCGCGAATCGAACCGATCAGAAGTGCGGGCAGCGCCAGGATGACGGCCAGCAACACGATCTTCGAATAGCGTGCGTAAAATCCAGACTTGGTGCGATGATCAGTCAAATCCTTGTGGCCCCACTTAACGCGGAATCGCGGCAACGTCGATGCAGGCCGCTTGAATTCCTGGATCGAAGGAAACTAACTCAGGTTGCGGAAACGAAACGAGTCGGAAGGATGCTCGGCGGATAGTTGTGTCGCTGGAAGTGTTATGAAAAGTGCACCGAAAAAACCGCACAGGGTTTGATCGACACCGAAACATTTTAACCTAACGGATAAACACTTCCAACCGACTGTTCTCAAAAAAAGCCTACGATTTGACCCATCAAGTAGACTTTCCCTCCCCAGACGGATTTTTTCGAACTCGACAACTAGCGGGATATAACGCTCGCGTAAAGTTTACCAGCCAACAATTTTTTCTAATTTGCCTCAATTCCCTGACCGTCGTTATAAGCGGACTTTTTAAATTTTCTTCAAGCTCGCAAAAGTGGGCAAGTCCCCGGCGTCCTAATGTAAGCTGCGAAAAAAAATCCGACCAGCGCGCCGTTCGCAGCGTTTCGTCGAGAGAAAAGTCGGCACGGAATTAACGAAACGTTTCCGGATAGATAACGATTTCCACACGACGATTTTGCGGTGCGTTGTTCGGGTACCGCGGTCGATTCCCGCCCATGCCCACGGTAAACAATTGCTGATTGGGCATTCCGGATTGAGTCAGGTGATTGAGAACCGCAAGTGCCTGTGTGGCGGTCAATTGTTGCGGCGAGTTGCTCGAACCTTGAATTTCTGAATTATCCCAATGCGCTTCGACTCCGACGAACTGTTGCGGAAAGTGTTGGCGAATCGCGCTGGATAAATTGTTGAGCAGAACCTGCTGGCTGGCTTGAATCTGATACGTCCCCGGCGCGAAGACTTGGTCGGCGGGAAACTCAACGCGGATAACGTCGCCATCCATCGTCGCCTTAACGCCCGCAGCTTGAACTTGACTGAGCTTGGCCATCAAGCTGTTGTTGGCGTGGATCGTCGCGCTTCCCGCAAGCTGATACGGACCAGGGCGATTCGCAGTTTGAGATTGTTGGGCTTGCAATTGAGACCCGGCCAACTGTTGCTCAAGCTGCCCTTTGGATTGCTGATATTGTTGTAACTGCACCGTCGAATCGCGAAGCTGTTGTTTGAGCTGATAGTTGAAGTTGTTCGCGCCGTCGAGTTTCTGTTGGAGCGATGCGATCTGGCCATGAAGTCCTTGGTTGTCCGTGTCGAACCGGCCCATCTGCTGGCTCATGTCCGAAAGTTGTTTGGAAAGCTGCCCGATCTGCTCGCTTTGTTGTTGTGTCGCGTATTGAGCTTGGCCGTTCGGCAACCGCTGAAACAAAGATGCACTACCAGTTGCGGCTCCCCCACCGGTTTGATTGGGAAACATCGGTCGCTGACACCCCGCAAAAGCGGCAGTCACCAATCCAATTACGACCAAGCGAAGAACATTCGTCATTGCACGAAAGCCCAAACCAATTTTCGGAAATTTCGGCGGGTACCGTAGCAAGCCAGCAAAATAGCGTAAAGGTCATACAACGCTGCTAGCTTTTGAAAACAGGGCTGGGTTCTCTCTTCCCTTGTACCTATTGGTATCTACACAACTCCGTTCACCCTCCCTTGGGGAGGGTCGAGTCCCGACCAGTCGGGGCGAGGGGAGGGTACTCGAAAAGTTGTCATTGAGGGACATTAAGGCAAGACTTTGAAGCAACGGAAACAAAGCGCCCGACAACTCCGCGCTCAGCAGACCAAATCAGTTGGATTGCGATACGAATTTGATAAGCGGCAGGGGACAGGTTCAGGTCGTCACGCCAACAAGAATTAAAGCCCTCCCCGTAATCCCCCTTCGGCGGATTTCGACCCTCCCAAGGGGAGGGTGAGGTTGTGGGGTCGGACTTGTGTAGATACCAATGCCTTGTACCTGATCGACGTCGACCCTAATAACCAACAAGTCCAATTCGCCGAACGTCGCACGCTGCTTTCTTGACGCCAAAACCGGGTCCAACAGCTCGTTGAAAAACGACTCCGTTTCCCTCCTTCGCCCGTCAGCAAATGTAGAATGTCCTCGTATTCTTCAACAGCGCACACAATCATCCGTCAACGAGTCTCGCCCCAATTGGCCTACTCGCTTCATTCATTCCTTCGCCACAACGGTGTCGTAGAGCCCGTAGACTGCTAGTCCCTCATGGCTCTCGATTCCAGTGTAGCGGAGCGAGGCGTCTTCGTAACGGCGGAACGCGAATACGGCTTGGTTCATCTGTTCGGTATTAAATACCTTGAGACTGACGAGCAAGTGAAAGTCCTTCACTGTCAAACCAGTAACGGTTTGAAATAAATCCGGTTCAAGTTTGGTGATGACATCTTGCAGCGTGTTTTCGCGATAGTCAGTGAGGTACATAAACGGTGGAATGCGTGTCGCGAACTTGATCAGCTTTTCCTGAACGAGTTTTCGTTTTGACTTGTATTCCTTCTCTTCGTCGGTCAACTCTTTCTTCTGTTTCGGCGTCAAGTCGCGTTTTTTGGCCTTGTCCTTTAGCTCTTTAACCTTGTCACTTTTGTTGATGATCGTTTCGATGATATTGTCGCCAAGTGCCCGCCAGCCCTCAATGCGTTCGACTGCGGCCATGGCCTCAGGATTATCGAGGATGCGACGCAATGTGTTGTTGTCCACGTTTACCAGAAGCGCCGACTCCCATTTGCGGGCCAACAATGTTGCGGACGTACCCGCCATCGCGATGTCCAGAATTCCGCCCGCGTCAACTTGGGTCATATTTGCGCCGTCATACGCGAGCACGGGCAGAAACGACACAAGTTCCTTGACGGCGTTTTCCGGATTTGGCTCGTTTGGCGACAGACCGATTCCGTACTCGGACAGTTGCCGCAGTGCGCGGGTTGGTGCAAAGTCGAACACGAAACAGACGGGCTTGAGAATTTCCTCTTCGTGCGGGTCATCGCCGTTTGGGTTTTTGATCGACCATGGCGATTGCACCCGGAACGCGGCCTGAAAGTAGGTTTCGGGCGACTTGAGATTGCGAAGCATCAGGATCGAGGACCATTGTGGAACAGTCACACCCGTGGTGAGCTTGCCGCACGAAAGCGTGATCGTTTTAGTTTCGAATCCGCTTCCAATCGCCTTGCGAACAGGCGGCAATGCATCAAGTCCGACGCCCGCCGATGTCCCGGCCACAACACTAACTTTGTAGTCACGCCAAAACGTGTTGTGCTTTTCGGCCAGCCGATTTGCCATCGCGTGACAGGCCGCAACGTTTGGCAGAAACCAGAACGCGTGTTGAAGGTAGGGTAATAATCGTACGTCCGAATACGGAAACGGCGGCAGTGTTCCGGTTTTTAGACTTTCGGCCGCTTTGGATAAATACGATCCCCGGATAATATCCAACCACTTTTGCACATCGCTTTTGTGTTTGAACGTCGCATTTTTGCCAGTCCCGGACGCGGCAAAGAACTCATTGAGATCGAATTCATCGAACTCTCCAGCACTTGCAATCGCAAGTATTTCGTCAGGCATTTGGTAGGTAAGCAGACGCATTTGCGGGAGCGCGCCATAAGGATTCCATTTGCTGGGATTCTTGGCTGCGAATTCTTCCTTGGCCCGCTGTTCGTCAGTGTATGTCCAGTTAAATATCTGTTCCTCGATGAACTCGCCTGTAGCCAGCGCTCTAAACGGCGTGCCCGAAAGATAAAGATACGCCTTGGTCGTAATAGGCAAGAACTCGGTCTCCTTTTCGGAAAGCACGCCAAGATCTTCGTTGACATAATCAAGACCAGCGGCGTATTCGAGCTTAGTCTCCTTCTTGACGTCAGCGTCATCTTCGCCCTCAAACAACTCCTTTGCTGTATCCCGCCAAGCACCAAAATGGTATTCGTCAAACACCACGAGATCCCATTTCACTTTGTGGAGCCATTCGTTCTTGGGTTTGATGTTCCCCGCGTCATCTCGACCAAGCAGGTCCTGGAACGAGCCGAAGTAAACCAGCGGCTTCGTGCGAGAAATCTGCATCGGGTCGCGGCCTGAGGATTTCGAAAGGTACTGCCATCCATCGAAATCCACATGCGATTCAAGGTCGGTCTGCCAAGCATCTTCTACTGCGGGCTTGAATGTTACCACCAAGACCCGCTTGGCGCCGAGTTTCTTGGCCAACTGATAGGCGGTGAAAGTTTTGCCGAATCGCATTTTCGCATTCCAGAGGAAGCGCGGAACAGCGTGCATATCCTCCTTCCAAATCGAATGGAAGTAAGCGTGGGTCGTGTTCACCGCCTCGGCCTGCTCGCGGCGCATCGCAAATGTCTCGTGATGGGTCCCGGTGAGTTGCCGGCCGGTGCGGAGCTCGGTGATCACGGTCCGAACGTCGGCGACCGAGCAGCGCATCCACTCCAAATCAAATTTCTCGAATCCCTTTCTGGCGAGTGCCGCGCGAACATGATGATCCGAAAGGATTGACCCATCGTCGCGTTCGGCAGACTCATCAAGAACTATCTTGTAGTTCCTAATCGCAGCGGTTTTGAGTTGCTCTGCTACTCGCTGCTTCACGTTGCGAGTGGTCTGCCCCACCTTGAGAAGACCCTTGTGCGAGTCATCGTTGATCGAGTAGGCGTAGATGCGCGGACGCACTTCTGGTTTCGGCGCTAGGATTTCTTGGATGGTTTTAGTCATG
>JANMEB010000353.1:0-2784 GCA_031376585.1 Planctomycetota bacterium | reverse complement strand
TCCCCAAAGCGTTTGGTGCACAGATACCGCATAAGCAATTTCCTCCGCGCCGTTTTCCTTAAGCCAATTCACGATCCTCAACGGATGCTCAGCGGGCCACTGTTCGTAGTCGGCATCGTGAATGAGACCGGTAAGAGCCCAAGTCTCTTCATCGGCAGTGTCGCCGCCGTATTTCTTCGCGGCCGCCCGCATGACTATTTCGACGGAACGACAGTGTTTGAGCAGTGATTCCGATTTCGTCCAGGTCTGAAGTTGTTCGACAAACTTGTCTCGCACAATCAACATGTTGAACCATTCTAGTCAAGTCTCGCGGCGGTCAGCGTCAGAAAAATTCAACGACCTCAACTCGTCTCGATAGGTCGCGGGGGGTAGAAATTGTCGAAGCGGCGGCTGCAGCGATCGCGAAATTCAGCCAGCAAATTTTGCCGATCCAGTTGGCTCGCGAAGGCACGATGCAAAAGTTGATCGAGCTGTTGATGGGAAAGTTCGATCAGAGGAATGTCCTTTTCCAAAAATGGCCGAATGAACTCGCGGTCCTCTTGAGAAACAGGATCATCTTTCTTGGAAACGTTGGCTACCACATAGGACAGGTCTAAAAAAGCTTCGGGATAAAGCTGCTCCAGGCAAATGCAGGCTTCGTCGAACCGTTCAACCGGGAACAAAAACGCGCGCTTTGTGCCGATGGCAGAATGGATCAGCGATAAGTCTGTGAAAGACTTGCCGCCGTTCAGGAAATAAACTTGGCTGTTGGTCGACGGCGGAGCGTCTTGCCGCACCAGTTCCACTTCGGCAAAATCGCGAAATGACATGGTCTGCGCCAAACACTGGACTTCTTCAAAATGCCGATGGAAGAAATACCGCGAGATGAAACGCTCGACCGGATCGCGAACGAAACAGACCGCGTACACGTCGACGTCACGATGTTCGTACGGTAAATCGAGCGAAATTTTGTGATCGGAATAACAAGTCACTTGGGGATGGCAGCGGACGATTTCGCTGACTTCTTCGCGCGTGTATTGCTTCGTTTCTAGCAGCGACGTCGCGTTATAGTAGCCCTTGTCGAAATTGCGGCGGAACAAGTGCCGCAGTGTCGAACCACCTGCTTTGGGCACATGGACGTGCATCCAAACAGTTCGTCGCGTGCTAATCGCTGGGCTGTTCATGCGTGTTTCATTAGAAGTCGAACATCAATTGCGCCTCCTCTTAGTTTATCAAAGCGATTGGCGAATCGCGAGCCCGATGGTGACGCCCTGCCGTCGCAGTTATCGTTAAATAACTGTCGGAGCAATTCATTTTCTCTAATCCGAAATTGGTCGATCGCATGACACGATGGCTGCGACTGCGGTTGTGGTTGGGCAGAAATTTATTGGCGTTGGTGGGATCTTTGTTTGGGTTGGTCTTGGCCTTCTTATTTCTTTCGCCGATATTTTTTCAGTTGACGGAATCGCTCGAACTTTTGTCGCCGCATCAGCAGCGCAACTGGTTTGACCTATTGGAACAGACCAATAGATGGTCGATCCCAGCGTTGATCTGCTGTTGGACTTTTGCGCTCGGCAGCTCGATCGCCAGTTTTCTCAACGTGGTTGCTTTTCGGTTGCCGCGAGGGCGAAGTATTTTGGGACGGTCGAGTTGTCCGCAATGTTGTCAGCGGCTGTCGATTTGGGAGAACATGCCGATTTTTGGCTGGCTGCGAAATGGGGGCCGCTGTCGAACTTGTCGTTTACCAATTTCGCCCAGGTACTTGTGGGTCGAAGTCATCTTGGGCTCGATCTATCTGATTTTGTTTTTTGTCGATCTGGGAACAATCCAAACGATTCGAGCTTTGGAGAATAACGGAACCGACGTCACTGCCGAAGCCTTTCGAGACTTGGGCACATTTGCCATCCATGTCGTATTGGCCTCGTTGCTCTTCCTGGTCGCGCTGTTGCTGCTAGAGATCCGAACAATGGGCTCTGGTACCCCATGTCATGATGTCGCCGAGAATTGTGACTCGCCGCTTTCGACCGAAAAGACGGTTGGTGAAATCACGCTGACCGAGTCTGACCAAGCGACTTTGGGATCCGATGCGGAATGACAACACGGGCTTTCGATCAACGCAATATTGCCGCTAGTGGTCCGTCAAATTTTAGATTTAGGATCAGCCGTTTGGGCGCTAGCCACGGTTCCGTCACAAAAAACCGGGGCTAGCGCCCAAACGGCTCATGGTTGGAAGCCTAATTCTTGAGCTTGACGGACCACTAGTTCCCGCTTCCGCCGTTTAATCGCCACGTCAACGCTGGCAGCAAAAAGGATGTAAAAACGGCACGCATAATTGTTGGCGGCCTCGATTGTCACAAAGAATTGCCCAGTGATTCCTCAACACTCGGCATTATTAGGCCATTCCTTTTCTCCGCTGGCTAGTGAAGCGGTTTAGTTCAACGACAGAACTGAGCGACGCGGGCGGCCCAGCGCGCCCGCATTGGCAATAGACGTGGCCCGCCCGCGTTCGCTCCAGTGATTTTGTTAGGCGTTGTGCCCACCCCCAAAACATCACCGTTGTCCAAATCTCTCATCGGAGTAGAAGGCTCGCCACGCGGTCCCAGGCTGCTGTTCTCGCAATTTGCACCGACGCGAGGTTGGCAAGGGCCAGCGCGCCATATCCAATTAGATACCACTTGTTTAGTTTCCTGGTCATCCACCATTTGCAAAAGAAAAAGATCCCCCCAAGAACGAGCATCCCGAGCGAATCCGCAAAGACTCTCTCTAGCGCCGTTCCTTCATACAGCCTGGTTACAGTGTCGATTC
>JANMEB010000268.1:0-1431 GCA_031376585.1 Planctomycetota bacterium | reverse complement strand
GGCCTAAAAGCGTTGAATAGGAAACACGAATGATTTTCGATCAGATTACCCTCCGCAACTTCTGTCTGTACCGAGGCGAACAAGTGATCAACCTAGCGCCAGAAAAGCGCGCGCGCAAACAGGCACCGATTGTCTTGTTTGGCGGCATCAATGGCGGCGGCAAGACGACCTTGCTGGACGCGGTGCAGTTGGTGCTGTACGGCAAGCGGGCTCGCTGTTCTAAGCGAGGCGATAAGTCGTACGACGACTTCTTGCGGGAATCAATCCATCACGGCGTGGCGGCCAGCGAGGGGGCCTCTGTTCAACTTGCGTTCCGCTATGCGTCGGAAGGTCAGGAGCATCTGTATGAAGTGACTCGCCGCTGGGCCGACGAGCGCGGGAAAATTCGCGAGACGATTCGAGTCTGCCGCGACGGCTTGGCGGATGGCTGGTTGTCGGAGAATTGGAATCAAGTCGTGGAGGAATTGATTCCATTTGGTATAGCGCAACTTTGTTTTTTTGACGCAGAAAAGATTCGCTTCCTCGCCGACGATGAAACGAGCACCGAAGCGTTGGGGAGTGCCATTAAGTCAGTGCTCGGCCTGGTTTTGGTGGAACGCTTGGTGACGGACGCGGGAGTTTTGGAAAGTCGCTTGGCAAAACGTGGGCGAGAGTCGGCTGATTTGCAGGAAGTCGAAAGACTCGACGCCGAATTGCAAGCGAAGCAGGCCGAAATCGAAAGGTTGGTTCAAGAGCGAGGCGCACTGGAGAATCCGCGTTTGGCCGCTCAACAGCGTTTGATCAAAGCCGAAGGACAATTCGAAAAGATTGGCGGACAGCATTGGGAACAACGCGAGTCAAAGCAGCGAAAACTCGTGGAAACGGAGCACTCGTTAATCGAGAGCGAAGAGAGATTGTTGGCTCTTGCCGCGACGGAATTGCCGCTGATCCTTGTCCGCGATTTGCTCAACGACGTGGCCCAACAGGCGGATCGTGAGACGCATGCGGTTGGAGCCGGAATAATCACGAAATTATTGAGCGATCGTGACATAGCACTCCTGGAGCTGCTCGCGCGTAAGCGGGTGGATACAAAAGCCGTGGCCGTCGTCGAGGATTTTCTTGCCAGAGATCGAAGCGCGCGGACTGCGGACAGTGAGTTCGAATGTCGACTCCAGCTGTCCGACCCCGCTCGGCGCTTGTTGGCTCATTTCGTAGATCGAGAATTTGCGGAAAAACGTGGAATCGGTGATGACTTGTTGGGGCGTGTGGAGATTGGACGCCGTACGCTGGAGGACCTCCAGCGCAGCTTGGCAGCCGTCCCAGATGAGTCCTCGGTTCGCGAAGTCGCCGAACTATTGAAGGACACATCGAAGGAACTCGCGAGCTTGGATTTACAGCTCCAACGGTTGGATCGCGAGCTCGACGCAAAGCGCAACGAACGAGAGTTATTGA
>JANMEB010000177.1:0-1613 GCA_031376585.1 Planctomycetota bacterium | reverse complement strand
GGGTCCTGGATTCTCGCAACCAAAATCGGACTTGATCCTCGGTCGGACTGTCTGCGAATTCCAGGAAATGCGAATCAACCAGCCGACGGATCATGGGCCAGTCTTTTTCCCGCTGAGTCTTTTTCGCCTTGACCAAATCTTCAATTCCCAAAATCTCGTATTCCATCCCATCTGCGTCGCGCAGGGTTGTGCGTCGATGCCAAAGAGTTTCAAAATCTTCACAACCTCGCATCTTGGTCATCACGTCAACGCGAATACCCGATGCTTCAACGTGTTGGCATCGAAAATGAATGCCATGGCCTCGATCGAGATAAGTCCAATCCAACGGCGGAACGGCGATGCATCCGGCTTGCAACTCAGCCAACGCTGAAGTAAGTCGAGAGAGATTCAGCGAATCGGTGCCGACAACGATATCGCGCTTTCGACCGAGTAACCGGAGGCTTGTGCCCCTCGGCTAAAATCGGGAACCCCTTTTTATGATTGTGCGCAGCAGTAGCACCAACCCGAATGATTACCGTTGACTTAGCACCACGGGCTTCGATCCATTTCGCGCGGTTCGGTCCAGGTCAAATCGATCAAGATTCATCACCTTGTTCCAGGCTGCTACGAAGTCGTCGACGAACTTTTGCTGCGAGTCCTCACAGGCATAGACTTCCGCGATGGCTCGAAGTTGCGAGTTCGAACCGAACACCAAATCGACGCTCGTGCCGGTCCACTTGACCTCGCCGGTCTTGCGATCCCGTCCTTCCAAAATATGCTCGTCGTTGGCGGACTTCTGCCACAGAGTGCTCATGTCCAGTAGGTTCACGAAGAAGTCATTGGTCAACGTCTCAGGTCGCTTGGTAAAGACACCGAGTTCGGATTTCCCAAAGTTCGCATTCAGAACCCGCATGCCGCCAATCAGTACCGTCATCTCCGGAGCGCTCAGCGTCAGCAGGTGCGCTCGATCAACTAACAGTTCCTCGGTCGAACGATCGTGTGCTTTTCCGATGTAATTGCGGAACCCGTCCGATGTCGGTTCAAGCACGGCAAAGGAATCCACATCGGTCATCTCCTGCAACGCGTCGCTGCGGCCGGGCGCGAAAGGAACCGTCACGGAATGCCCAGCTTTTTTCGTCGCTTCTTCGACACCCGCACATCCGCCCAGCACAATCAGATCAGCGAGCGAGACTTTCTTCCCGCCGGTCTGCGAACTGTTGAAGTCCTTTTGAATCTTCTCAAAGGTCTTCAAGACTTTGGCAAGTTCGGCTGGTTGGTTGACTTCCCAATCTTTTTGCGGCGCGAGACGGATGCGGGCTCCGTTCGCTCCACCGCGTTTGTCGGTCCCGCGGAATGTCACCGCCGAGGACCAGGCAGTCGAGACGAGTTGTGAAACGGGCAGGCCTGATGCAAGGATCTTGCCCTTAAGATTCGCAATGTCTTGTTCGCCGATCAAGGGATGATCCACGGCGGGGACGGGGTCTTGCCATAGTTGCGGCTCGGCAACCAGCGGGCCGAGGCATCGAGAGACTGGGCCCATGTCGCGGTGAGTCAGCTTGTACCACGCCTTGGCGAAGGCGTCGGCGAACTCTTTGGGGTTCTCGTGAAACCGTTTCGAAATCGGACCGTAGATC
>JANMEB010000164.1:0-2789 GCA_031376585.1 Planctomycetota bacterium | reverse complement strand
TTTGCATTGCGGTTGATCGAAGCGCATTCGATTACGGTCTTGCCGGTTGTAGACGGCCATGGCAACATTGTCGGGGCGGTGCACTTGCATGATTTGCTCCAAGCACAACTTGCATGACCGGGTCGAGTCAGAACTTGGATCAAGTAGAATCGGAACAACCACAAAGTGAAGGAGACTGTCGTCGAAACGATCACCGCCCACGAATCCACGGAAATTGTCTACTCGCCCGAATCCGAATTGCGGCGCGGTTGGGAAGTTTTTGGAGACATCTTTCGCGGATTCGTCGCGGGGCGTGAGCTTTCGTGGCGGCTGCTGCAACGCAATCTGCGCGGGATGTATCGGCAGACGCTGTTAGGAATCGTTTGGGCTTTTTTACCACCACTTGCCAATGCGCTGATTTGGGTTTTCTTGTACCAACAGCGAGTAATCGGTTTTGGCGATGTGATCGAAGTCGCTTATCCGTTGTACGTTTTGACGGGAATGATTATTTGGCAAAGCTTCGTGGAGACGATTCAAATGCCATTGAACGTCATTCGACAAAATCGCTCGATGATCACAAAATTGAATTTTCCACGGGAGTCACTGCTCCTGGTCGGTTGGGGCGAGTTGCTGATGAACTTGGCGATCCGGATGGTCATATTGCTGCCGCTGTTAGTTATTTTCCAAGCTAAGATCGGTTGGTCCGCGTTGGCTTTTCCCGTGGCGGTCTTTTTCTTAATTGCATTGGGAACTGCGATCGGACTTTTCCTCATGCCGCTGGGAGTGTTGTATCAAGATGTCGAGCGAGTATTGTTGATTGGACTGCCGTTGTGGATGGTCGTCACCCCGATCATTTACTTGATTCCAACAACATCGCCGCGCTGGTTTCATTGGCTTAATCCTGCCGCGGGTTTAGTGGTATTTGGCCGCGATTCGCTGATCCAAAATTCACTTGCCCATTGGGAAATCGCCGGATTGTACGCGATTCTTTCGATTCCACTTTTCCTAATTGGGCTGTTGGTCTATCGAATTTCGCTGCCGATCTTAATTGAGCGAATGCCGTCATAAGTTTTTCAAGGTGATTTGATGTTGTCGGAATCTGTGGTTCATGTTGACCACGTGAGCAAGAAATATTGTCGTCAGCTAAAACGGTCGCTGTGGTACGGGATGCGCGACTTGGGCGAAGCGTTTTCTCTGTTCGCTCGGAAAGATCGACTTCGAATTCGACCCGGCGAATTCTTTGCGGTGCGCGACGCGTCATTTCAGATTGCGGCGGGTGAATGTGTATCGATGCTGGGACCCAACGGGGCCGGCAAGAGCACGATGCTCAAACTGCTGAATGGATTGATTCGCCCGGATGGCGGGTTGATACGAATTCGTGGGAGAGTGGGAGCCTTAATCGAACTTGGAGCGGGGTTCAATCCAATCTTGTCCGGACGTGAGAATGTATTCATCAACGGCGCAGTGCTCGGATTGAAGCATTCTGAAATCCAGCGCCAGTTCGACGATATTGTGGATTTTTCCGGGTTGGCCGAAGTCATCGACACGCCCGTCCAAACGTATAGTTCGGGGATGCGTGTTCGATTGGGCTTTGCCGTCGCATCGCACATGAAGCCGCATCTCCTGTTGGTCGACGAAGTACTGGCGGTTGGCGACGTAGGTTTTCGCCTTAAGTGCATGGAGCGATTGCAGCAACTTTCGGCAAGCGGGACCTCGATTATTTTGGTAACGCATGCGGTCAATATGCTGTCGCGGTTGTCGGATCGGGCGATCGTTTTCGGTCACGGTCAAATTCAATTCGATGGCGACTTGCAACGCGGAATCGCAATCTACGAGCAAATGCTGGACGTGCGTCAAGAAAATCGCGACGAAGCGAAATGCCAAGGCCAGGACGGAGCACGAATTCAGTCAGCGGAAGTCGTCGACGAATCCGGAGCGGTTCGACACGAATTCGGTTCGGGCGAAACGGTTCGAATCCGGGTCGCGATTTCCGCAAGCGAAGCGATTTCCGGGGCGCGGTTGGTCGTCGGCGTTCAGTCGCCGACTAGCGGAGCTGTTTCGTCGATGACGACAGCCGGCAGCGGCTTTGGTTTCGATCTAAGTCCGCCGGGAGGCACAGTTGAATTGACGCTGCATCAGGTGCCGCTGATGGTGGGAGCATATCATTTAACGATTTCGCTATTCGGTTCTCGAGCCACCGAGTTCTATCACCGCCGGCACGGATTGGGTGAGTTTTTGATTGTCGCGCCAGACGCAAGCGCCGCGCACGGCATGAACGGAGTCGTAAGATTAGATCATTCGTGGGAAGTCGTTTGATGCGATCGGAGTAAGGTACTTCGATTGAGTCCGTGAACGAACGCAGGATTCGTGCGGGTCAATGATTGTGGAACTGAAAAGAATTTTGGCACAGCCTTCGTGCGGCTATTTTCTAAGAAGTCGCATGACAAAGACGACGGCGAAAACCGTTGCTAGGGCAACCAGAATTTCCCGTTAGCCGATACTGAATAACCTAGCCAACATGGGAACCCCCAGACGTCGACACAGCGTTGAATTCTGAGAACGCGGTTAATGGAATCGTTGCCGAAGAACTACTGCTGTTGTGGGGCAGTTTCGCTGTCAGCGACTTTTTCTTGCGGCAAACAGCGCTCTAAGGTCATGACGGCGAAGGAGGTGCCGTAGGGGCGGTGGTAGCCGTACATGGGATAGTCCCACCAGCAGCCGTTGGGCTCTTGCAAGTCGAGGATAATTTTGGCCAAGTGCGATTGATATTCGCCGCGGTCTTCGGGCTTGAGCATGTCAATCTCGTATGC
>JANMEB010000156.1:0-2199 GCA_031376585.1 Planctomycetota bacterium | reverse complement strand
CCGTCGTATTGGGATCGGATCGATTTGAAGAACGGACCTCCGCCAGCAATGGAAATCGCCCGTTGGTGGTTCACCATGAACTATGATTCGATTTTGTCGAATCCTGGCGCAACCATTTTTCAGCTTCAAGGGCAGGGCGTCAAAGTCTTGAGCGAGAACGAACTCTTGGCGCAAAACGGAGATCGCATCCATACGGGCGCGTCCCAGGGGCCGACGAAGTCGTTCGCACAGGATTTTACGCAGCACTTTGATGAGCTTTGTCAGAAGTACCCTTCCTTTGGCCAATTGCGCAGCGTGTTCGATATGGCGTTGGTGGCCACGATCATCCGCCATCAAGCCAACGCCGGACAAATCCGCTGGACGCCGCAGTATTATTGTGGCGTTCCAGATTCGAAGGAATTGCGGTATCAACTCGAACCGGTCGCAACGCCAAAGACCGTCATGTCGGTCGTTAACCATCGCACTTTTGAAACGCGAGAGAACGGTCGGCACCTTCTACACATGGTTGTAGGTGTCGGCGGTGGGGTCGAATTTGATGCAAACCGCATTTTGGATTCTGACTTGCTCCAAGTCGCGTCCGCAGGCCAATTAGAAAAATCGATGGCCAACAACGCAGCACAACCACAAGCCATCGAACAATGGTGGTGGGATTAACGGCCCCCTCAATCCGCTGACGGCGGACCACCCACTCCCCGCTAACCCGGGGAGAAGGAACAATTCTAGTTACCGCCAAATTCGATCGTCGGCGAACGGGTGGAGAGGCGCGTCGAAGCGTGTTGGCAATTGGGATTTTATGATGGCCGACGCCAACGCCAAATCCTCGTTCGTTGTCAGTTTGATATTCATTGGCGAACCTTCGACAAGTTGAACAGAAACGTTTGCCATTTCCATAAGCTGGGCTTCATCCGTAAACGATGAGTCTCCAAATTTCGCAAACGCATCCACGAGTAGTCGCCGCTCGAAGACTTGTGGAGTCTGGGCAAGCCATAGATGGCTCCGATCCATCGTTGAATCAATCTTCATGCCGTCGGCCGATTTCTTTAATGTGCTCGCGACAGGAACCGCCAAAACTGCACAGCGGTGCGTCACGGCGGCTTTAAATAGTCGATCGATCCAAGCATCTGCTAGACAAGGTCGTGCTGCATCGTGAACGGCAACAAAATCGCAATCGACGCGGACCGCAGCTAGCCCGTTTCGTACGGAATCGGCACGCTGGGTTCCGCCGACAACGACTTCGATTCCCAAGACGGCGACATTAGCACCGAACTTCGACGCAAAAGAATCGCGCTCATCGGGCGGGATCACGACGATGACTTGATGCACGTCTGGGCGTTTTAGAAATCGATCGACGCTGTGGAGCCAAACTGCCTTTCCCTCCAGAATCGCAAATGGCTTTTTGAAATTCGGGTCGTGAAAACGTGTGCTTTGGCCGGCCGCGGCGATCACCACGGAAAACTTCGAAGGTGGATTGTGAGTCATTGAGCTGCCAGACTTTCGCGGTTGCCGTGAAAACGCTTTTGTTATTCTTCGGCAAGTTCTATTTTGACAACTATTTGCTTGCCTTGCCGCAGAATCCGGACATTGACAACTTCACCGGGGCGGTATTTTTCAACTTCGGACAAAAGTACTTCGGGAGTCCGAACTGGCTGGTCATTGATCGATAAAATTTGGTCGGCGCGGCGCGGCTGCACTCGTTGCGTTGTCATGACTCCGCCGGACACCTCGACTCGATCGACCCAAAACGCGGACAATAAACCGGCCTTTTCCGCAGCGCCATTTTCAATGAGTTGATAAATGCCCACGCCATCCGGCGTGGGAAACGCGAACGCAATCCCCAACGAAGGTCGAACGATTCGGCCATCGCGAATCAGAATCGGAACAATCCGCTTAATATTATTGGCCGAAATGGCGAAACCGATGCCGGTGTTCTCTCCAGTTGAACTTGCGATTGCCGTATTCATTCCGATTAATAATCCTTGAGTATCTAAGAGCGGGCCGCCTGAGTTGCCTTGGTTCAAAGCCGCATCGATTTGGATAATCGAATGAATTAAGCGAGCCGTTCCTGTTTCCGCGCGGAGCATTCGGTTAAGACTTGAAACGATCCCCTCAGTCATCGTCCGTTCCAAACCAAATGGATTGCCGATCGCGTAGACGCGTTGACCAACCCGCAAAGACGAGGATTCGCCAATTTCCACCGGC
>JANMEB010000143.1:0-1506 GCA_031376585.1 Planctomycetota bacterium | reverse complement strand
TCCGTTATTGCCAATACACAAGGTTAGGATTTGAAAGCAATGGAGTGCTCGGTTCGGTGATCGTTGATACGAGTTTGCCACCGACGATCAAGTACGGATCCTCGGTATGCACATCATTCGGATAGCAAAATTCGCTTGGATTCGTCGTGCAATGCGGAAAGGGCAGGGTCGTCGGATTCAAATTGGCGTCTAAGCCTCTCGGCTTGAAGCGGCGTCAGACCTTGGAGATATTGCGCAATGCTCATGTAGCCCGCAAAACAGCGGCAATTTAGGGCCAGAACATCAATGCAAGCTATTTCGATCGTTTGGACGACCATTGTTCGTTTTGCATGACGACGCTTTCGACCGGTGGATCGTTCGGCAATTTTAGAAAAGCCTGTTTTTGCCGACTGTAGTCTTTTAACGCGACGGAAATTTCGCGTGGCAAGTTGACGTCCTGACTGGCGGGCTTCGCTGAAACGGAATTGGTAACTCGCTCGAGCCATTCGGGACTCACACGATGCGTTGGGTCGACTTGGGACCAGCGTGAGACTTCCGCTAAAAAATTATTGGGCTTGGCGCGTTGAACGCTCGCGGCCGTTGCGGCCCGCAACGTGCCTTCGGCATCGCGGATGGCTCGTGCTTGAACACGAGCGGCTTCGTCCCCTTCGATGAAAATCGGAATCAAGAAGCTTCGTTTGCCGGTGGAGCGAAACGAAGACTCCTCGAATAACGAGTCTTTGCGCAAGACGGCTTCGCATTCCATTCGCACGAACCCAGTACGCCATTGGCTGGGCAAGCGTAGTGTAAGGCGAATCGAGTGCATGCCTTCCAGAGGCTGTTGTGATGTTCGGTAAAGCTTGATGAAAAGCCCCGCGCCGCGATCCGTCAATCCGCTCGATATCTGCAAATGTTGGTCGGGTTTCTTTTCGAAGCGCTCGGAATGACCCGACTTGCCGCCGATATTTGCGTTGGTGCTAGCGCTCCAAGGCAACGCTGCCCCAGTGTTGGCTTGAATTCCCAAAACCGAATTTGATTCATCAACTTGTTCAACCGCGATCACGCCTGCGACATCCGAGTCGACGACGTTGCGTGGACAAAAGTCGACAATCGTCACATCGGGTTGCGTGGAATGCAATTTGAGCAAGATTGCGGCGACATCATCGGATGCGTCAAATCCGAAATCGGCGGCCAACTCAAGCGAGAATTTGACAAGCTTTTCGCTTGGGTGCAACGATTGGAATTCTACGTCGGAGACTTCTCGCCCTTCGGCCAACCCCGGCACATCAAAGCCCACGGTTTGTCCCCAACACGGTGATAATCCGAGCAGAAAGCCCGTCACAACAACGGACAACACACACTTGCGAGAAGTCATTCGACGCTCCATGCAGGAGTCGAACTGGGCCGTCGTGGTCCAATTTCGAATCGGGGCGCGAATTCCATTCCGTGGATCGCCGGGTCGTAGAGTATCCATGGACTTCTACGGACGCGACGATGCTAGTGTTCGACCGCCCCGACAATTTTGCT
>JANMEB010000142.1:0-1036 GCA_031376585.1 Planctomycetota bacterium | reverse complement strand
TCGTCGTCATGGAAGCCACAGGCGGATACGAATCGTTGCTGGTGCAACAGTTGCATCGGCACGGCGTCGCGTTGGCCGTCGTTAATCCGCGCCAAGTCCGCGACTTTGCCAACGGCATCGGTCGCGACGCCAAAACCGATCTGATCGACGCACAGGTTCTGGCACGCTTCGCCGAAGTCGTGCGACCCGCGCCTCAAGCCGCTCAGTCCGACGAGCAAGCCAAACTCGGTGCACTCGTCGAACGTCGTCGGCAACTCCTCGGCTTGATCAATCAAGAGCACAATCGCTTGCTGCAAACGATCGATCCCGATATTGAAAAGTCGATCCAAACCGTGCTCAATGGCTTGAAAAAAGAGCTTAAAACGATCACCGAGCGAATCGCCAAAGCGGTCCAAGCCGACCAGGCCAACGCCCGCAAAGTCGAAATCCTCCAATCGGTCAAAGGCCTCGGTCCCGTCAACGTCAGCACGCTCATCGCCGAACTTCCCGAACTCGGAAAACTCAACCGCCAGCAAGTCGCCAAGCTCGTCGGCGTCGCTCCCATCAACAACGATTCCGGAAAGCATTCGGGAAAAAGAAAAATCTGCGGTGGAAGGTCAGGCGTCCGTCGCGATCTGTACATGGCAACGCTCGTGGGAACCCGATGCAATCCCGCGATCAAAATCTTTTATCAGCGCCTGGTGGCAAAAGGCAAACCGAAAAAAGTTGCCCTGACTGCCGCCATGAGGAAATTGCTGACCATCCTCAATACCTTGATTCGAACCGATCAACTCTGGCGAAATGGTGCAACGCCATAAACAAATAAGCATCCAGTTCACCACACGACCTGAATGCTGACTGCATCATTGATGCACCATCATCAATGCACCGAAACAGTTGGCTATCCCTCATTGGGTTGCGTCCCCGCATCCCGGCGCGCCGGGACGTTCACCAAGTCAGTTCAAACTAACGCACCACAAGACCAAAATCCAGCCGCATCGAAGCACTGAAACCCATGCCTAAAAAAATCCATTCCCCGCCCAACCAAATTGACAAA